>JAIKVP010000095.1 GCA_024685635.1 Lachnospiraceae bacterium
CTATAGCTGGCGATCAAGAACATAAAAAATCTGTTCATAAAACAACAAAAGCTAAGGCTAAAAAGAAGGGCTTATTAAAGGTTACAATCAACAATAAAAACAAGTCTGTTAGAAAGACATTTATCTACATTTCTAACAAGAAAAATGGTAAATATAAGAAGGTCGGCGTAGTTAAAAATAACACTCTTAAGAAGTACACATTTAAGATAAAAAAATGCAACAAAAAGAAGATTAAAAAAGGCAAAAAGTACTTCATTAAAGTGGTAGATGTTAAGGACGTCGGAAACAGAACTTACGGTAAATTTACCAAGGCTCAAAAGGTAAAATGTAAAAAGTAATTTTATCCTAATCAAAATTGACATCAATAATTAAGCCCTTTAAGTCTCGACAAATGCAATATTTTTCGGGCTTTGGGGCTTAATTTGTGGGTTGACAATAGGCATTTATTCGTATTATAGTAAAGAAAGTTTTTGAATTTTAAGGAGGCTTTTAAACAATGAAGAAAACACCTTTTGTTACTAAAGATAAATTAGACGAGATTATAGCTAAATACCCTACTCCATTCCATCTATACGACGAGAAGGGCATCAGAGAAAATGCTAGAAACATCCAGAAAGCATTTTCATGGAATAAGGGCTATAAAGAGTATTTCGCTGTAAAGGCAACCCCTAATCCTACTATATTAAAGATCTTAAAAGAGGAAGGCTGTGGAACAGACTGTTCTTCTTTGACAGAACTTATGATGTCAGAGATGGTTGGAATTACTGGCAATGATGTAATGTTCTCAAGCAATGACACTCCAGCAGAGGAATTTATCAAGGCTAAGGAGATTGACGCAATCATCAACCTTGATGACATTTCCCACATTGACTTCTTAGATGAGGTTGCTGGTATGCCTAAGAAGATTTGCTGTAGATATAACCCAGGCGGTAAGTTTGAGCTTGGTACAGATATTATGGACAATCCTGGTGATGCTAAGTATGGTATGACCAAGGAGCAGTTGTTTGAGGCTTATAGCCGTCTTAAAAAAATGGGTGTAGAAGAATTTGGTCTTCATTCATTTATCGCTAGCAACACTGTTAGCAACGACTATTATCCAACTTTAGCAGGCATTTTATTTAGCCTTGCAGTTGAGATTAAGGAGAAGACTGGCGTTTCACTAAGCTTCATCAACCTTTCAGGTGGCGTTGGTGTTGCTTATACAGAGGACAAGGAGCCTAACGATATCTTTGCAATAGGCGAGGGTGTTCACAAAGCATTTGACGAAATCTTAGTGCCTAATGGTCTAGGAGATGTTAAGATATTTACAGAGATGGGTAGATTTATGCTTGCACCTTATGGAGCATTAGTTACTAAGGCTATTCATGAGAAGAAGATTTATAAGGACTACATCGGTGTTGACGCATCTGCTGTTAACCTTATGAGACCTGCTATGTACGGTGCTTACCACCATATTACAGTTATGGGCAAGGAAGATTCTCCTCGTGATCACGTTTATGATGTAACCGGTTCTCTTTGCGAGAACAACGACAAGTTCGCCGTTGACAGAGAGCTTCCTGAGATTGAAAAGGGAGATATCTTATTTATTCATGATGCAGGTGCACATGGTTTCGCAATGGGTTATAATTATAATGGTAAGTTAAAATCCGCAGAGATTTTGTATAAAGAAAATGGTGACGCCGAAATGATTAGAAGAGCTGAGACTCCGGATGATTATTTTGCAACACTTAAGGGGTTTGGACTTTAATAGCATTTGATAAATGAATTAAGTATTTGATCTAGACAGGGGGAATGGTCATGAGTTATCAGACAATGATTGCAAGATACATATCAATTACTAAAGAGTTTAAATGTGCTATCGCTATTTTTAACGAGGATGGTAAACCTCTTCATTTGAACGAAGAGGCTATGGATATAATTGGATATAATGTGATTAATCTTGAGCTTTTGCCAGGAAGATATGTGGGCAATGAGCAGTATTTTGACAATCTTAGAAGGTATAAGACTGTATTTACTCACAAGGCTTTGTTAAAGGCTGGCACAGAGACATTTAAGATTCGTGGAATGATGCATCTTATCAATCCTAGAGATGAGGCTAATGGCATTCCTGAGACCTACTGCCTTGCATTTGATGTGAGAGAAGAGAGAATCTTTGGTAGTGTGACTCTAGAGAGAATTGTTGAGCATTCGGGCTTTATTGCATTTCACTGGTTAAGACCTGAAGATGAAGTGCACTGGGAGGCTAAGTATGTTTCTAATACTATCTCTAAGTTTGGCTATACAAGGGAGGAGTTCTACAATAAGGACTTATACTGGAAGGATTTGATTCCAGAGGATGAGCAGCAGCGTTTGGTTGACGAGTTCATCGAGAATTGGAAGAATGGCAGGAACGAGTACACAAGAGAGTTTGACATTATAACCAGCGATGGTGAGGTTATACCTGCCCACGATTA
>JAIKVP010000101.1 GCA_024685635.1 Lachnospiraceae bacterium
GTCTGAAACTGTAGATACGGAAGACAATAATGAGACAGACGAATCAGATGAGGATGATTCTGTAGAATCTGAAAACGAAGATGCGGAAGACAATACCGAGACAGACGAGGCGGATGAGGATGATTCTGACGTAGAGTCTGAAAACGACTCTGCAAATAGTGAGGCGTCTGATGGTAATGGAGAAACTTCTGAGGCAAATTCTGATGCATCGGAGTCTTCATCAGATTCCGGTAAAAAACCGGAAAAGCTGGAGGATCTTTCTTGGGATCAAATAAATGAAATGATGGAAACCCCCGAAGGGAAAGCAGAATTAATGCGAATGAATGCTGATTTCAGAGAGCGTTATGAAGCTGATATGTGGGGTATGACTTTGGAGGAATACCAAGATTATAAGGCTGCTTGTGAGCGCTATAAGAAAGAAAAAGAAGAAAAGGAAAAAGAAAAAGAAAAAACAGCAGAAGATTTTGCGCCTCGTGATACATCCAAGCCTCAGAGTGCCACTTTAAAATTTATTCCTCACGAGAATTCAAAAGCCCAGGATAAAGCAGAAGGTTTGCTGGCAAAATTCGAAGAGCAAGATGCGAAGTCTAGCCATGCATATATGACGGGATCTAAGGGGCAGAATCTAAAGGATTTATCTGACCAGAATAGTCATATGATAAAAGATCTTAAAGCTTCGCGTCAAGAAGTCAAGGCCGAACTTGATTCTGTGTGGCAAGATATTAAGTCGATGAATTATGACGAAACTAAGGATAGCAACCCTGAAAAATATCAGGAATTGTGTGATAAGTATTACCAGCTAGAAGCTCTTGGGGAAAGATTAGATTATTCAATAGTAAAATTGGATATGGATAATTATGATATTTCTGAGGTTACAGGAACCGAGTATCGTAATGAAGGATCCAAAAAACTTGATGATAAAGAAATAGCTAGTGCTTATGAACAGGCTGAGACTACGCTTAAAGAGGGAGTTTCTGACAATGATTCTATAATGAATGCATATAGATTGGGCGAGAAGCTTAAATATGATGTTGTTCCGTCTTTGGATGCATCTTTTAGAGAGGCTAATTCCCGTGTGAATTTGGCGACTAATGCTCAGGAGAGTTATTTAAGAGAACATGGTTGCTCTCATGAAGAGGCAATGAAACATCCCGATGGGCAATATGCGAGAAATGAGCAATACAAGCAGTCAGCAGAGAAAGAACGTGATGCTATAGCTGAAAAAATGTCGCATGTAGTTGAACTTTCAACATCACTACGGGATCATGTGCCATTGATGGGGGAGGATTGTACTCTTAAAGTTACAGATAATAGTGATGGAACCGTAACCATAGAACGTTCCTGGGATAACGGTGGAACAAAAAAATCTTCTCATGAAGGAAGAATACATGATTCTAAAACAACCACATATTTTAATGCAATGGAAAGAAAAGACTCCATTACTGTTGGCGAAAATAGCGGATCAGTTTACGCGCATGAGTTTTCGTTCCAATATAGAGGGCTGGCTTTCAAACGCGAGGATACATTTGGTGGAGATAATGTAAAGTTAAAAAATGTTGCAGAAGGTGGCTTTGTGAATTTCAATTTTTCGGCGGGATTTAAACGTGGTACAGAAGGAAAAATGAGTACAGTATCTGCCGAGGTTTCTGGAAGCGCTGCGCAGTTAAAAGATACGGCATCAGTGGTTGTAAAAGACAAAGAGTATAAGGCTTTTTCTGCTGAAGTTGCCTGCATGAAGGGTACAGCTTCAGCAAAAATGGATTCATATGGTATTGTTTCGGCAAAGGCTTCCGCTTATACATTGGGAGGGGATGCTAGCGTAAGCGTTGGCAAAATGACGATTGGTAAAGCAAGTGGCCATTTAGGGGAGGCAAGCGCAAGTTGGTCTACGATTAAAGATGCTTCTGCAAAGGTGACAGATATAAATGCCAGTGTATCTGTGGGTAATAATCTTACAATTGCATCCGCTAAATATAAAGATGGTGGAATTGCTGTAGAACACGCACTTAGTAAGGATCCTGATGCCTCAATGGGAATGGATATCAGGAAAGATTTTGATGCTATAAAGGATGCGAAAAAAGGTAAACTCGGAGAGGATATTTCGGAAAAGCCGGTAGCTATTAGCAATGAAGGACTAAAAAAAGAGGTTGAGTCAAGACCAGCAGATTATGAAGCTAAAGATTCAAGAGAGCAATTTGAAAGCAGGGATAATGTTGGCGCAAATATAGAAGTTGGCCAAGATGTTAAAGCGTCGCTAGCCCCCTTTGAACAGTCAAAATG
>JAIKVP010000107.1 GCA_024685635.1 Lachnospiraceae bacterium
AGAATGATATTAACGAACCAAAAAAGGATAGTTCTGCAAACAGTGATGATAGTAACTCTGATATCTATGATGATTTTTACAATAAACAACAACAAAATATCATTTCTTCATATGAACAATTTTTTACTTATAAGAATATCATTTTAGAAAACCTTAAAGAGTATAGATCCATGTTATGTCTTACACAAAAAAATCCTGAGGCAAACTTTTTTGATGATGATATAGCCCCTGAAGGATCAGATATATATAAAGCTATGACCACAAGTCTTAAGAATGCCATCGATACACTTTCAGACAAGAACTCATCTATCGCTAATATGACTCAAGCTCTTAATGATCTCTGGAGCAATTCATATGATTACTTTAGAGCAAGAGAAGGATTCTTCGGCCCTAGAACAGACAATGGCAAGGCAAGACTTTCAATAGCTGCAGAGATACGTGATAGAACTAGACTCTTTAAGTCTCAGCTTGAGAAAAATGCCCCAACGCACAGCCTAAATATGGAGCAGGACAATATAAACGTGCCCCTTATGAATGATAGTTCACTCGAAACTAATTACAACAATTATATAGCACAGTCTAATATAAATAAGGGGTCAGCTGCCTATAAAACCATAGTAGATCAAAGCCAAAAAAAGAGTGAGACTAGAATGTACGCATTAGAGAGAACAGTATTTCTAAATAGATTAGAAAAGATTAATGACATTGATAGAAATAATCCTGCTACATTTGATCCATATAATAATGCTGATAGTGTTAAAAACAAGGCTATCAATTATCTAACCAAAAAGTATATTACTATGTTAGAATCAAAAGATCATTCTCTTGATAACATAAGAACCTTAAACACTTTGCTTATGCCAAACGAATTTAAGAAAGAGGTTAACAGACTAGTTGCTAGCCCTGACTTTAAAAAGATTGCTAGTAACTCTCCTGACAGCTACTATGAGGACTGGAAAAAGGTAGAAGAAAATGCAGCTTTAATTGTAAAAGAACAGAAAAATGTATTATCCAAATATGGTCCTAACCCTATCAATTATGTTGATAAGTTAATTGATAATGATGAAAAGGCAACCGCTATTGCCGATATACTTATTGCAGATCTTTTAACAGATCCTAAAAAGGTTGATTTAACAACTAATTTAGCTAAAAACAATGATCAACTAAACTCTTTTAAGACTAATACCGTTAATACAGTTAAAGACTATATTAAGTTTATAACGACACATCGTAACATAGATGGACCTGCAAGGGAAGATATCAAATATATGATAAACAAGGCTGACTTTAAGAACGAAGTATTTACTAGAGTTTCTGAATTAGAAAAGGCACAGGCAAGCGAAAGAAATGCTAATTCTAATAGTCATATTGTTGAAAATGCTAATCCTAATAGGCGATCTTTAAAGGGAGCTGATAAATCAGCTAAGAAGCAAATTGATAGTATTAAACTATAAAATCTAATAATACTTATATACCCTCTTTATCAGAAAGCTGCTGATAAAGAGGGCTTTTTTATTTGCCTAATTATATTGAAATAGCAATCCTTCTCTTGTGAATAACAACTTATTATTCTATAATGATTATATGCAACTTTTCATAAGGAGGCTAACTATGAATAACATAATTCTTCAAGATAAAGAGTATTTTGCATATCAGTTTGAGGGATACATTTTTAATTCCCCAGATTCAAAAGATAAGCTTAGCTCAAAAGATATATTTAATAAAACAGTTTTATACGCCCTTGATTGGTTAAAGTTAAGAATCGGCACCATAACATCAGATGACGAGATTGAACTTCCACCACTTATCAAGGCTCCTGACACTGACGAAAAAATTAACAGGCTCCTTGACGCTCCTGATCTCTCAAGCTACAAAGAGTTTGATATTGAACCTTATTCTGATTCTAAAATCGGGGATATTTTTAATATTAAGTTACTCGGCTTATTCCTTGATAAAGAGAAAAAAACCACAGCTGAAACCGAAAAATACAACTATTACAACTGGTCTCTTAGAATAAAAGAGAAGGATAACCTAAGAGATTTTAACGGCAAAGAAGCCCCTACGGCTGCCCAAAACAGGGTGTTTGTCACTGATATCGCTATTTCCTATGACCTAAATGACGAAAATGCTGCTGTCAATCTTTCTATAAAAACAACCTGTAGAGAACCAGTTTCTAACACCATACTATGCAACTCAGTAAGAACAGAATTTATAGATAATATTGTCGACGACAAATGCTTAGCCCTATATTCATATCCTGAACAATTATCATTTTTAAGAGTTCAAAGAGACAGTCACATTTTAGAAAAAAAGGATATCGCTTCATTTGTTGATTTCATAAATAAAAATGATGATATAGGCGCCCTGCCTTTTCTAGTTTACTATAAGCATGGGGCACCTACTGAGTGGAACGGCCTTTTTCATATGATGGGTAACAGAAGAGGCGAAAGAGATAATGAAAACTTTGTTAAACAGGTTGCAAGAGATTTATTTGGCTATGTTCATTTCTTTTACGTAAATGATACAGGCTCAAAAAACCAGAAGTTTCAAGCACTCTATGGTATAAACGGATTAGACCGCACAGATATTATGGAGACTGACACAGTTTTAATAGATCCATTTTCAAACAGGGCTGATCGTTTTAAGCTGCTTTATGTCACAGACATTGACGATCCAAGATTGCAAGAAACCTACGGCGAGGTTATCGATTATTTTTCACCTGAGTCTAATGTCATTTTTAACAACGAGAATTCGCCTAAACAGATAACAGATCACCAGGAAAAATTCTTTATGGATATGCTTAAGCGCATCTCATTTAATAAGAGTTATCCATTTTCAAAGACTGTATTTTATAACAAACTAAAGAACGAAAAATGGCGTTTAATTAACAATAGTAGTATCGAAGATTTACAAAAGAAATGTGTTGAGTTACAGGGTTCAATTGACTATTGGGAAGACAGTTATATAAGATCAAATAACACAGTCGCAACTATCACTGAAGAGAAAAATATTCTTTCTAAAGACAACGCTAATCTACATGCTGAAATAAAGAATTTAAAAGTCGAAAACAATAAACTAAAAAGTAATATAGAGAGTTTAACCATCTCAAGAGATAGCGTAATAAACGATATGGAAGATGAACTAAAGGCGACTGAACTAAAGATAGCGGAGCTTAGTTTAGCTAATAGCAAGCTCAGGGAAGAAGCTATATTTGAGATTTCTAACAGGCTTATTCTTGATACTGATGATTCTGCAATTGATATAGATGCCATAAGTAAAAGATATGATGATTATCTAATCTTTACAGAACAGATTGAGCGTGGCTATAACAAGGAATTAAAAGACAAAAGAGTTGATGATAAAATCCTAAAAGCATTTGCAATGGTCTATGTATATTCTAGGGTAAAGTACGATGATAGCCTTTTAGAAAATGCTACCGAAGACGAGAAGAAATCCACTGCCGATTCAATCATCGAATTCTTTGAAAATATGTTAGGCTTCTTTGAAGAGCCAGTCGGATTAGAGTCAGGACTTAGAAAAAAGGACAGCTTTAATGCACATTTAGCTCTTTATAACGGCCATGATGGAGGACTGATTGAGAATTATATGGACTATCACGTTAAGTATAGTCAGAATTCTTCAGAGACATTTAGAATCCACTATCTTTATGACAATGATATCAAAAAGATTGTTGTCGGCGCTGCAAGAGAACATCTTAAAATGCAGGACAAGAGTTCAGATGGCAATCCTGGCGGAAGACTTTAAAATTTGTTTTAAAATAGAAAATGCAGCTGATATATCAATCTTTAACGCTTATGATATATCAGCTGCATTTTAATTATTAATCTTTATTTATGACTTCTTAATTGTGTAGCAGCCTGTTGATTTAGATGAGTTAGAAACCTTTAAGTAATAGGTTCTATTTGGCCAGTTATATGGTATCTTCATATAGTTGGTATAATCAGCCTTCTCAGTGAATCCAAAATGCTTGCCGTTAATCTTAACTGGAAGAATCTTACCCTTGTTCTTACCTAAGGTCTCCTTGTAGTAGAGGTAAACCTTGATTGTACCCTGGTTCTTAAGACCTTTTGTGCTAACAGTTATATCAAGATCTGTGCCCATTGTAGTCTTTTTAAAGGTGTAATATTCTGGCTTAGAATCCGGATTAAGAGTTGCCTTATAAGTAGTCTTGCTTGCTAAGCTCTTAGCCTTCTTAAATGACTTACCGCCAACTGTGGTATAAGCTGTTAAGCTACCCTTTAGTGAAACCTTCTTAACATTTTTGGCAGTTTTAAGCTTAATCAAATATGTAACGCCCTTCTTAACTCCAAAACCAGCAATAGTTTTCTTGTCCTTATGGTTTTTAGATGAGTACGCGGCAAGTGAAATAGTCTTAACATAAGCCTTTTTAGAAGAGTTGCATAGCACTATGCTAACCTTCTTAGCTGTCATATTTTCAACTGCAAAATAACCTGTCTTCTTAGCCGTGTACTCTAAGTAAAATGCCTTAGATGCCTTGTGAATACCAAGATTATACTTGTTAGTTCCCACGCTAAACAAAAGTCCTTTATTAAACTTACATGCGATTATAAGCTTAGAATTGCTTGTTGAAGACAGCTTTAGATAATAGTCTGTTGCCTTAACAGCAAACTGCTCTGTAGACTCCTTCTTAGCAATAGTTTCATCAAATGATGAACTTGTCTTTTCAGCATTTAACAAAGAAACATTCATTTTGGCTTTTACCTTATCAGTTCTTGAAACTGAGATGTAACCTGCTCCTGTAAACTGAACCGGAACATAGTAAACATCTGCTACTGAAAAATCAAGCTCTAAGCTCTCACCATCTAGTAAAGCAACACCTAGACCTGAACCAAGTGTTGTCTCAACTAATGGCTCGCCGCTGGCGTTGGCTGATGCGTCGCTGCTTGCATTAGCTGATGCATTGCCAGATGCGGTTTCTTTAGCTTCTGTTGTAGCGTTGGCGCTTGCTTGTGTTGTAGCTTGTGCCTCGGTTGTTGCATTAGCACTTGCTACCTCTGTTGTCGCATTGCTGCTTGCATCTTTAGAGGAATCAGCAGATGCGTTGTCACTTGCTGTTGCAATAAGGCTAGGTGTGCTAGTTG
>JAIKVP010000205.1 GCA_024685635.1 Lachnospiraceae bacterium
CCTTCTAATCCTGACTTGATACCCTCTTTAACACTCGCCTTCTCTTCGCTAGAAAGCTCATCCTTTAACTGCCATAAAATAACGTGCTTAACCATACTAAACTCTTCCTTAAGTAATTATATATTGAGATACCGGAGTGAAACCACTCCGGCACAAAACTAATCTTTAAACATTAATTGTAGCTGTAATACCAAGGATGTCCTTGTTGTCATCCAATATAGGCTTAACAACTCCGCTTATGAACTCTTCTGTCTGCTTTGGTGCTCTACCTACATAGTTGATTGGCTCAAGTTTAGCGACAATCTCTTCTTTGGTCATGTTAAACATAGGGTCGTTGGCAATCAGGTCAACCAAGTTGTTGTCATTACCCTTCTGTTTAACCTCTAAACCGGCCTCCATAGAGTACTGTCTGATTTTCTCGTGAAGTTCCTGTCTGTTGCCGCCTGCCTTAACTGCATCCATCATGATATTCTCTGTAGCCATGAATGGAATCTCTGTCATAAAATGCTTATAGATAACCTTGTCATAAACAACTAAACCATCAGCAACATTTAAGTATAAATCCAAAATGCCATCAATTGCCAAAAATGCTTCAGGCACTGAGATTCTCTTGTTAGCAGAATCATCTAAGGTTCTCTCAAACCACTGAGTAGCAGCTGTGATTGCAGGATTAAGCGCATCAACCATTACATAATTAGCAAGTGATGCAATACGCTCTGAACGCATAGGGTTGCGCTTATATGCCATAGCAGAAGAACCAATCTGATTCTTCTCAAAAGGCTCCTCAACTTCTTTTAAATGCTGTAAAAGTCTTATATCATTTGAAAACTTATGAGCACTCTGAGCAATTCCAGAAAGTACGTTGATAACTCTTGTATCAACCTTTCTTGAGTAGGTCTGGCCTGATACAGGATAACATTCCTTAAAGCCCATCTTCTCAGCAATCTTACCGTCTATTTTACTTACTGTGTCGTGATCACCATTAAACAACTCTAAAAAACTTGCCTGTGTTCCGGTCGTTCCCTTAGAGCCTAGTAGTTTTTGCTGGTCAATCATATATTCTAAATCAGAAAGGTCAAGTAAAAGCTCCTCAATCCAAAGAGTTGCTCTCTTACCAACAGTTGTAGGCTGTGCTGGCTGAAAATGCGTAAATGCTAAAGTAGGTAAATCCTTGTACTTAACAGCAAACTCAGACAAAGCATTAATTACATTGATAAGCTTAGCTCTAACAAGCTTCATAGCCTCAGTCATAATAATTACATCAGTATTATCTCCAACATAGCAGCTAGTTGCACCTAAATGGATAATACCAGCAGCCTTAGGGCACTGCTGACCATAAGCATAAACATGACTCATAACATCATGGCGAACTTCCTTCTCTCTAGCCTTAGCAACATCATAATTGATGTCCTCTACGTGAGACTTAAGTTCTTCAATCTGCTCATCAGTGATACGTGGATTCCCGTTCTCATCTGTTAAATTAAGCTCCTTCTCAGTCTCAGCTAACGCAATCCACAAACGTCTCCAAGTCTTAAACTTCATATCCGGAGAGAAAATGTACTGCATTTCCTTACTCGCATAGCGCTCACAAAGTGGGCTAACATATCTGTCGTTACTCATAACCTTCTCCTTTGTAGTTAAAAATATGGCGCCTTATAAAAAGACACCATAAAGTATAACATATTAAATCAAGTATTAGAATAGAAAATGCTAATCATTCTCCATTTGACCAATATCATCATAGGAATCACCGATTGCGTCAATGACTAAATCAGAGTCTAGCTTAATTATACCCTTTAAGAGCTTGCATTTTATTATTCTTCTAACCGAATCATTAATTCTTTCTTCTGTAATATCGCCATCTTTAACAGCAGTAACAATGCCGTTATAGGCTAACTCTAGGTCGTTAGGCATAAGTATAATATCTACTCCAGCCTTAACAGAACTTACAGCAGCTTCATCTGCTTCATACCTGCCGACAATAGGCTCCATATTCATAGCATCAGTTATAACAACGCCTTCAAAGCCAAGCTCGTCTCTTAAAATATCCTTAATAACAAGTGACGACATAGTAGCTGGTGTTGTATCACCGGTCACAGCATTAACCGACTCGTGCGAAAGCATCACAAAGTCAGCATTTGCCTTAATGCCTGAAATAAAAGGCTTAAAGTCAACTTCTCTAAGTTCCGCTATGTCAGACTTTACATTGGCCGCCTTGATATGAGTATCAGAACTAGCCGCCCTCATTCCAGGAAAATGCTTTAGCGTCGCAATCATACCACTATTGTTAAGTCCCTTAACAGCAGCAGAAACCATCTTAGAGCAAATCGTAGCATCTGCTCCAAAGGAACGGTCAGCTATCTCAGCGACA
>JAIKVP010000227.1 GCA_024685635.1 Lachnospiraceae bacterium
AATTTTTAGCCTATTATATATTAATGCAAGAATCAAAAATGCTAGCTAATCAGTGTAGAAAAAGATATAAAAGAAATATTAGTTAAGGATTATCCAAGCATTTCCTCAAGAATTCTAGCGGCATCAGTAACGCAAGCTCTACAAGAGCCAGGAACCTTACCTCTTAGATCCATACAGATAACAGAACCCTTGTCAGCAGCCTTAAATTTATCTTCAAATTCTTCAATCTTAGCGTCAGCATCATCTTTATAGAACTCTTTTAATACATACTCTGCAGACAATACTGCTCCACATTTGCCCATGCGCCCTCCCGCAAAGGGTTTAGAGATTTCTTTAGCATTTGCCTCGTCGATATTAATCTGGTCAGCAAATGCTGCTAATACAGATGCTGAACAAGTATAAAAATGCTTGTGATTGTCTACTGCCTTGTCTGCTCTTGATCCCATAATAGCCTCCTGATTCTAATGCGCTTATGCGTGACTTAAAATATATTGAACTTTATTATATCACATCAAAAGACATATTCAATAAGAAAAATGAGAATTTAAGCAGTATTAGTAATTATTTTTTTGTTAGGGAGTCTAATACTCTATAAATATCATAATAGCTGGATTAATAAGAAGTTCACACTAGAAAACAATGGGGTTTTAGGGCTTAATGGCTATATTTATTGGCGATTTATTGAAATCTTTACTAGCAAATCCTGCTAGTTTCTATTGAATGAATAATGCTATAAGTGATATACTATAAGATAGTGTGAAAGTAGTTATAATATTTGAGCAAATGAGTTTGAAGCATAGACACAAATATATAGAATGACTATTATTAAGTGAATAGAGAATGAACTGATCAATGAATAGTCATAGTATAGATATGAGCATAGCTCGGACTGATGAATAGCTATAGTATAAATATGAGCATAACTCGGACTGATGAATAGCTATAGTATAGATATGAATATTACTCAGACTGATGAAAAATAATAGTTTAGATATAAACAGAAATCAGATTGAGAGATAGCTGTAACTCGAACATAAGTACGACTATCAACAGGTATGAATACATGGAGGATTTATGATAAAAAGAATACCAATAATAATGCATTTAATAGTTTTTATAATGCTGGTGGCTGTAATTATTATGATTTTTACTACAAAAATGACTAATATTAATTCAGTTTCAACCAATATGTATAAGTTTAATGATTGTTGGACTTATGATGATGGCAGTAAGGTTGATTTCAAAAACCTAAAGCAGGAAGAGAGTTTTAATGTAAAAACTACAATAGATTCAAAATATAATGAGTCATGTCTTTGTTTTCACAGTAAAGCAGTTGAACTTTCTGTATATGTAAATGATAAACTCTGCTATGATTTTCATCCTAAATTCAGCAAATTTTTTGGAAAGTCATATGGATACTATATTCATTACATAAATGTGGATGATATAGATGAAGAATCAGAATTAAAAATGGTACTAGAACCAGTATATAGTGATGGTACTGAGTTTATAAGAGACATATATTTTGCCAATCCAGCACAGTACATGAAGAATATGGTAAACAAGAATATATTATCATTTAACATTTGCCTAATTACTATCTTATTTGGATTTTGCATCTTGATAGTTGGTATTGTATTTTATATTGATAACAAGAATAGATTGCAGCCAATATTTTTAGGCTTGCAAGCTATGGTCAGTGCAGGCTGGTGTATCGTTGAAACCCTGATTATACAAATGTTTACGGGAAACAGTCCGGTGTGTCATTTTATTAATTATTTTACACTAGCTGTATTTCCAATACCTGCTATTTATCTGGTAGCATATTTGACTAATAACGCTAAGTCAAAAGCACCTATTATTGTTTCAATTATTTCTTTACTTAACCTTGTAATTCAAATGATAATTACACTAACTACGGATATAGATTATCACAGCATGCTTAAAATCACGCATTCTATAATTATTGGAACTTTCATTTTTGTAGTTGTTATGATAGTGAAGGCATTTAAATATAGGACAATCAGCAGTAAGAATATAGGCATAGTAATTGCTGCATTTACAGTACTTTCTGTTTCTGGATTAGCTGACATTCTTGGCTATTATGTTAATCCAGCGGGAGATTATGGAATAGTATTTAGATTTGGAATATTTTTGTTTGTTATGCTTTTAGGTCTATATGAAATCAAGTCGCTAATAAGCATAAATGAAGAGAATTCTCATGCAAATGAAATGAAGAAGATGGCTCACGAGGATGGTTTAACACTTTTAGAGAACCGTCTTGCATTTAATGAGTACGAGAAGAATCTGGTGCATTCTGAGGATGGACATTATATTATTGTTATGTTTGATGTAAACAATCTTAAGAAGGTTAATGATCAGTACGGACATCTTGAGGGTGACAGACACATTGTCGGCGCTGCGAAAATGATAAAGACATGTTTTGGAGAGTTCGGTAGAATCTTTAGAACTGGTGGTGATGAGTTTGTAGCAATTCTAGATGGCAAGAATCTTGAAACCAGATTTGAGAGAGCAGAGCTTAATTTTGAGCATATGATTGATGAATATAATGCTGAAGAGCATCCTCCAATTAAGATGGCGATTGCATACGGCGCGGCCGACTACATTTGCGGTCAAAACTCGCTTGGCAATGCTGAGGAGTTGGCTGATAAGCTGATGTATGAGCATAAATTGCAACTTAAGAGCAAGGTAGACTAGGCGGTGTTTTATGTCAGTAAATGAGGAAATAAGAAAATTTCTATTTGAAAATGCAGACGAGAAGTATAGGGATTTTCAGGCGGGGCTTACTCCTAGTGTGGACGCGCTAGATTTTATAGGAATAAGGACGCCAGTTCTTAGAAAGTACGCAAAAGAGCTTGCAAAAAGGGAGGATATTGACGAGTTTTTATCTTCCCTGCCACATAAATTTTTTGACGAGAATCAGCTTCATGCATTTATTATTTCTGAAGAGAAAGATTATGATGAATGTATAAAAAAGCTAAATGCTTTTCTTCCCTATGTTGATAACTGGGCTACATGCGATCAGATGATTCCAAAGGTTTTTAAAAAGCATAAAGAAGAGTTGTTAACTAGCATCGATAATTGGCTTAATTCAACTAATACCTACAGCATAAGATTTGGAATTAAGATGCTGATGGATCATTTCTTAAATGAAGATTATAAGAAGAAATATATGACAAGAGTTTCTAAGATAAGGTCAGATGAGTACTACATTAATATGATGATTGCCTGGTATTTTGCGACTGCTCTTGCTAAACAATATGAAGATGCAATTACATTTATTAAAGACTGCAAGCTTGATCCTTGGGTGCATAATAAGACTATTTCTAAGGCTATTGAGAGTTACCGTGTGACTGATGAGCACAAGGAGTATTTAAGGACATTAAGATTGGTGAAGAGGGATAAATAAGAAATATTAGATAACTAATAAATATTAGATAACTAATAAGAATACTATAGAGGAGGGTGACTTTATGCAAAACGAAGTTTTTACAAATTCTATCTCTCATTTATGGGATGAAAATAGTACACCTTTTTATTATTTAGATGATAATGATAATACTAATTTAGAACAAAATGATAATTACATATACTACGGAAAAGTAAATGCATTTTTTACTAAACT
>JAIKVP010000252.1 GCA_024685635.1 Lachnospiraceae bacterium
CTGCAGAAGAAGAGCCAGAAGAGCCTGCAGAGGAAGTAGCAGAAGAAACTGCGGAAGAAGTAGAAGAAACTGCGGAGGAAGTGGCAGAAGAGCCTGCAGAAGAAGTAGAAGAAGAAACTGCGGAAGAAGTAGAAGAAGAAACTGCGGAAGAAGTAGAAGAAGAAACTGCGGAAGAAGTAGAAGAAACTGCAGAAGAAGTAGAAGAAACTACAGAAGAAGTGGCAGAAGAGGCTGCAGAGGAAGAAGTAGAAGAGACTACGGAAGAAGTAGAAGAAACTGCAAAAGTAGAGGCAGAAGAGCCTGCAGAAGAAGAGCCAGAAGAGCCTGCAGAGGAAGAAGTAGAAGAAACTGCGGAAGAAGTGGTAGAAGAGCCTGCAGAAGAAGAGCCAGAAGAGCCTGCAGAGGAAGTAGCAGAAGAAACTGCGGAAGAAGTGGTAAAAGAGCCTGCAGAAGAAGAGCCAGAAGAGCCTGCAGAGGAAGTAGCAGAAGAAACTGCGGAAGAAGTAGAAGAAACTGCGGAGGAAGTGGCAGAAGAGCCTGCAGAGGAAGAAGTAGAAGAAACTACAGAAGAAGTGGTAGAAGAAACTACAGAAGAAACTACAGAAGAAGTGGCAGAAGAAACTACAGAAGAAACTACAGAAGAAGTGGCAGAAGAAACTGCAGAAGAAGTAGAAGAAGAGCCTGCAGAAGAAACTACAGAAGAAGTAGCAGAAGAAACTGCAGAAGAAGTAGCAGAAGAAGTAACAGAAGAGCCTGCAGAAGTAGCAGAAGAGACTACAGAAGAAGCAGAGCATGCAGAAACAGCAGAAACAGCTGCAATGGTAGCTAAAGAAGAGCCAGAAGAAGCTTCTCTTCTTGAAACGGCAACCGGCCTAGATCTTGCTAAGGCTTTAGTCTACAACTTCCCTACAAATTTCGCTGCATTCCAGGCTTTAGACAGAAGAAGCAAACTATTTGAGAGCCAGACTGTAAAGGGAGTCGTCCCTTACGCTTACGTAGGCAAGGAAACCATAATAAGTGGTGGTCCAATATGTAAAGATGAAGATCTTTCTACTCTTATGAGTGAGTTTAAGGATATGTGTAAATCCAAGAAGCTTAGCATAGCTATGATTAATGTAGGTACAGAACTTACCAAGAAGCTTGAAGACCTTGGATTTAGTAGCCTAAGAGCAGGTGCAGAACCTGTATTTGACCTTGGCAAATTAAAGCCAAGAAATAACGCATCTATCAAGGCTACAAGAGAGCAGATAAAGAAGAAATACAAGCTAACAATTGCAGAGTATAAGTACTATGAGGCGATGGATCCAGATCTTGAAATGCGCATGATTGAGCTTAGCGACAACTGGCTAGATGCGAGAAATCCAGCTAAGTTCACAATCTATAAGCGCAGACAAAGAGATGCATTTTTGCCATCAATTCTTGACTTTGAACATGATCTCAAGGTCAAATGTGATAGCACGATCAATAAAAACGCTCCTGCTAATTGTTTAAGAAGGTATTTTTACGCGCTTAACGATGCTGGTGAGATGAAGGGACTATTAGTATTTTGTCCTTTAGTAGCCAATAAAGCATATGCGTGTGAAGCTGGTAGAAAGGCTAGTAATACGCCTAAAAATATAATGGAATTACTCATGCATGAAGCATTTGCAACCTTTAAAGAAGAGGGTAATGTATATGCTAGTATGGGAATGTTTCCAGACACGGAGTATATTGACAAGGGAAATTCTAGACAGAATAGGTGGATGGCGTTCCTAAGCAGATATTATTTAGATATCTATGCATGTAAAGATTATAAAAAAGCGTCACAAAAGTACAAGCCTCTAAAATGGGAAGAGTGCAATATTGTGACACTTGAATATCAAGACATGAGAGGTGATTGATGTGGCTGGATCAATGAGTGTATCGCAGCATAAGACATCCCTCCTTAAGAGATTAGGAACTAATATAAGACTTGCTGATCAGTATCAGTTAACTGATATTTCTAATAGTTTTACTGAGCTTCAGCGAGAACTTATGAAGGTTGATTCTTCTGCGGGGAGTTTTACAGAAGCGTTTGCTTCCTTAAAGCCAATTAATGATAAGGTTAGTGCTACTAACAATGAATTTTCAGAGATATTAGCTAAGGTCTGTCGTTTTTATGCATTAAATGCTGAGACATTTTATAACTGTGAGTCTAAGCTTGATGAGCTATTAGAGGTAAAATGCCAAGATGCAATTCATGCATTAAATGAGTATGCATCTTCACAACGCTTAGTATCTACCAAGCTAGATCATATCAGGGTGGCTTATGATAAAGCGGGTGGCAACTTAGATGAGTTTGGAAAAACGCTTTTAGATGAGCTTATGGAATCGGACTATGATGAAAATTGTGCCAAAGTGACATATGATTGTATTGAGAGTATGGCGGAAGTTGAAGAGGAAATCAAGAAGCAAGAAGTAATTTGGTACAAGAAAGACGATTTATCTGAAGTTAAACTTCCTGAGTCTAAGATAAGTTTTGAGATGCCAGTTCATGAGAAAAAGACTATTGCCATTGTCTCAGATAGTTTTATTAACAACCTGATAGTTGATGTAGATAACAGAAAGAGAATAACTCCTGATGACCAGACGGATGAGTTAGTTATGCATATTGCTGCTGAGCTTTTAAATAGCGCAGTAAACTATATAAAGGATCAGTTCATCGCAAAGATTAAGGAGAACTCTGATATTATAAAAGAGGATTACCTTAATATACTATCTGACAGTTTTAAGGAAATATCCGATGACAATGTAATAGAACTAGCAGATAAAACCTTAGAACTTGAAAAGGCAATGGTTAACTTAGAGCTTCACAAGGGTGATTTTAAGTATTATCCGGTTATTGAAGAGGGAAATCTTGAATTTGTTCCATCAGAATATATGCTTAAAATCAAAAATCTTGATTTTGATACTGTTGAGTTAGTAGAGTATTTTTCTATTATGGTTCTTGATCCGGTATTGTCTGCCTGTAAAAAGAGTTATGAGAAAATGATGGCAGATGTCTTAAAGGAATATGATGGCTCAAAAGGTATTAAATTGCCTTCTATTCCTGCATTTGCAACAGATGATTTAATTGTTGTGAATATGAGACTAGAAGTACCATTTTTTGATAAGATTTATTGGGGAGAATCTAAAGAGGCAATCAACACTGTTGTAAGGGATGCTAAGGCAACTCTGATAAGCATACTTAAAGAACGTGAATCTTCACTAATTCAAGAGGCCGAAGCTGAAATCTTAAAGCAGATAGGATTTGAGTTTAATAAAGACTGCTCAAGAGAGCTTGGTCCATTTATTCAGGCCTGGATTAATCAGATTGAACAGGAGTATGCTGCAGTCAGATCCCAGTGCTCATACTATAGCCGCTTAGAAAATGAAGACTTTAAGAATTATTATGACAAAATATATACTAGTTATTTTGGTAGAAACATTTTTGTTGAGTGGATGTACACTTATAAGTCAAAGAATGTTGTAGATAAGGAAATATTTAACAGATATAAATATATAAGGATAAATGGTAGTGATGGCAGAGTCTGGGTTCATGAGGTAATGCATAATTACATATCAAATCAGGTTGAGATATTTGATAAGAAAATTCAAGAGATATATGACAGATGGGATAGCGATGTAAATGAATACGAGAAGTTTGCTATCTCTCAATGCGGACACTACTTTGATGACATTGATGCCATTATGAATAAAGAAATAGTTGGCAAGTGGACATCATATCGAAAAGGTATGTCTGACAGGAGCAACTTTAAGGCAAATGATATACTAGAATTTGCCAAGTTAAGTAATGTTTTTAACTTTGTTCAAAAGGAGTTTATGGACGGAGTTGTAAGGGAGGCTATTGGTTTTTATAAATTTCAAAATAGTGAAGGGGTTCTTATAGAATCAAAGGTCAAAAGCTATATTCAATCCGAACTTAGAAAAAGGATTGCCAAATGGGAGGAGCAAGCCTTTATGGCGGGTTAATAAAATAAGACCGAATATTGAAAGGATTTATTATGTCTGACGTAACTAAAGAGATTAAGAGAAGAAGAACATTCGCAATTATTTCACATCCGGATGCTGGTAAAACTACTCTTACCGAGAAGTTTTTGTTATACGGAGGAGCTATAAATACAGCTGGTTCCGTTAAAGGTAAGGCCAATTCTAAATATGCAGTATCTGATTGGATGGATATAGAAAAGGAGAGAGGTATTTCAGTAACTTCATCAGTTCTTCAGTTTGAGTATGATGATTACTGCATTAACATTCTAGATACCCCTGGACATGAGGATTTCTCGGAGGATACATATAGAACCCTTATGGCAGCGGACTCAGCTGTTATGGTAATCGACGCATCTAAGGGTGTTGAGGCACAGACCATTAAGCTTTTTAAGGTATGTACCTTAAGACACATTCCGATTTTTACCTTTATTAACAAGATGGATAGAGAGGCTATGGATACATTTGACCTGCTTGATGATATTGAGTCGGTTCTCGGTATTCATACATGCCCTATGAATTGGCCGATTGGCTCTGGCAAGGCTTTTAGAGGAGTTTATGACAGAGAGTCCAAGATTGTGTCAACATTTGAGGCGGTATCAACTGGAGGCTCTAAGTCTGCTTTAGAGACTGATTTAGCATTAGATGATCCTAAGTTAAAGGATATAGTTGATGAATTACAGTTTAATCAGTTAAATGAAGAGATAGAGCTATTAGATGGCGCAGCTGAAGAACTTGATATGGACAAGGTTTCAAAGGGAGAGTTAAGCCCTGTGTTCTTTGGATCTGCACTTAATAACTTTGGTATTGAGACATTCCTTAAGTATTTCCTTAAGATGACAACATCTCCACTTCCAAGAGAGAGTTCAGAAGGCTTGATTGATCCTTTATCAGAGGACTTTTCAGCATTTGTCTTTAAGATTCAGGCCAATATGAACAAGGCGCACAGAGACAGAATAGCGTTTATGAGAGTCTGCTCAGGAAGATTTGATGCAACTAAGGATGTTTACCATGTTCAAAGTGGTAGAAAATTAAAGCTTTCCCAGCCACAGCAGATTATGGCTTCAAGCAGAAAGGTACTTGAAGAGGCATATGCAGGTGATGTTATCGGTGTGTTTGACCCGGCTTTATTCTCGATTGGAGATACAATATGCGCCCCTGGCAAGAAGTTTGAGTATGAGGGTATTCCTACATTTGCTCCAGAACATTTTGCAAGATTAGTACAGTTAAACTCTATGAAGCGTAAACAGTTTATGAAGGGTGTTACCGAGATTGCGCAGGAGGGTGCTGTTCAGCTCTTTCAGGACTATCAGCTTGGAATGAGCGAGATTATTGCAGGAGTTGTCGGTGTCTTGCAGTTTGACGTCTTAAAATACCGTCTTGAAAATGAATACGGCTGCGAGGTTAGGCTAGAGCCTTTGCCTTACGGCTATATCAGATGGGTTAAGGATGTAGAGACTGATCTTAACTCGCTAAAGCGCTTAAATGATGTCAAGAAGGTTAAGGATATGAAGGGTAATCCACTCTTGTTATTTACAAATGACTGGATCATTAACATGGTATTAGATAATAATGAAGGCCTTGAATTAGAAGAGTTTAAGCGTAATTAGGATTGTACTTAAATAAATACATTATTTTTGAAAAAAAGACTTTACAAAAATAGTAATGATTACTATAATTGAATTATAGAAATAGTAATCATTACTATTTTAATTTTAATAACAACTAATAATATATAATCAAATTTAAGGAGGACAAAGCTATGGCAGAGGTAAGTACAGCACAGGTAAGTACAGCACAGGTAGACAACTTAGTAAATATGTTGGATGGTTACACAGAGAAGGGTGGCTATCATTTGAATGTTAACGTTCTTAATAGAGAGACTCTTATGGACGCACAGGCACATCCAGAGAACTATCCACAGCTTACAATTCGTGTATCAGGATATGCAGTTAACTTCATCAAGCTCACTAAGGAGCAGCAGGATGACGTTATCTCAAGAACTTTCCACGAGGCACTTTAATACGGCATGATAATGGATATATACCCAGAGCTTTAAGGGCTCTGGGTTATTTTTTGTTAAAAGTTTGTGAACAAATGAAAATATCACATTTTCTTGGGAAATTTATGCTAAAATCATTTATGTTAGCGGGTTTCGATAATTAGAGCGTTGTGGTCTGATTTCGATATTTTTTTAAGGAGGTTCACATGAAGCATATTTTTAATAAGTCTTTTAGGACAGCATTTTCTTTTTTAATTGCAGTCACTATGATATTTGCTATGGCTATAGCTCCGGCTGCTGAGGCGGATCCTGGTGAGCTTAGACTTACAGGTAAGGAGATAGCTGATTCATTTTATATGGGTGATACAGCTAATAGTTTTTCGTTATCTAAGGTTGATTCTAAGGCGAATCCTTACACAGGCAAGAAATATACCCATAATTCAAGATATGACAATCTTAAGATCTACAATGGTATAGATATTTCTCAATTTAATCCAGTTACTGATTATAATAAAGTTAAAAAGGCTGGTATTGATTACGCATTTGTTAGAATGGGTATGAGATATGCGGTTACTGGTAACTTAGGTCTTGATTCTAAATACAATACCAATATGAAGGGATGTATTGATGCTGGAATCAAGGTTGGAGTTTATGTCTATTCCCAGGCTATTACTAAGAAAGAGGCTATTGAGGAAGCCAACCATCTTCTTAGCAAGATTGGCGACTATCAGATTGATATGCCTTTGATATTTGATTACGAGTTTTATTCTGAGTCTGGTCCTACTAAGGGAAGACTATATGATGCCAATCTTAACAAGAAGCAGATGACAGAGATTTGTATGGCTTTCTGTGATACTATAGCGGCAGCAGGTTATACACCTATGTTATACGGCAATCCAAGTATGTTCTTATATCATTTGTATCCTGAAGAGATAGCAGAAAAATACCCAATCTGGCTTGCTAATTATACTACTAAGACTTCATACACAGGTACATACGAGTTTTGGCAGTATTCAAGCACAGGCAATATCAATGGTATTACGGGTAATGTTGACTGTAATTTCTGGTATAGTAATTCACTTGATAATTATTCATCTTCTATGCAGGTTAAGGCTATTGAAGATCAGCTTTATACAGGAGAAGCTATAACTCCAAACGTTTCTGTCATGGGCAAAAAGGGAGCTACATTAGTAAAAGGTAAAGATTATCAGCTAACATACGAGAATAACATAGACTTAGGAACGGCCAATGTTACTGTTACAGGCTTAGGAGACTATGATGGGGTAGTTAAGACTACTACCTTTAAGATCATAAGCCCTAAATTTGAGACTGCAAGCTTTAAGTCTAAGACCAAGAATAGTATTACAATTGAATGGTCAGAGGTTTCAGGTGCTGTTAAGTATCAGATACTAAGATCCAATGCTAGAAATGGTAGCTTCACTCAGGTTGCAGCTGTTGATTCAGATAGTTTAACTTATACGGATACTAACTTAAGCTCGGGCTTAGAGTATTCTTATATGGTGAGATATGTTGATAAGAATTCTAGAACAGTTTTATCTCCAGTAATCGTGGCAAGGACAAGTCAGAATGGAACTAAGCAGGCTTATACTCTTAAGAAGTACAAGATTAAAGAAACACCTGCTAAGAAGGGAACCAAGATAGTAACAGTTCCAGTTAACAGCTATGTCACATATTATTGCAATTCAGTCAATAATTATGGCAATTCGTGGGCTTATGTATCTTATACTGTTAATGATAAAAAGTATTATGGATATATTCCACAATCCAAAGTAACTCTATATAACAGAGCTAAGACTAAGGATACCAAAACTAAGATTTATAGCGCTGCTTCAGCTAATGCATCAAGTGTTGCTACCATCAAGAAGGCCAAGAAGAAGATTACAATTCTTGAAGAAGTAAAAGATTCTTATGGTAACGCCTGGAGCAAGATAACAGTTGTTATTAGCTCTAAGAGGTATGAAGGATACCTTCCTTCAGATAAGATAGCTAGATACTAATATTTAATATGTTGTTATATTAGACTCGTGTAAAGGCAAGGTTTCGCCTTCGCGAGTCTATTTTTTTGTTGCTTTTTAATATCTGGTTGTGGTAGTATAGAGTGTAATCTTTTAAAATAATGTAATTTAGGAGGCGTAACTATGAAAATGCTTAGTTTAGGAGACGAGCTTAAGTCTACTTCATACCCTGGAAGAGGTATCGTAATTGGTAAGAGCGAGGACGGTAAATATGCTGTTACTGCTTACTTTATAATGGGTAGAAGTGAGAACAGCAGAAATCGTGTATTTGTTGAGGAGGGTGAAGGCATCAGAACTGAGGCATTTGACCCTGCTAAGCTTGAGGATCCAAGCCTTATTATATATGCTCCAGTTAGAGTCTTAAACAATCAGACTATAGTAACTAACGGAGATCAGACAGATACTGCTTATGATGGATTAGCTAAGGGACTTACATTTGAGCAGTCGTTAAGATCAAGGGAGTTTGAGCCAGACGCTCCTAATTATACACCTAGAATTTCAGGTCTTATGACTATTGAGAATGGCAATTATGATTACCAGATGTCAATATTAAAGAGTAATAACGGAGATCCTTCAGCCTGCAACAGATATACATTTTCTTATGAGAATCCTAAGGCTGGCGAGGGAAGATTCATCCACACATATATGGGTGATGGCAATCCACTTCCAACATTTGAGGGAGAGCCTACAGTTGTAGATATCAAGGGTGATATTGATTCATTTACCTCTTTGGTATGGGAGAATTTAAATGAAGACAACAAGGTGTCACTGTTTGTAAGATATATCAATATAGCTGATGGAAGCTATGAGACCAGAATAATTAACAAGAATAAGTAAAGGAGTCCTAATAATGAAAGATTTAGAATTAAAATATGGTTGTAATCCTAACCAGAAGCCATCTAAGATATATATGGAGGATGGCAGTGAGTTGCCTATTGAGGTGCTTAATGGCAAGCCTGGTTACATTAACTTTTTGGATGCATTTAACGGTTGGCAGCTTGTAAGTGAGCTAAAGAAGGCTACTAATCTTCCTGCTGCTACATCATTTAAGCATGTAAGTCCAGCGGGAGCTGCAGTTGGACTTCCACTTACCGATACAGAGGCTAAGATCTACTGGGTTGATGATATGGGCGAGTTAACTCCACTAGCTTCTGCTTATGCAAGAGCAAGAGGCGCTGACAGAATGTCATCATTTGGAGACTTTATTGCACTTTCTGATACTTGTGACGTCGCTACAGCTAAGCTTATTAAGAGAGAGGTTTCAGACGGAGTTATCGCTCCTGATTATGAGCCTGAAGCTTTAGAGATCTTAAAGGCTAAGAAGAAGGGCGGATATAACGTAATTAAGATTGACGCTTCATACCAGCCTAATCCAATTGAGAAGAAGCAGGTATATGGAATAACATTTGAGCAGGGAAGAAATGAGTTAAATATTGATACTGATTTCTTAACTCAGAATATTGTTACTAAGAATAAAGATATTCCTGAGTCGGCTAAGATTGATCTTATGATTTCTTTGATTACCTTAAAGTATACACAGTCAAACTCAGTGTGTTATGTAAAGGGCGGTCAGGCAATCGGAATCGGAGCCGGTCAGCAGAGCCGTATCCACTGTACAAGACTTGCGGGAAGCAAGGCTGATAACTGGTGGATGAGACAGAATCCTAAGGTAATGGCTTTAGAGTTTGTTGACGGACTTGGAAGAGCAAACAGAGATAATGCAATAGATGTTTACATCGGTGATGAGTATGAGGATGTACTAAGAGATGGTGTGTGGGAGAAGACCTTTAAGGTTAAGCCTGAGGTATTAACCAGGGAGGAAAAGCGTGCGTGGCTTGATAAACTTGAAAATGTGTCACTTGGTTCAGATGCATTTTTCCCATTTGGAGATAATATAGAGAGAGCACATAAGAGTGGTGTAAAATACATTGCTGAGCCAGGCGGATCAATAAGAGATGACGATGTGATAGAGACTTGTGACAAATATGATATGGCTATGTGCTTTACTGGAATAAGGTTATTCCATCATTAATTGAGCACAATTTAATTGACTGATGAGAACCATCAGTCAATTGTTGTTTAGTAGATAATTGAGATTGGAGTTGGATTTATGATCAAAACGAGCGTGAAGAGGCCGTTTTTGGTACTTGTAATGGTAATAATGTGTTTAGTTTTGGGTGCTGTTGCATTTGTCAAAATGAAAACTGACTTACTTCCAAGTATTAATCTGCCTTATGTAGCTGTAATAACTACATATCCTGGTGCACCACCTGAGAAGGTTGAGGCTGATGTTACAGAACCTATGGAGAACTCTTTGGGTGTTATCAACGGAGTTGAGAACATTCAGTCGCAGTCGGGTGAGAATTTTAGTATGATCTATATGGAGTTCTCGGAGGATACTGATATGGCGGGAGCGATGGCTAAGATTAGTCAGTCGCTTGATCAGATTGCGCTTCCAGAGCTTGCTAGCAAGCCTATTGTAATGGAGATTTCTTCTGATATGCTTGCTACTATGTATGTAGGTGTAACTAAGGATAATACTGATATTATCGAGCTTACAGATTTTGTAGAGGACAATGTAGTTCCTGAATTAAAGCGTGTAGATGGTGTTGCTAGTGTATCTACAACTGGTGATGTCACTGAGTCTATTGAGATAAGGCTTGATCAGGATAAGATTGATTCAATAAATAAGAAGATATTAAAGAAGGTCAACACTAAGCTTGCAGATGCTCTTGATAAGATTAATGATGGCGAGAGTAAGCTCGCTAGCGGAAAGAGTGAGATTGAGTCACAAAAAGAGAAGCTTTCTGATACTGAAAACAAAACTACTAAGGAGCTAGCTACAGCATCTAAAGGGCTTAATCAGGCAGTTGCTACTAAATCTGCCTATGAGTCTCAGGTTGCTTCCATAAAGGCACAAATGGCTGCTTTAGAGGCTGAGAAAAAGGCATATGAAGATGCTTATAAGAAGGCTGACGATGGTATTAAGCAGGTTAAAAAAATGCAGCCTAACAATCCTTTGTTGCCTGACGATTTAGCGGATGCTGCCGCTAATGAGAACAAACTTAAAATGTTAGTTGCCATACTTAATGCGGCAGATCAAAAGGATGCAGCTAAAGCCTTGACTAAAGAGAATCTTGATACGTTAGTATATGCTAAGACTACAAGAATTCCTCAGATTGAGACTGAGCTTGCCAATGACAAAACTAAGCTCGCCACTGCAGAGGGAGTATTAAAGACGGTTGCTGAATCTGTCAAAGAAGCAGAGAAAAACTATGAGAAGGTTGAACAGGGTAAGATGACGGCGGCTTCTCAGTTTGGTGCTGCTTATGCAGGACTAAGCACAGCTGAGTCTACCATTAAGCAGAGCGAGCAGGAGTTAAAGGACGCTAAGAAGGCGTACAATGACTCTATTGAGACAGCAAGGAAAAATGCTAATATCGACGCCTTGCTGGAGATGGATACTTTATCAGGTATTTTATCGGCACAGAACTTTGACATGCCAGCAGGATATATTTCTGATGATAAGACACAGTATCTTCTAAAGGTTGGTAAAGAGTTTGAATCTATAGATGAGCTTAAAAATCTTGTCTTAATGAAGATGGATGGCGTGGGTGATGTTAAGCTTAAGGATGTTGCCTATGTCACTGTAATTAACGATTCGTTAGACAATTATGCGAGAGTTAATAAAGAGTCGGCTATTGTATTATCTATTACAAAGTCGTCTACTGCATTTACCTCAGAGGTATCTGATTCTTGCAATGAGGCAATTAAGGACCTTGAAAAGAGGTATAAAGGTCTTAACTTTATCGCAGTTATGGATCAGGGACAATATATAGATGTCATTGTTAACTCTGTACTTAGCAACCTTGTTTTAGGAGCTGGTTTAGCGGTTATAGTATTGTTGATCTTTTTGCTTGACTGGAGACCAACTGCTATTATTGCGATATCAATTCCTTTATCCGTAATGTTTGCGGTTGTTTTGATGTACTTTACAGGTATAACCTTTAATGTTATATCGCTCTCAGGTCTTGCGCTTGGTATAGGTATGTTAGTAGATAACTCCGTCGTCTCGATTGAGAATATCTATCGACTGCGAGCCGAGGGTGTGCCTGCTGCAAGGGCGGCGGTTTACGGCGCTAAGCAGATAGCGGCAGCTATTACCGCGTCTACTATAACTACTGTATGTGTATTCTTGCCAATCCTTTTTACAGACGGACTGACAAGAGAGTTGATGATGGATATGTGTTTAACCATTACCTTCAGCTTAGGAGCAAGTCTTGTTGTAGCGCTAACGGTTGTTCCAGCTATGAGTGCAACAGTATTTAGAAATAGCAAAGAAAAAGATCATAGACTTTTTGAGCATTTCCTAAATGGATATGAGAAGGCGCTTAGATTTTGCTTGAAGCTTAAAATAGTTCCTATTTTTATTGCCATTGCTCTTTTGGTTGCTTGTACCTATAAGCTTGTAACTATGGGTATCATTATATTCCCAGAAATGGGTAGTGAGCAGGTATCTGTATCATTCAGATATGTGGAAGATATGGAAAATGAAGAGATAATTGATGAAACAGATAAGCTTGTTGACGAGCTTTCTAAGGTTAAGGGAGTCTCAGATGTAGGAGCTATGGCAGATTCGGGTTCTTTGCAGCTGTACGGTATCAGTGGAGTTGGCAGTGGAAGCCTAAGGAGTATGTCACTCTTTGTAATGCTAGATGAGGGTTTTGGTCATGATAATAAGCGTGTGGCTAAAGAGATAGATGATATATTAGCTAAGAATAAAAAGCTTGAGGACTACTCGGTTTCTGAGTCTAATATGGATATGAGCGCGATGCTTGGAAGTGGTTTATCCATTAAGATAACAGGAAATGATACAGACAAGCTTCTTGAAATAAGCGAAGATATAATGGATATTGTAGATGACTATGAAGGCTTTGAAGAGATTTCAAATGGTCAGGAAGAAGGCGATGAACAGATTAATATTATCGTCGATAAGAATAAGGCTGCTAGATTAGGTCTTACTGTAGCCCAGGTTTATCAGGAAATCTTAAAGGGCACTACAACTACAAAGGATGCAACTATTGTTAGAGTTGATGACAATGAGTACCAGGTTACAATAGTAAATGAAAATGATGAGATAGAGCTTGATAAGCTTATGGATCGTAAGTTTGAGACTAAGACCACTGATGATGAGGGCAAGGAAGAAACTGAAGAGCACAAACTTTCTGAATTTGCTAAGAAGCAGGATTCTAAGGCCTTAGTTAGTATCAGAAGAGATAATCAAGCTAGATTCATAACGGTATCAGCAACTGCTAAGGAAGGCTATAATGTAACTCTTTTAAGCCGTGATTTGAAGAAGGATCTTAAAAAATATGATGTTCCTGATGGTTACTCGATTGACTTAGAGGGTGAAACTGAGTCGGTTGATGAGATTGTTAAGAATATGCTTTTGATGATTGGATTAGGATTCTTATTCATATACCTTGTAATGGTGGCTCAGTTCCAGAGCTTGCTATCTCCATTTATTGTCATTTTCACAGTTCCGTTGGCGTTTACAGGTGGAATGATTGGATTGATGGGCTTTGGAGAGCAGTTGTCATTGGTATCGATGATGGGCTTCTTGATACTTATGGGCGTTGTTGTTAACAACGGTATTGTCTTTGTAGATTATGTTAATCAGCTGAGAATTGATGGCTTGAGTAAAAAGGAAGCCTTAGTTGAAGCTGGTAGAACTCGTATGAGACCTATCTTGATGACTGCTTTAACTACAATTCTTGCTATGTCAGCCATGATCTTTAGTAATGATATGGGTTCTGATATGGGTAGAGGTATGGCGATAGTTGTTGCTTCTGGTCTTATCTATGCTACACTTATGACTGTATTTATCGTTCCGGTGCTTTATGACATTTTCTTTAGAAGAGAGGTTAGAGTCATAGATATTGGTGATGATGAATAGGATTAGATGAGCGTCTAACGTCACTATTGTTATTTTTCATAATGAAAAGGCGTTTTATTGATTATTTTTGACAAAATAGGAGAAAATAGGCATTTGTGGGGACAAATGCCCTTTTTTTGTGTTAAAATAATCATTAGGAAAGGAGAGATTTAGTTATGTATAGCATAGGTGACGTTGTAATGTACAAGAACATTGGAGTATGTGAGATTGTAGATATTGTAGAACGTGAAGATTATGACAGCGTAGAAAAATATTACATGCTAAAGCCTATGAATGATGATCGTAGTACCATTTTTGTTAACATTAACAACAAGAAGGTTATGATGCGTTATTTACTTCCAGCTGAGGAAGTCGAGGCTATTGTCAACGGAATCGAAGATATTGACGGTTATTACTGCGACAATGACAGAGAACGTGATTTACATTTGAAGGAACTCATTAATTCGGGGGTAACCACTTGTTGGGTAGAGGTAATAAAGGGATTGTATGACCGCAGACAGGAGCGTAATAAGAAGGGCAAGGATTTGTCACAGGTTGAGGAGCGTATGTTTAAGACAGCAGAGAAGCTATTTTACAGCGAAGTAGCATATACGCTTGATATACCTTTTAACGAGGTAGACGCTTATATCAATGAGAGAGTTGGTCATAGTATAGCTTAAGTAACAGGGTGATTTTGATGGCTGATATCAGGGAACTTATAGAGCTTCTCTTGTCAGAATATAAGGACAAGATGACAGTTGCTATTCCAGATGATGTTAATGTACAGCGCTTGATGTACAATAGCTTGGTAAGTGTTAGAGCTCCTGGACTTAATGGAGTAGTCAATCAGGCTTACCTAAAGCTACAGAATGAATTTTTACAAGAAGAGATTTTTAAGCAGGGAATCGTTTTAACTGATTCCCTTCTTTCTGTTTGCGAGGAATTTAATATTCCTACTAAGAAGGTTGATCCTGAGGCTATGATGAAGCCAGGTGCAAGGTTTACACTTTGCCACAGTGACAAGATTAGCTTATATAAAGGCGATATAACAAGTTTGAAGGTTGATATGATAGTAAATGCAGCTGATCCTAACATGCTTGGCTGTTTTACGCCTAATCATATATCGGTTGATAGTAGGATTCATTTGCTTGCTGGTGTTGAGCTTAGGGCTGAGTGTGATGAGATAGTAAAGCGCTATGGCAGAGGATTAAGGCCAGGAGAGGCAAGAGTGACTAAGGGATATAACCTTAATTGTGATTATATTGCACATACTGCGGGGCCTTTGTTTAGGGGACAGATTACAGATCAGATAGAGAGAGAGCTTACTTCGTGCTACCAGGCATCTATGAAGGAAGCAGAGAAGCTTAAGCTTAAGACTATAGCATTTCCAGTTATTAGTACTGGGGATAATGGATATCCGCTAGATGCGGCTTGTAATGTGGCTTTGCAGGCTATAGATGAATATTTTGACGAGGCGGATACACTAAAGAAGGCTGTTATAGTTGCATATGATGAGGATGCGTACTATGCAGTATTAGGAAGTATTAAGGACGCTATATAGGAGGATATATGAAAAAGGGCATATTATTTGATTTAGATGGAACTTTATGGGATTCTAGAAAAGGCGTTGCTGCGTCGTGGAACGAGAAGCTAGAAAGCTTAGATGGTGTTGATTACAGGGTAGATGAAGAGACCTTTTCTAGTCTTATGGGTAAGACTATGGATGAGATAGCCTATGCTGTTTTTGAGAAAGAGACTAAGGAAAGGGCGTTAGAGCTTATTAATCTATGTACTGAATATGAAAATGAATATTTAGAAAAGCATGGTGGAATCTTGTATCCTGATTTAGAGGAGACTCTAGAGCTTCTTCATAAGGACTATACTCTAGCGGTTGTCAGTAACTGCCAGGTTGGTTATATTGAGGCTTTTATCAAACATCACAATTTGTCTAAGTATTTTGATGATACTGAGAATTATGGCAATACAGGGTATGATAAGGATGTAAACATTAAGCTTGTGGTTGAGAGAAATAATCTTGATAAGGCAGTTTATGTTGGTGACATTATGGGCGATTATAATTCAACCATGAAGGCAGGGTATCCTTTTATTCACGCAGCTTACGGTTTCGGCGAGGTGCCGGAGGGTACTCCTTATGTCAATAGTTTTAGGGAACTTCCTAAAGTTGTTAAGGAAGTTATTGGCTAGAGTGATAGCAAGTGTAGTTTATCTTGTTATATTTATATTGAGCAAGCTTTGATACGAGCTATTTGGTCAGTACAAGCCTTACTATATGCG
>JAIKVP010000253.1 GCA_024685635.1 Lachnospiraceae bacterium
ATTCGCATCTATAATTCCATGTGACATATGAATATTACCATATAATTAATACATAAAACGAAAAATGCCGGCAAGCGGTCAAAATCCAGGGGTAAGCGGTAATGTTTGACCGCTTACCCCTGGATTTTGACCGCTTGCCGGTTATTTACGCACAAACTTAATAATTAGTATATAATTGCTAGCAACCAACTACATATATCAGAAAGGAATCTTATTATAATGGTAATATCAGCTTTTATTAGTAAAAAAATCACTTCAGAATTACACAATCTCAATATTATCAAATCTTGCGAGTATGAACCGTACACATACTGCTTTGAGTACTTATTAGATATAGCCATATATAATATCAGCTTACTATCACTCGGGTTCATACTTAAAGATATAGTAGCAACTATTATATATATATTAGTTATGAACTCTCTTAAGATAACAGCCGGCGGTGTTCACGCCAACAAACGTATCACTTGTAGCATACTGTCATACGCGGTGTTTTTTTTGTCAATAGCATTATCAAAACATATATACTTTAGGTATATTGATTTATCCACCAATCTACAAACCACTTTCATTTGCTCATATATAATTGTTACAGGCGCTATTTTAATAATTGCACCTGTTTTACATCCCAACCAAGCAATAAACAAAGAGAATATCGCCAAATTAAAATTCTATTGTTTTGTCAATCTGACAATAATAACAGTATTATTCTTCACTCTAATAAAAAACAACCAACCTAGGCTATACAGTTTAGTATTTGTTTGTGTTATAATGATACTTATAAACCAAGTGCTTGGCATTGTCATTTACAAAAAGAGGTATAAAAATGAATCTAAGTATTGCAATATGCGATGATGACGAAGAAATCTTAAAAAATATCGAGGTAATACTAACTCCGTATATTTATAACTCAATCCACGAGATTACATTTGAAACATTCAACAGTTCATCCTCCCTGATTGATTCCGTTAAAACCAATTCACCATATGATATATATTTTTTAGACATTGAACTCGCAGACGCCAACGGGATTAACATCGCGAAAGAATTAAGAAATAACAGAAGTGAGGACAGCTACATCATCTTTATAAGTAACTATCCTGAATATATGCTCGACAGTTTCGCCGTTCATCCCTACTACTACATAAAAAAGCCTATAGATTCTGATCTAATCTACAAGTTATTAGACGAGATAGTATCTAACAAAATAAGTCAGCTTAATTCTTTTACAATTATAAATGATGATTCAAAGTGTATTCCAGTTAATATACACGATATTATTTATTTTGAAACAGAGAGAAATAAAAACCAAAGCCGAGTAAGATTTCATTTGAATAGCAAAGATGAACTCTCATGTAAAGGAACAATAAGAGAATGGCAAGACTTACTAAAAGAATTTAGTTTCTTTGAATGTCATAAAGGTATCATTGTAAACATCGAATATATCCACTATATTGAAAGAGACACTATCACATTACTTAACGGAACAAAATTACCAATTAGCAGGCGACGTCAAAAATACGTTAAGGAACAATTGGTAAATATGATTAATAAATTCTATAAATAGAGGTTTTAGCTATGAATGACGCACTATATATGAATATAATACAAACAATCCTAAGCTTTGCACTTGATTATTATATAATTAAAACATATATACAGCATATATTTAAGGGCACTAGCCCGAAATGCCGTATTATTTATTTTTATATTTCAATATTTGTTGTAGAAATTATACTCCTTATAAGCACTGCACTGATTGCCGACTACAGGTCAACTGTGTCTACATTCATAATGACTTTCATAAGCATAATAACAACGATAGGCCTAGCCTTTTTTTACTGCAACCGGATTAAGTCAGCTGTGTTCGTTGCGTTTTCATTTCAAATAATGATAGCCATATCCGAATTTCTAGTCTATTTAATCGCAATACACTTCATTTTTAACGGAGGGTCAGATATCGCAGAGTTTAATCAGCAGTCGTTCCAAATATCGATGGATTTATTCTCAAAACTTACGTTACTTATTTTTGTGATGGTATTTACATTCATATGGAAAAAAGAGTACAATAGCTTTTCGTTCGAGCATAGTTTTTTACTTTTCTTTACTCCTGTTCTTTCAAGTATCATTTTGGTTATAATCCCAGTAGATGACGCATACATCAGACAAGAGCCTTTATTCTATTGCTCTATATGGATATTTATTGCTCTAATAAATATTGTCAACACAACCCTTCTTAACAAAATAGAAGAAAACAACACTTCAAAAATTATAAATATTCAGCTCAACAAACAACTAGAGTATCAAAAAGAAAAATATTCTCAAATGAGCGAGACATACAAAACCGGTAGGCGCATTATACACGATATAAAGCATCATTGCAGCGCGCTAAAAAGAGCCATTCAATCTGAACAATATGATTCACTAAATGAGTACCTCGGTGCTTTTGTTAGTGATTTGGAAGATACATATGTTAAATACAATACAGGAAACCTCGTTATAGACTCATTTATTACCAATTATTACAACATAGCCACTGCCAATAAAATTGAGTTTGTTGCACATCTTGATGTTGACTACAGAAGAATACCCCTATCTGAATATGACCTTAGCATAGTTCTTGGCAATCTTCTCGATAATTGTCTAAATGCATGTATGAATCAATCATTACCTAATAGAAATATAAACATTAAAATTATTACATCAACAGACGATAGATTTATCATAATCACAGACAACACATACTGTATTGAACAAAACAAAACGGATGTAGACACTGCTCTGCTTCATGGTTACGGTTCTAAAAATATAGAAGCAGTTGTAAATAATTACAACGGTATTATAGTCGTTAATCCAGGTGATACATATAAAGTAACCATTATAATACCTATCATCGACACCAAAAGTCGTCTAACGTAGACTAAAAACTAAAATCCTCTGGCATGTACCGGAGGATTTGTTGTTTATTACACCACATTAGCATTAAGTACCATGGGAAGTTATGAGAGTGAACCATATAGTTTAAACAAAGAAAATTCATCCTTTTTGTAAGGTTCTTTATATATGTACTTCTCTTTGTTAAGAGCCTTATTATCGCTATATTCGAAATCAGAGCATTCAAGATAGTACGATTTCTTATCCGATTCTCTTACTATTGAAAATGTCCCAGAGAACGAAGCATACTCACCCTTATCACTACCGGTATTTAAATTATAATATCCTCCGGTAAATGTTCCGTCATCCTTAAGTTCCATTTCTGTCCAACTGGGTTCTCTCATCGTCACAACATGCTATGTTTATCTGCATTTAATCACCTCATACGAAAATATTGCTGTATCATAGTATACCACCAAAATTGACATACTTTGCCAAATTAACATGAAATGACAATTAAGAAGGTTGTGATAAAGAAAGGTGTTACCGCAATTCCGAAGGGAGCCTTTATGAATTGCAGTAAATTAAAGTCAGTGAGTTTTCCTGATACAGTT
>JAIKVP010000302.1 GCA_024685635.1 Lachnospiraceae bacterium
ATAACCTTTTTCATAATGTATAACTTCCTCCTTTATTGTTGTTGCGCCTTTAAGCGTTCAATCTCTTTTAATGCTTCTTCAAGCTTTGCATTAGAATCTGCTAAATCAGCTTTTAGTTTTTGCATTCTTTCCCTTCGCTGCTCCTTAATTGACTTATCAACTGACGCTAGTTTCACCTTGTCAGGATCCCTGCCGTCATTAATCGCCAGCATTTGCTTATAGTATAGAGCCACTTCTTCTATCTTGCCATACTTTATAATCTTACCATGATCTAGGATAATAGCCTTGTTACAGATACGCCTGACCTGTCTTAAAGAATGCGATACAAATAATACTGTAACACCCTTGTCAAACATACTCTGCACCTTAGCAAGACTCTTCTTCTTAAACTTGGCGTCACCAACTGACAAGACCTCATCAAGAATCAAAATCTCAGGATCAACAATAGTCGCAACAGAGAAACCCAGCCTTGCTCTCATACCCGAAGAATAGTTCTTAATTGGCATATTAATGAACTCTCCAAGTTCAGAGAACGTAACTATCTCATCATATTTCTCCTCTAAGAATTCTTTAGAATAACCAAGCATAGCGCCATATAAGAAAATGTTTTCGCTGCCGGTATATTCCTTATCAAATCCAGCTCCAAGCTCCAGCATAGGAACAACCTTGCCTCTTGTAATAACCTTGCCCTCTGTAGGCTTCATTACTCCTGCAACCGTTTTAAGCAGGGTAGACTTACCCGCTCCATTGGTTCCTAGTATTCCTAAATGGTCACCTGGCTGTAACTTAAATGAGACATCCTTAAGAGCCCAAAACTCCTTATATGAAATCTTTCCAGTAACCTTCTTGATTGCAAATTCTTTAAGGTTGTCGACCTTTTCCTGACTCATATTGAATCTCATGGATACGTTATCCACCTCAACTGCCGGTTTTTTCATAGTATCCTCCCTCTAAATATGCAAAATAAATTCATCCTGCTTCTTATAGAACATAAAGAGTCCTATCAAGAAACAAACTACTGCAAATATTCCAGAATAAGCTACTAATCCCCATTGAATTGTTCCCCCAAATATTCCATCCCTAAATACTTTTATGCAGGCGTATAGTGGATTCAAGTTAAATATTATCGCCTTAGATGAATCCTTACCGATAATGGAATCAGTATAATAGAATATAGCTGAAGCGTACATAATCATCATAAGTGCAACGCTCCATAGATATTCAACATCTCTAAAGAACACTGACATAGTTGCGAGTATCAAACCGATTCCGCTTGCCATAACAAGCAGTATAATCAGTGGTAAAATGCAGGCAAATATCTTAAGCGTTGGGAAAACTCCCTCAAAGAGCATAAGACCTAATAGTACCAGCATCGAAATCAGGAATATAACATAGTTAAATATAACCGATGCCAAAGGGTACATATATTTAGGCACGTACACCTTCTTCATCATACCGGAATTCTGTCTTAAAGACCTCATAGCTCCTGTAGTCGCATTGGAGAAAAAACTATATAAAAGTCTTCCTGACATTACATATACAGGATAAGACTCTCCTCCTCTACCTAAGAGCATACCAAAGATAACCGTTAAAACAATAGTTGTAAGTAACGGCTCTATCAAGGTCCATAAAATACCCAGGTATGACCTTCTGTATTTGAGCTTAACCCCCTTCTTGATAAGCTCAAATAACATATATCGATATTTAATAAAGTTTTTGTAGATTCTTCTTAATTTATTCACTGTCTTTCTTCATCCTCATAACGGAAGATATCTTCCATTTCTTTAAACATTGCTTTTGCTAAGCGCCTTGCACTACCCTTAGCATAAGGACAATACTTCTTAGAAAATGCTTTAAGTCTGTCTTCATACTGAACAGAAAGTACTGGCTCTTTTATATCATCTATTATTTCTTGCGTTGTCTTAACAATAGGTCCTGGCATCTCATCATCATTTTCAAAATCAAGATAAAAATGCTCCTTAAGTTTAAGAAACGCATCAAAATCATATGCAAAGAAGTATATCGGTCTTCCTAAAACGCTGTAGTCAAATATGATAGATGAGTAGTCTGTAATCAAAATGTCTGATACAAGCATCAGCTCATGAATATCGTTATATCTGCTACAGTTATATACGAAACCTCTATATGCCTCATCAATCATAGTCATATCAATTATGTTCTTATTAATTCTTAAGAGAACAACATAGTCATCACCAAGCTGCTCCTTTATTCTAAACAAGCCTAACTGAATAGAATAATTGCCAATGACATCAACCTCTTCCTCTTCCCTCCAGGTTGGAGCATAAAGAATTACCTTCTTATCGAGTGGCAGGCTAAGACTCTCTTTAACCTCATCAATATATTCCTTGTTATTGTGAGCCTGCAAGAAGTCATTCTTAGGATGTCCTACCTCTAATATCTGCTCCGCTTTAACATTCATAGCCCTCTTATAAAACTCAGTGTGAAACGGATTACCACTTATGCAGCAATCCCACTGGCTAATCTGGGCCTTAAGGCCTTTGTGCATAGCCTTATCAACAGTAGCATAAGCTGGGTTATCATTAAATATTTTTTGAAGTGGTGTTCCTTGCCAGGTTGAAATAAATACCTGATCTCTTGACTTAAACCACCAGATAGGCTGTCTTGTATCCTTAACCCAGTACTTAGCCCTAAGCGTATAATAATAATACATAAAGCTAAACTTGCTTACTTTTTTGCATTTGCCATCTATCTCTCTTCGCAATTCCTTATCGTTAGCAACCCATACATACAAGTACTCTCCAGGATAATTCTCCTGCATATACATATATATATATTTAGGGTCTCCGCAGTAAGAATTGCCGTCATCACTCTCAAAAAGTATGCATCTTTCTAAGATATCTAGATTGCTAAACATCTTCTCAGCGATAGCTCTCTTAATCTTACTTGTACTCTTAAACAAATGCTCTTTCTTCTTAATCTTGATAAACTTAGGCATATAATCAACAGATTCCTTAATATTGCCCTTTTGTAAAAGCTTTAAGTGCTTTCTCTCAGATTTTGGGAAACTGTTTATAACTCGCCTGTCTACTCTTATAATCTGCTTTTTAAAGCTCTCATACAAATGCTCAGCAAATTCTCTATCCTTGCTCTTCCAAATGAGCTTTATAATAATATTGACATATTTAGTACACATAGTCTCCTGAATAAGGAGCAATAGACTTAACTGTCCTGTACACTGACTATAAGCCTTGTCATAGCAGCGAACATAATCTGAAACCTTATCCTTCCACGAACACATAGCTTCAACTTCGTACCTAAATCTACCGTTTCTTCTAATATACGCCCCCTTGTCAATCGGCAGGGTTGACTCAGCATTTAAGAGCACTTTGCAAATGAATGGCGCATCGGGATAAATAAATACATTGTTGTCAAACAATATATCATTTTCCTTTAGGAAGCTTCTATGAAATACGCAGCCTAACACTGTGAAATCCTCTAGATTATCTCTTAATCCCACCATATATTCAACCGTATCCTGGTCAAATGCACTAAGTGATTGATCAATAATAGGTCTCTTAGAAAGTCTTCCTTCATCGTATTCATTAAGGAGAATCAATTCCTCCTCATACTCTTCGTGAATTCCGCTAGCTAGCCTATTAAACGGCTTAACTTTAACATATACTAAAGGAACTGGCAAGTTTGGAACCGACTCTAGTAAAACTTTAAGAGTCCCATCCTCTAAATAATCATCAGGATCCATAAACATTACATAGTCACTCTTAGTATTGTATAGACCTGTATTTCTTGCCCCTGATATTCCATGTTCATCTTCTGTTTCTATCTGCTTAATAGGAATCTTAGACGCTAACTCCTTAGCGATCTCATCAATTTCTGCCTCAATAGTATCTGACTGATAATCCCTAACTATAAGGGCATCTATATTGTAAATATCCTGTCTTGCAAGACTCTCTAAGCACTCTCTTAAATACCTTGGCTCAGAGACAAGCGGGATAATAACCGTCAGTCTGCTCATAATTATACACCTCGTAAATAAATCTTATGAAAGTCTTTCCACTATAAAATCAGCTAACTTAGTCGCCTCTTTAGTAATTTCTTCCTGATCCTGACCTTCAATCATAACTCTTACAAGTGGCTCTGTACCACTTGGACGAATCAACACTCTTCCCTTGCCATCAAACTTAGCAGTGAGTTCGTCAATCGCCTTAGTTATTTCCTCATCTTCTTTATAAGCATATTTATTCTTATTAGAAACCTTAGCATTTACCAAAACCTGAGGAAGAACTGTGACAACCGAAGCAAGCTCAGATAGAGGCTTCTTCTTCTCTTTTATAACCTGCAGCAAATGAACAGCAGATAAAAGTCCATCACCTGTCGTATTCTCATCTAGGAAAATGATATGACCAGACTGCTCACCACCAAGCGATAAGCCCTTCTCCTTCATACGCTCAAGTACATATCTGTCGCCTACAGTGGTCTGCTCAATATGAAGTCCCTGCTTTTCGGCCATAATATAAAAACCAAGGTTACTCATAACTGTCGCAACTATTGTGTCATCCTTTAGTCTGCCCTTTTCTCGCATATACAGGCCACAGATAGCCATCAACTGATCACCATCAACAACATTGCCCTTCTCATCAACTGCTAAGAGCCTGTCTGCGTCTCCATCAAATGCAAGTCCAAGCATTGCGCCTTCCTTAACGACAGTTTTCTTAAGATTGTCAAGATGCGTCGAGCCACAATCCTGGTTTATGTTGGTCCCATCAGGCTCGTTAGATAGAATAACTAAATCAGCACCAAGTCTACTAAGTGCTTTAGGTGCAGTTTCATATGCCGCTCCGTTGGCACAGTCTATAACTATCTTCATTCCTGTAAGATCAACAGGAACTTGTGCAGTAATAAAATTGACATACTTATCCTTTTCTTCAAAGCTATAGCTTAATGCTCCAATTCCATAACCAGTAGGTCTTGCAACCTCCTCTAAATCATTTCTAATTATCTCTTCCATTCTGTCCTCAAGCTCATCAGAAAGCTTAAAGCCATCTCCATTAAAGAACTTGATTCCATTAAATTCAGATGGATTGTGTGATGCTGAGATTACAACTCCGGCATCAGCACCTAATGCTCTTGCTAGATAAGCAACGCAAGGTGTAGGTACAACACCTAGATAACACGCATCTGCACCCGCTGAGCAAATGCCGGCCATCAATGCCATCGCAAGCATATCCCCAGATCTTCTAGTATCACAGCCTACCAATATCTTAGGCTTATGATGTGCATTTTCTGTTAATACATGCGCTCCAACCTGACCAAGCTTAGTTGCCAACTCAACAGTAAGTTCCTTATTAGCAACACCTCTTACTCCGTCAGTTCCAAATAATCTACTCATATCTTCCTCCGTTATCAATCTGATGTCTTAGCAATGTTGACTGAAACCTTGCCTGAAACCACAGTCTCAATATCCTCTGGATTCTCGTATTGTAAAGCTAACAAATAACTTCCCACTCCGCAATCCGTAACGTCAATCATAGGCTTAAAGTCAGAAGCTTTAAGTCCATTTAGCTCATCTGCATAGCCAGATATAGTAAGCTTAATTGTTGTGTCATCAGAAATGTTATAATTGTAAGATGGATTACCACCTGATATATCTATGTCATCTTTAGTAATTGTTATGCTCTTAGTTATATATCTTCCAACCTCAACAGTAACCATAATCTGTTCTTCAGCATTAGCAAGATATGTACCCTCTGGCAAGTATTCTAATGGACTTATGCTAAACTCTGCGTCTTTGCTTAGTCCTGTGACATCTACATCGTCAATAACAATCTCCTCAACCTCAGAAAGCACCTCGTCAGGGCCTGCAATCTTTATCTTTTGTGGCTCGTAATTAACATTCTTAATACTGTAACCAGCAGCCAACTCTCCGATTGTAGAAACATTAACATCGACCTCTTTGGTCTTAAGCACCTGAACCTTAACACTTACTGTGCTTGTCTTGGCTGTGAATCTTGTCGCATCTAACTCGTCTCCATCACCATTAAGGTACTTAATCTCAACTTCGCCACTTACATCATCATATGCGTTATTGACATCTATCAAGGCTTGAACTGTATCAATCTTCTTGATCATACTAGCAGGACCGGTGACCTCTAAAATGTTAGGAGTAGCAGTCTTCTCACCTATTGCGTATCCATCCTCAACCTCTCCAGAAGTGACAACGGTAATAGGGAAATTAGCGCTATCCTCATCCTCTAGGCTCACAACCACAGTATTGCTGTTTTTATATATCTCAACCTGAGTTGCGCTTGACTTAGCAGATATATCCACATTAACCGAATTGACATCAGACAAATGCGAAAAATCGGCCAAAACATTGAAATCGTCAGCGGTTAAATCACTTAATACACTCGATCTTCCCTTGACTGTAAAGTTAGCAGTCTCTCCCTCTACTATCTCATATACCTTGTTGATAGAATCAAGAACCTCTGCATTAACGACCTCAACTGGCACATCATTAAATTGTTTAGTTATAACAGGATCCTCAATATTAGCGACTACAAGCCATAGTAAAATAGCAATGATGACAGAAAGAATCCTCAAAACGATATTATCAATTATTCTCTTTTTTGCTTTCACTTTTCTTCATACGCCCTTTCCAAATCTTAAACTTGTTGACGTCTATCTTCTTCTTTCTAAGATATTCTATCTTCTTCTTAACATCATCAGGCTCGCAATTTCTATATATCTCGCCACCATAGACAACTGATACATTGCCCGTCTCCTCAGAGACAACTATGGTCAGACTATCAGAAACCTCACTGATTCCAAGTGCTGCTCTGTGTCTTGTCCCAAGTTTCTTATCCACATCTGGATTCTCTGTAAGTGGGAGATAACATGTAGCAGAACAGACTCTGTCATTTCTAATAATCACCGCTCCATCGTGAAGAGGAGTGTTCTTTTCGAAAATGTTGATGATAAGCTGTGAGCTAACCGCCGCATCAATTGAGATACCAGTTCTCTCATACTCACCTAGTGCAACATCCTGCTCTAAGACAATTAAGGCACCTGTCTTATACTTAGCCATCTCAAATGTTGCCTTTATAATCTCATTGACAGTCTTAGTGCTCATATGCTCTAATGTGTCTTTATTTCTGTCACTGTCTAGAACAAAGCTCGCAAGAATATTACTTCTACCAAGCTGCTCTAGAGCCCTTCTTAACTCAGGCTGAAAGACAATAACAATGGCAATGATTCCCACGTTAATCAGCTTAGTAAACAACCATATTATTGTATTGAACTGAAGTATCGCTGCAATCAGCATAAATACCATGATGACCGTAAATCCCTTAAGCAAAGACCAGGCCCTTGTCTTCCTAATCCATTTAAAAACCTGATAAACCACTATTGAGATAATTATAATCTCAATAATATCAGTGACTTGAATCTTAGGAAAAGACATCCAGTATAGATACTTCTCTATAAATTCTACTATTCTATCTGAAACAGCTCCCATTAGCTACTCCTTATTCGTAATCGTCACTATTAGCATCTCTCTCATTAAACTTCTGTACATTAACGTCCTTCTCGGCTATATGAATCTTAGGTATAGCCTTGACATAATAATAATACTCATCATCTTCAAACTGGACAATCTCAATTCGTCCATAATCAAGAACTCCCTTAAAGAACTGCACCACTATCGCAATCGCCCCGGATAAAAGTGATCCAAGCAGGATTGTAAAGACACTTATGTCATCTTCAATCATCATAGAACCTGCAAGTAACATAAATATCATAAGCGCGGTTCCAATTACAATCGCCATAAACCAGGCGTGCCTTAGGGAACTCTTATATATCAAGTATGTAATCATAATAATAATTGCAGTTACAGCGATAAATAATAGCATTTCCTTATCGCCTACTAAAGTGGTCATTAAGTATGGTATCTGCGACTCAGAAACATCATCTGTGCTCGCATTAATAAGCGGCTCTAGCTGTCTTGCGTGAATGCTAAAATAATAAAGCACAATACCTGATATCGCAGGCACGATAGCAACTGGTCCTACAAACATCGCCGCTAAAAGTGGCACAAGGCACGGCAGCTTAATAGCTAACATCATTGATACCAGCACCATCCAGCTTTTGCCTGGTACAAACCTTAAATATAATAAATATATTACCAAAAAGAAAATCACTAAAACCAGCGCAACCTGCGTGCTTAAATTCATAACATCCATGACAGCAATAATCGCCATCATGATATATATGACACCCGTAGGTACAAAGGCGCAGACAAATGATATCGCTAAGACAACTGGCATCTCATAAAGCGTGTCGCTGTATCCAAAAAGATTTCTAAATACAATCAGCACCATCATTGCATACAAGAATCTTACAACCGGCACTAAAAATCTCTCATACCTTTGAAAAAATGCTTTTAGGAAATCCCTAATAATCAATAAATTCGTCATTATTTAGGTCTCCTTCCTCATCAAGCATTCTAGGTGAGTTGTCTTTCTCTACGCGGTAGTAACGCTTAATCTTCTTTAAGGTTTTATAATACTCTGTAACTCCAGGCCTTGCCTGTTCAAAGCGATGCCTATACACTAACTCAGCAATAACGAAATATATAACCATCGTCGCTAACCAGCCAACTAACACAATGACAACAATCTCTTTGTACTTAAGTTGGTTAAGCACAAGGAAAATCTCGTTATATTTGCAAAGCGCAAATAAAAGCACAAGCAAGATATATCCTAATGTTGCTGACACTAATGATTTAAGAACATTCCATCTTACATAGTCTCTCTTAAAGAAATTCGCAATGGACAGATTCTTAGATTCTTCGTTCTTAATATAACAGGCGCATTTAGTCATAAGGCGAACCTTGTCTGTATTAATCATCAATGTCACCTCCTAGTCCACATAGTCGCAAATATTGTACCACAAAACTCTAATTCTTTCCACTAAAAAAGCACCTTTCAAGGTGCTTTATTAAAAATTTTTATTAAATTTTGCTATATTAATATAAATTATCTTGTCTTCTTATCTAAAAGCCCTGATTTCTTGAAAGCACAGACCCTATCCATAGGAACTGTAGCATTAGAAAATGCTGGCGATTCGTAGCATACATATATATATGCCCCCTTAATCGCAATCGTCTCGTTCATGCTAGGCATAGAAATCGAATTCTTAGACGAGCCTATTTTGCTGACCTTGTTATCCTTCCATGTTGGTGAATAATAGTCTAACTGGCAAATATAGGTGTCCTTTGTACTGTCAGCTCCATAAGATCTTGATAAAACAAGGCTTCCGTCGGTAGTAAATGCCATGCCTTGCGTCCTCTCAGGGACCTCAAAGCTTGATGTAGACTTAATAGTAGGTGTATTAGTCTTATCAGAAACCGTATAGCAATACACAGGCTGCTTATCTGTAATTGAGAACGAGCCCACCCAGAGCTGGTTTTTATAGTATGTACAGTATGATGCTGTACAATCTATCGGAATCAGGCAAATGTAGGAAACCTCTCTATAAATGTCTCCCTCTTCTACTGCCTCCTTAATCTCCAAATATCTTATACATGCCATCTTGTCTCCATGGCAAACCCAGACATTATGCCCATCATAAGCTATTCCACCAGCATGGATCATATCAGGTAAAACAATGGTAGTTAGATAATCTCCATCGCCCTTTTCCATAACATATATCACACTTCGCTCCTCAGAGTTCTTGTCATAAGCAGTAATAAGCATATAATCACCCGCAAATGTCATGCCTTGCGGACACATTCTATCACTAAAGAAGCCACCAACATTAGCCGCAGATGCTCCTGGTATAATCGAACTTCGCTTGTAATTGATATACTTTCTAAACCAAGCAGATGACTCATATGCAACAGAACCCTTAAAATCTGCTAGCGATAGGTAGTTAAACGCAGTGACATTGGTGTCAGCAACCTCCTTGGGGCTTCCAGAGCAAACATTAGATTCTTCAGAATAAACCGTATACTCGTTCTCTGCGCCGACATTTATCGTTCTATAGGCAATTACCTTAAAGCTATACACTTCGTCCATCTCAAGATCTCTTTGAATAAAAAAATAAGTTCCCTGCAAACTAGAGCCTATATAGCTAAAATCAGCGGATGCCGTAGCTTTCATATAGACATTATAGCCCACAGCACCAGGACTTCTTAGCCAACTGACCTTCATTCTCAAATCGCCACCCTTAGCCTGAGCAGTTGTCTTTACAGGTGTAGTAGTAGCCTTAAATGTATCCGAAAATTCGTCGTGGATATCAGTATTAAGTACATAGTTAGCCACTCTATACTTATAGGTAGAGCCTTCAATTAGCGGACTAGCTAATCCATCAGTAAATGAATTAGTGTGTATTGTAGTGTAGTAACTAAACTTTTCATCATTCTTAGACTTTCTGTAGATAATATAGCCATCTGTCCCCTTAGCCTCATCCCACCTAATAGTAAGCTGACTTGCATTCTGGCTTACAACTGCCATGCCAGAAGTCTTGCCAGCCGTAGTTTTTAAGGTAAACGGAACAGACATTGGAGTATATGACACCTTATTCTTGCCATTCTCATCCTTGGCATATATATAAAATGCACGAACATAAAATTGATAGCTCTCTCCAGCTGAAATCACGACAGGCGTAATAGTCGCATCCCCTGATGCCTCAGTCTTAGTCTTAATCGTGTAAGATGTCTTACCTGCCGGAATCTTGTTAGATGTAGGGCCACCGTAATAATACCATTTATCATATTCTTCGTTATAGTAGCATAGCTGATAGCCATCCGCTCCACCAGTCTCCGTCCAGGATACAGTGATTGAACTTGTAGTTGCTTTTATCTCTTTAAAATCGGCAACATTATCCGGCTTTACAAAGATGGTAAACTCGGTTGATAATACTGTACTTACATCCTTGTAGCTGATAACGATAACCTTATAACCACAGCTTTGAGTTATCTTAGCTAAATCAGAGCCATCTTTCATAACACAACTAAGACTGTCAGTTGATAAGAGCTTAAAAGTCTTAGTTCCGTCAGAACTTACGGTATAACCGTTAACCTCAAGCTGGCTTACGTTAAAGTAGCTATTATATATATATTTAAAGTCAGTGGTATCAACCTTAATATAACTAAATTGATTGTTCTTAATTGGGAGAATTATTGCATCCATTGATGCATCAGCAGATGCGTCTTCTGAAGCGTTAGAAGGACTTGTCTCAGTAGTTTGATAATTTTCAGTAGTCTGGCTTTCTGTTGCTTGACTTTCAGTCGTTTTAATCTCGCCTGTAGATTCTGTTTCAGTTGTTATACTGCTATCTGAACCGCTAGCCTTACTATCAGACTCTGTTATAGCATTTTCAGTAGTTATGTGCTCTGTAACATCAGCTCCATAGGCATATTTACTGTATGTGGGTCTGGTTTTATCATTTAAAGACACAAAAGAAACGCTTCCGGCATTCGCAAGCGTTTCATTAAATAACAAAGATATCATTATAAACATCGCGATAACGCGTGTTAGCTTCTTCATAATTAAACCCCTTTCCACATATCAAATGTGATTCTAACATATCTATGTGAATAGGTTGTGAACTTTAATCCTGCATTGAGATCTCCTTAAAGTAGTTAGTGAGATCCTTTCTATTTTCTGCTGTGTAAGCAATTGCAGTTCTTGGGTGTTCATTTAAGAGACCTGTAATCATATACTGCCAATCGTATCCCCAAACAGCGCCGGATTCCTTTAATGGAATCATATAGTTTTCAATAAACTTGAGAACAGGATACAAGTCATACTTAGGATTTCTTAAGAAACCAATTAAGTTTTCCATTGTGCAGTTACCAGCGCCTCTTCCCATTCCAGCATAGGTACCATCTAGATAATCAACACCATCTCCAACAGCCTCTATTGTGTTGGCAAATGCAAGCTGCTGGTTGTTATGTGTATGTACTCCAAGCTTTTTGTCGTATTTATCAGCGTATTCCTTATATAAACTGGCAATTCTCATAATCTGCTCTGGATATAGCGAGCCATAGCTATCAACAATATATATGATATCTACTCCAGATTTGCCAAGCATCTCTAAGGCAACCTTTACGTCTTCTTCCTGAGCGGTAGAGATGGCCATTATATTACAGCTAACCTCATAGCCTTTTTTCTTAGCATCCTCAATCATATCAATTGCTCCCGGCATTTGATGAACATAGGTTGCTACTCTAACGAGTGAAAATGGGCTGTTAGCAGCATCGTGGATGTCTTCCTTGTAGTTACATCTTCCGACATCAGCCATACAGGCAAGCTTTATCTTATCATTTTTGTCACCGAATAATTCGAAAACCTTATCGTCATCGCAAAACTTATACAAGCCAAAATCAGCAGGATCAAACATTTCCTTGTCAGCCTTATAGCCAACCTCCATATAGTCTACGCCTGCTTTAATGTTAGTATTATAAAGTTCCTTAGCAAACTCTTGTGTAAATCTAAAGTCATTAACCAAACCGCCGTCTCTTAATGTTGCATCGACAACTCTTATACTTTCTCTGTAATCAATAAGACTCTCTACTTTCTTCATAAACATAATTCCTTCCTAAATAGAATACTATATTATTAAAACCAAATGAAATTATACATTATATCTCCTTAAAGTTCAACACTTTAAACCGATAAAGTGAACAATTCTTTTGTAGTATACCCTAATTATAGAAGTATTATTCTAGCTCTTCACTATATAAGCTTTCAACTATTTATTCTAGAAAGTCCTGATGCGAGTCCTTCATGAACTTCTCTTCGTTATATATAATCATAAAATCATCAAAGCTTCCAAGCTTTTCAACATATGACAATACGCCCTCAGTAGCATATCTTAAATCTATCATAAGAATAGTCTCGTAATCATTTGCCAAAAATGGAACCAAGCTGTTACTATATGAATCCTTAATTAGAATTAAGGTCTTGCCATTCTTAGTTCCCGTGTGCAACAAAAGCTGCTGATAGTTACCATTTAAGAAATAGGTATATTTATCGTGTGTTTTAAGAGCATCCTCGTGATATAGTGGCTCATTAGTCTTATTCTCAGTTGGAATATCAACTAATGTGCTATCAGCTGCAGGAATGTTATACTTAGTGATTTCATCAGCCTTGCTGGCAAGATGGACCTTGTTATAGTCAGTTCCATAAAAGTCATCTGCCACAACTTCAGAATCATAATCTATTGATCCACCAGTAATTGCCTGATATGCATAAGCCGCACCTAAAGAAGTCCAGTGATGGTCGGTTCGATAGTAAATATATTCATCCTTATGCTCTTTTAGGGCATCTGTCAAATCAATATAGGTTTCATCAGGCTTATCTAGCTTGCTAATTAATGTCTTTTTCATATATGTCTGCCTAGTGGACGTCACTGCATTTGCCGGAAGGTAGTCGTCATATATAGTAATCTTACTTGGTATAGTCACGCATTTTACATGATCATAGCCTAGATTCTCTCCGACTAGATTGACAAATCTTGCTACTTTTTTAGCATTGCCCTTGATTCTCTTATTGGCAAAATCAGAGTCCTTGTAGCTCTCAATCAGGTAGTTCTTATCAGCAATATAGATTCCGTTAAACTCTCTAGCTCCCATCAGATAGGAAATGCAATTCTTCAGGGTGACTGCCTCGTCTCTAAAAGGAAACTGATCGTTCAGGAAATTATCTACATTTTTAGAGAATTCGCCTTCTTTGATGCTATCAAGGCTAAAGTCTATGCTAGACTCTAATACCCTGTTTTCAAACTCAGAAAAGTCTCTCTTAGGTAGAGCGATTATCGCGATAGCAGAAGCTGTGATAATCAAGAAAAATGTTGCTATATACGCTATACTTAGTCCTTTATTCATAACAACACCCCCTAAAACCTAAAGTACAAGAATGGATTATATGTATCTGATACAATAAATGCCATTGATAAACAAAGTAATATAGCTGTAAATATAAAGCCGATTATAAAGCCTGCATTTTTGTTAAGCTTAATCTTAGACGCTAAGGTCTTTGGAATACTTGTTGATCCAATTAAGCCTAGAATTATAAAGCCTAGTGAGCCGGTCAATAAGTATAAGGCATTGTGGCTTACTAAACCTAAATCTGCATTAAAGAATAGGGCACTAAAGAATTCCTTTGGATACTTTATGTCCTCGTAGGAGAATATCCCCCAGCCGATTACAACCATAATTAAAGTGTAGCATCTTGCGATTAGCGATGGCATTTTCTCTAGTATCTTATAAAAGCCGACTTTCTCTATTAACAAAAGCACACCGTAAAAAAGTCCCCATATAACAAAATTAAGACTAGCACCATGCCAGAGACCTGTAAGCATCCAGACTATAAATATGTTGATCAACTGTCTTACTATACCCTTTTTGTTACCTCCTAGAGGGTAGTAAACATACTCTCTAAACCAGGTTCCAAGACTCATATGCCAGCGTCTCCAAAACTCGGTAATTGACTTTGATTCATAAGGATAATCAAAGTTCTCAAGGAAATGGAAGCCAAACATTCTTCCTAAACCGATTGCCATATCTGAATAACCAGAAAAATCAAAATATATCTGAAGAGTAAATGAAAGCAAACCAAGCCATGCTGTCGCTGTTGAGAGCTCCTTTCCCTCCATAGCGCTTATCGTGTTCCACAAGGCTCCAATCGTGTTAGCCAAAAGAACCTTTTTAGCAAGACCGATAGTAAAACGCTTGATACCATAGGTCACATCATCTAAACTCTCTCTTCTGCCCTTAAGTTCCTCGGCAACAGTCTTATATCTTACAATCGGACCTGCAATAAGCTGTGGAAACATAGCAATATAGGCACCAAAGTCAATGATATTTTTATTTGGCTCAACAATACCTCTATACACATCGATTAGATAAGAAAGAGCCTGGAAGGTATAAAAGCTTATTCCAATCGGAAGCGCAAGCTCAAGCAATTGAGCGTTAATGCCAAATAATTTATTGGCGATTCCTATTGCAAAATCAGCATACTTAAAGACACCAAGCATTCCCAAATGAAAAATGATACTTATAACTAAGAATATCTTAGCCCTTGTCCCTTTTAGCTTAGAAGAGCCTATAAGCAGGCCTAAAATGTAGCTTACTATAATAGACGCAAGCATCAAAACAACATATACAGGCTCGCCCCAGGCGTAAAAAATTAAACTGAAAAAGAGAAGTATCGCATTTTTGATACTTCTCGGAAAAATATAATACAATGCCATAACCACTGGCAAAAATATAGATATAAATAAAATACTACTAAATAGCATGATCCTCTCTCTTTTCCTCTAAACTAGTTCATCAAGCCACATTCTTAAATGCATTAACAGCCTTAGAATTACTGCTGCTATCGAGCATAAACAAATATACACATTTGCCCTTTCTTCCTACCTTGTAATTAGCATAGACCTTCTTGCCAGTCTTGCTATAATAGTTGTCACAGTCAGTTTTATTGCCCTTAACATAGTTCTTAAGTGCCTTCTTAGCCTTTTTAGCATTTTTCTTGCTTGTGGCTTCAGCGACAAATAAGATATACTCTCCACTGCTGTTGCTCTTGATATATGCCTTATAATTGCTGACATACTTTAGTGAAACTCCGGCAATCTTATAATACTTGCCAAATATATTCTTCTTAGATTCATACTTAACTTCATTGGATGATGTAACTGGCAATAATCCGCCATAAGCTGATTTAACAGCATTATATAAAAGCTCCGATTTAGTACTAGCATTAACACTCTCCGGATTAAATGATAAGCCAAAAACAATAACTACTGCCATCATTAATGCTATTATTCTCTTGTTCATATTAAAGCCTCCTTAAAACTAGCTTTCAAACTTTTTCTTGTCCCACGAAACAAGATTCTTAGTAACTAACCTTGTTCCAGCAGTATTCCAGTGACAGCCATCTCCTGCACCATATCTTGAATTGATATATCCCTTGCCGTTGTTAAGCGGTTTAGTGTAATCGTAATAATATATTCCACTATGTTTAGCTGCATAGCTCTTATATTGAGCATTCCAAGCTAAACGCTTACTAAGAGATGGTATATTAAGTGGTGAGCTAAGTCCAACTGGAGTGACTGCCATCAGAATCATCTTAATATTTGGATTAATTCTCTTAAGCAGCGAATATGACTTATAAAAATTAGATGTCGCTGCCCTAGAATTACCATTCTTACACTCATTCATGCCGACAAGAATATATATCCGGTCTGGATTATAATACGCTGCTCTTTCAATAGGACTAATCAAAGTCCCATTATATGAAATACAATTTCTTGTCATTATTCCTAAAGAATTAATACCTGTCTTATATACCACGTGATAATTAGATGGCAAAAGATCCCTTGCAGAACTTGCAATACCTGTGGCGTAGCATTCACCTAGTATAACTACTCTTGCGTTTTTAGGCTCTACATATATAGATTTGGCCTTAGAGTATTTACCGTATCTTATGTATTTTCTTGTAATCTTAATAGTGTTAGTAGCTTTATCGTACTTAGTCTTTTTGCTAACCATCTTTCCAGCAATTGCATTAGTTGGTAAAGAGTAGCTTGCTTTAGTTAGTTCTGCATTAGATGAACTTGCATTAGACGAGCTTGCATCCTTACTAGTCACATCATCAGTCTTGTTCTTTTTTATTTTAACCTTGGTCTCGTAGTTAACTCCACGAACCTTGTAATAATACTTAACTCTAGCCTTAGCCTTCTTATCTACATAATAGCATTTTTTTCTAGTTGCAATACATTTATAACCTGAATTCGACTTACTTGAACGATATATCTGATATTTATCTGCGTTCTTAACCGATGCCCATTTAATTTTTACTTTGCCTTCTAATGTCTTAACTACCTTAACACTAGGTTTTTTAGGTTTAGCAATACTAGCATGAACTCCTTGAAAAGACGCTAAAAATGCAATCAAAACTACAAACAGCACTAATAAGTTAGTTTTTATCTTTCTCATAATCAATAAACTCCATAGATTAATTGTCTACAGCATTATATCACTAGCCTTTGATACAGTCAATTAATTTAACAATAGTCTTACTGCCCTTTTACTATCTCATCAACAACCTTGGTATAAAGATCTATAAGTTCGTCGTGATGAGCGACTGCGTAAGATGTATCGCCTTCTTTGACCGAAGTCTCAATCGCCTTAGCTAACTCTGAAAGCTCAACTGCTCCGATATTAAGGGAGGTTGACTTTAGTGCGTGTACATATATCCTGTACTCATCATAATCCTTTTGCTTATAAAGCTCAATAATCTTAGGCTTCTTGACCTGATACTCTTCAGCAAACATCTTTACCATGTTAGAATATAATTCCTCAAGATTGCCACAGTATTTTAAGCCGACGGATTTATCTATAAGTTTAGGAGCATTTGCGCTATCAGGCGCTTTAGTTGCCGCCTTATTGGCTTTCTTTTCTTCTGTCTTTGCTAGTTTTTCTGTCTCTTTCCTCTCAGTCTTTGTCTCTTTTATAGGACTATTCTTCGCCTCGGCTTTTACTTCCTTAGCACTCTCTTTATCAGTGGCTTTTGGCTTATAGGCTTTATCAGTGGCTTTTGTTTCATTTGTCTTATCAACTTTTTTATCTTCTTTTTTCGCCTTGCCAGCCTTACTAGGAAGCTTCTCATTATCTGTAGTTATTCTCTCTATCTTCCTTGCAGGAATATGCTTAAGTAAAATGCTTTCAAGGGCGTCACTCTCAACAGGCTTTGAGAGATAATCATCAAAGCCCGCTGATATGTACTTTTCTCTACTTCCAACAACTGCGTTGGCAGTAAGGGCTATGACAGGTGTGTCCTCGCAAGGGAAATCTATCATTTTCTTAATACGCCTTAGAACCTCTATACCGTCCATCTCAGGCATCATATGATCAAGTAAAATGACATCAAACTTCTTAGACTGCACAAGATCTAAGCACTCCGCACCACTTGATGCTGTAGTAACCTGAACTTTAGTTGACTTAAGTAGCTGCTCTACGACAAGCAGGTTCATATCATTGTCATCAACCACCAAAACCTTGGCCTTAGGAGCTACAAAAAGCTCTTTATAGGCTCCCGATTCTTTCTTTCTATAGCTTCTTAGATGTGAATTGAAGTTGCCTATTGGCAAATCGCTTACGACAATCTGAGGAACCTCCACAATAAATGTAGAGCCAGAGCCATATTCACTCTCAACGTCAATTCTACCATTCATAAGGTTGACTAGATTCTTAGTAACAGACAGGCCTAAGCCAGTTCCCTCAATATTTCTGTTCTTTTGTAAATCTAATCTTCCAAAGTTGGCAAAGAGCTTAGCCAAATCCTCTTTCTTAATTCCTACTCCAGTATCTATAACCTTAAATGTGATATTAACATCCTTATATAAAACCTTGCTGCTAACCTCTAAAGTTACACTTCCCTCATGAGTATACTTAACCGCGTTGTTAAGGATATTAACAACAATCTGTCTAAGTCTTGCCTCGTCACCTCTTAAAGCGTTAGGGATATTAGGTTCTACATTTATCTTGAGTTCTAAGCCTTTTTGTCTCGCCTTAAACTCTACCATATTAACTACATCGCTAAGCATGGCTGACAAAAAGTAGTCACCCTCAACTATCTCCATCTTACCCGCTTCAATCTTAGATATATCAAGAATATCATTGATAATCATCAAAAGTGCACTAGATGACCTCTTAATCATATGGGCGTATTCAGTTGTATTTTCCTCTTTCGTCTCTCTAAGAATCATCTCATCCATACCAATAATCGCATTAATAGGAGTTCTAATCTCGTGAGACATATTAGCTAAGAAGTCGCTCTTGGCTCTGTTAGCTGAGTCTGCAATCTCTTTAGCCTTCATAAGCTCTTCACTCTCAGCATTTTTGGCCTCTGCACTATTTAGGAATACTATTCCTATTCCAATCACAATCATCAGTAGAGCATACACCCATAAAACAAGGCCAACTATAGGATTTAAGCCCGATGATACCAGCTCTTCTGGCACATAGCCAGCAACCTGTAAGCCATAGTCACCAACATCAGCGACAAAGAGAAAATAATCATCACCCTTGCGATCAACATGTGCCGATGCCGAGTCAGCCCTATTTAATTCCTTTAGGAGTTCTCTATATACATTAACCGTTTCTTCCTCGTAAAAATAATCGTGGTCTGGCGCACCTATTAACGGAACTACCAGATTCCAATTAGAGTCAACTACACAGACTGTGCCACCGCCATCATAGCAATTAATACTAATTCTGTCAGATATCATTTCCTTAGTATAGAGTCTATATAAAACATAGCTAACATTTTCATTGTTGTATACTGGCACTGTTATCATAAGACCTATTCCGTCTTTATA
>JAIKVP010000305.1 GCA_024685635.1 Lachnospiraceae bacterium
CACCATATCAATCGCCTTCTGCAACTCATTGCAGAAATCAAGGTAGAGCACGACTCTTTTATTTATATCAATCTCTCGATTCTTAACCAAAGAAAATGCAGTCTCTCTAAGCTCTAACAAGAGCTCGTAATAACCCTCCCCAAACTCCTCCATATCAATAATTATGCCATCCTCGGCATTCTTACTGATAGCCTCCTTGATGACCGGATTATCATAGATGCTCATCCCCTTAGTCCTCTCCATAATCGAAGCAACCAGTTGGCTCGCTTGGTGACATGGGGACGGTCCCCCTGTCACCTTCTCAACGGGGTAGCTTTCGTATTCTAACGGCGCGTCAGACGCTAGGACGAGCCTTGAAACTTCAGGGCAAGAGAGAGCTAAACCGAGCTCTCTATATGGTCCATAGTCCTCCATAAAGCGAGGGTAATTCGTGCAAGTCCTACACAAATGCTCCTCTCCGAGCTCGGTAAATAAATCACACAGCAAGTCCTCATTTAAGAAGGGACACCAGCCCTTCTTGGTGAGCTTAAAAGACCCCCTGTCGCCGTCAGAGTCGTCACCATCCAAAAACTCCTCCATGACAGACTTAAGCCTCTTGCCAAACTCGCCGCCAACATTTTTATAGTATTCCCACGACTCCGCGTCAACATCAACCTGCCAGCCAGCGCAGCAACTGTCACTGCAATCGCCAGCCACACATTGAAAATGCTTGTAAATTGTAGGAATCGTGAGTTTAGTAATCATTATTATTCTCCTGCCTCGCCTGTAATAAGCCATGGTGAAGGCTGTGCAACAAATACGCTGTGACGGTTGGTCTTAGAAACTGAGATCTGCATAATCTCCATATTGCCAATGCCATACTTCTCAAACATAGGCTTCATACCAGCCAAAGTATCAAGCTCAAGCGTATAAACAACGAACTGCATCTTAGGATTCATCTTAAGCATAGCCTCAATATTGCGCTCTAAATGCTTGTCAGCAACGATAAATGCCAATCTAGGCTTAGGCAATTTAGCAAGTGTTGAATCCTCTAAATCATCAATAATCTCAACATTGTGAACGCCGAACTTAGCAGCATTTTCCTCCATTGCACGAAGGCTGCCTGCGTCAGGCTCAACCGCGATAATAGTACCCTCGCTCGCAGCAATCGCAGCCTCAACAACGATAGACTCACCGCTGAAAATGCAGATAGTATCCTGACTGTCAACATCAAGCAAATTCATAATAACCGCACGAATCTCATTACCTACATATCTAACAGTTCCTGAGCTAAACTTCTCATTTTTGATACCGATACGATAGCTTTCACGAGTGTTCTCATTTACAACAAAAAGAACTGTAGGCCCTGAAATCTCCATACCCATAACGGTCTGGATATTGGTATCCTTAACCTCTGCCCCAGGCGCAGTTCCCGTTCCAATCAAAACTCTACACTCGCCAAGACCAGCCTCCCAAAGCTCATAGCAGAGGTCCTTGTGGCTCTCGTCGGCAAATATCATAACTCTCTTGTGGCTCTCAATAAGCGGAATTACATTCTTCTTTCTGCCACAAACATTCATAGGATGAATTTTCTCAGGACTAACATTTAACTTCTCTGAAAAAAATCCCATCCAATTAAGCATCTCGGTGTTGCGAAAAACATTATTCTCTTCCATAGTAAAAGCCTCCCTATATGTAATAAATTTCTGCTAATATTTTACCACAAATTATAAGTTCATACCACATAAAAAAATAAGCCACCGGATTACTCCGATGACTTATGTTTAGTCAAATGCAAAAATTAGAACTGACCATTGTTAGGATCATTATTATCATATGTGTTATATGTTCCACTCTGCTGTGGATTCTGTGCGCCACTGTCGTATGGCTGATATGTTCCCTGTGAATTATAACTCTGATTATAGCTTGCATCATATCCAGCATCATAAGTAGATGAAGAAGAACTTACATAGCTTGGTGTACGACCTTTGTAAATCCATAAAAGAATGATAAGAACAAGATTAATAATCAAAGCAACAATTGAAAGTACCATATTCTCTCTGCCAGGGTTGTAAGCATTCATAAGATCATAAATCATTCTCCACTGAACACAGATAAGTAAAATTCCTGCTGCAAAGCTTACTAGTGCACCGATAAGAGGAATTGCACTTAACAAACCTCCACCAAATGATAAAGCAAGCCACAACCAAAATGCGCTAATTCTCTCATTAAAATGAATCTTGTCTCCGAAAAGAGAAAATTCATCTCCACCAAGAGCATTAAGAACATACATATTACCAATTGGAATCCATGCTAACCACGCATTAGTTACTCCTGCATTTTTTCCCATGATAAATAAAGGAATAGCTGTAAGCAACCATGAAATTACACCTACAACTAAAAGTGCTAAACCAAATACTGCAATTATGGCCAAAATTCCCTCTGCCTGAGCAGCATCCACTCCAGAACCATTTAGGCTATTTAAGATATCATTACTGTACATTTTTATACCTCCTCAATTATCATTGTACTGTTGACACCCAGTTTCCGGCGTATTATACCACACAAGAGAGAATTATGCAAATGCTGACAAATATACCTTAGCTTAAACTCGCTGTTTTATCCTAATTTACTTGATTTTAATGTGCTATAGCTTTATAATCAAAGAGGCGGTATTTATCGTCAATACTATAAGAGGTGATGTTTGATGAACAAACAGGAGCTTTTGGATATCGGGATTGATATGAATTTAGGTCTTAAGAATTTCAAAAACAATCCGCTTATGTACAACAGATTTTTAGAGCAGTTTATCACTAGCGATCAGCATTTGTCTGAGGCCAATGAATTTCTTAAAAATGGAGACGAGACTGCATTTGCCGAAAAGATTCAGGGCTTTAAGAAGTCTTGCGATCAGTTCGGATTAAAGGAGTGCAGCGCACTTTGTGATAACGTTATAAATGAAGGCATGAATGCTGATGCATTTGACGAGTTGAATACTAAGTATTTGGCTATTGCTGAGAAGTTTAAGAGATAGGTAGGTTTGATTTAAAAGGATTATTATGGCTAATAAAGATAAGAAAGAGCCTGTTTCAGGGCCTTGCGAGATGTGTGTTAATTTTGTATATGATGATGATGACGAGTGCTACTATTGTGATGTTAACCTTGATGAGGATGATATGTATAAGTTCTTGACAGGGGATACTAAGGGGTGCTCGTTTTTTCAGATGTATGATGAGTATAAGATTGTTAGGCATCAGATGTAGAAGAGTTGGGAATGGGAATGGTAAGACGGATATAGGGTGTGTAATTTTCCTCATTTTGTTTATTCGGAAAATTACACACCCTATATCCTTTTGTACATTGGCGCGAGGTCTTCTGCATCTGATTCAGGGTGGCGTGGGCCACCGGGCGCGGGATTTATTTAGGGGACGGCAGAACCGTCCCCATGTCTTCATTTTATATTGCTAGTATTTTCACTTTTTTTGATAAGCCTTTGTTTCTAAATAGCTTTTTGTATGCTTTTTGTTTATTCTTTGGAACCTTGATTGTGGTTGATTCGTCGATTCCTTTGAAGGCTTTTTTGCTTATGTTTTTTGATATAAGTTTTTTACTTTTTATTGTTATTACTTTTAGGTTTTTGCAGCCTGTAAATGCGTTGTTACCAATTTCAGCTACTTTCTTTGGAAGAGTTACTTTCTTTAGGTTGTCGCAGTTTTTGAATGCATTTGCACCTATTGATGTTACTGCGCTTCCTATAGTAACTTTTGACAACTTACTACATCCGGCAAATGCTGAATCACCGATTGTTTCTACATTCTTTCCTAGTGTAACCTTTTTTAAATTAGTGCATCCAGAAAATGCTGAATCGCCTATTGTTTCTACATTCTTTCCTACAGTAATATTAGTTACTGTGGTGTTGCCTTTAAATGCTTCCTCATCTATTGATGTTACTTTGTATGTTTCACCATCAATTTCAACAGTAGCTGGTATTGTAATCGTCTTAGATTTATTATCATTTCCCTGATATGAAACCTCAGGTGTTTTTGTATCTGTGTCAGTTACTTCGTAAGTTACACCAGTTTCATCGTCTTTTACCTTCTCGCCTTCTTCTGCCCTATCTGACTTAGTTGCGTCTGCTGCTGAATCAGGTTTACTTGGGTCACTTGAACTTGTTTTGTCATCAGTTTTACTTGCATCTTGGGATGCGTTTTTATCGGCATCTGATGATGTTTTGCTTGCATCTTGGGATGCTTTCTTGTCTGCGTCTGACGATGATTTTTTATTAGCGTCTGACGATGATTTCTCGTTGGTATCCTTTGAAGCATCTTTACTTGCATCGCTTGATGCTTTTTCATCTGGCTTGATTGTTGGTGTAGTTGTCGAAGATGACGAGCTAGACGAACCGCCTGAGTATCCTGAGCCACCTGAATATCCTGAATTACCAGAGCTTCCTGAACCACCAGAAGAAGGGCTAGTGATTGTCGTAGTTGCACATCTTGCTAATGAATCAGAATGAGTTGCATCTCCTGATGCTTTATACCATACATAATATGTTCCTGCATTACTAGCGCTTGGGATACTCTCTGACCAGCCTGTTCCTGGTGCGCTTGTTGCATCTGTTCCTACTGCGTATACCATAACACCATTTGTCGCTGAACCTGATGCTACTAAAGCTTGATTAGAACCGTTGTAGGTCAGGCTCTTTCCTGATATGGTTGAGGCAATTGCTCTTGGTTTTATTATGTTAAAGGTTTTTGATATAGAACCAGTATAGTTACCTTTACCAGTTATTGTTACTGTAGCTGTACCTACATTCGTGTTATTAGAAAATGCTACTGTATAATTCGTATCGTTAACTAATGTTCTGTTACCATCCTTTACAATTATATCAGGTGTAATTGCATCATTATTGTGTTCCTGATCTTCTATGTCAGTTACTGTAATATCATTATGGCTAAGTGCTTTAGTAATATTAAAGTTAACTGTTTTAGTTCCTATGTAGTTACCTTTACCAGTTATTGTTACTGTGGCTGTACCTACATTTATGTTATTTGCATATGATAGAGTATAGTCGGTATTATTAGTTAATGTATTAGATCCATAAGTTACAGTAACATCAGGGGTTATTGCTGCACCTGTATATGATTGACTACCAATAGAGCTTTCATTAGCTGATGACATATTTACAGCTGTGATTGTAAAGTCTAAAGATGCTGTAGCGTTATTAACTGTTGTTTTAGCAGTATAAGTTCCTACATTTACTACATTAGATGCATTTATTGTATTACCATCTTTATAATATGTAATTGTAGGACTAGCAAAGTAATCTGGATCATAAGCTGGATCAATTGTGTTAAAACTAGCAGTTTTTGCCTCACCATTATATACTAAATTGCTTGGAGGTATAATGGTTAATGTTTTATTACATGTGTCAGGTATAGGTGAACTATAAGCAGCTGTTATAGTAGCTTCGCTTGCTGAATATTGTGGGGATTGGATAAATACTTCTCTGTAATCATTATTATAACTACAATAACTATCTTTTCCAATAACATCGTTAGACGTATATACTAGCATATTAGGGCCATTAATTGTTACTTTTCCTCTGGCTCCAACAGTACCATCAACGCTTCCACCACCGCCTATTCCGGCTCCACAATTCGGAGAACTATCTGTAGAACTACAACATGCAGCTACTGTTCCTCCGTTGATTGTTACTGTTCCTCCGGCTCCAACAGTACCATCAACGCTTCCACCACCGCCTATTCCGGCTCCAAAATTGCTACTATTTGCATTTACTGTTCCTCCGTTGATTGTTACTGTTCCTCCGGCTCCAGCAGTACCATCAAGGTTTCCACCACCGCCTCCGGCTCCAGCAGTACCATCAAGGTTTCCACCACCGCCTATTCCGGCTCCATAAGTGTTACTACTTGCGGTTACTTTTCCTCCGTTAACAGTTAGAGTACCAACAACCTCACTGGAATCATTGCCACCTATTCCAGCCGCATAAGGATAAAAATTAAAATCACTATTAGCCACAAGTTCACCTGTACCTGCAGTTTGTCCGTAAATAGTTAGTGAATTTATTATCCCAGAAAGATTAATTCCTTTACTAGCAGTCAATTTCTTCCCATCTGCAAGGATTAAATTAACGGCTCCATCAATGGTAATACGAGAAGAAATTGTCACATCACTGTTCACTAAATACCATCCTGCATTCCATGTAGTTGTACTACTAACCACAGTATATTCACTACAAGTCTTTGTAACAGTAGTAACTTCATGCGTATTTTCGTCTACATTAACATCCACATACTCCACTGGTGTCAAAGCCTCATCTGCCTTAACCACCTGCCCCATACCAGACATCAATCCGATAACTAAAGCCATAGTTAACGCTAAACTCATCATTTTCCCAACAGTTTTCTTGAACACCTTCATAAACTTTTTGCCTCCTTAAAGCAAGTAAATACAGCTAGCTATAAAAAAACGTCGATTTTTAGAGACAGTTATCTCCCTAAAATGCGACGATGTTATTTAATATATCCAATTCTCCATTCGGTAATATACATCATTTGCTTATAAAAATCAAGATGTAGATGGTGACATGGGTGACATAGGGACGGCAGAACCGTCCCCCTTTGTCTTCACTTGTCTTAATCAATCCCCAGAAAGCTTAAAAGCTGCCAGGCTTCCTAGTGCTAGTGCTATGATTCCTGTGACTACTGAGCCGACGGTTATTGATGCCAGGGCGGTTCCCATTAAAATTACAAATGGTGACGATGCTACCAAGCCTAAGATTCCTGAATAGGTGATAGTCTCATATTCAGATAGTAGCATTTCAATTAATTTGGCTACTGCAAATATTCCCACTACCAAACCTAAGCCAAATGGAATGATATATATAATAGAAGTTAATACTGTGTCCCAGTCACCAGATGTTAGGGCAACTACTGTGCCTTTTACTAATGACATAATTGGGCTGTAATAGCCAAGTATCATAAGCATCATTGAGCCGCTGACACCTGGGATGATCATTGTTGCTGATGCTACAGCTCCGATTACAAATAATAATAATAACTGCACGGGAGTAACCTCAAGAACAACAGCCTTTCCTTCTCCACCAAATAACTCCATCAAGATAATAGCCGCAAATAAAATCAAAAATACTATAACATTTGCCACACCTATTTTCTTGCCTTTTACCTTATTTAATAAGACTGGCACACCGCCCAAAATAAGTCCTATAAAAAGTAACTTAGTCTGAAGTGGAAATGTCTTAAAAAGATAATCAATAACAAATGCCAAACCAACTATTCCGATTGCCATACCTATAAAATATGGAAGAAGTGTCATAACACTTTTCTTAAATTCCTTAAAGAGATGTGTAACACTGTTTATGATGTCATCATATATTCCCATTGAAACCATCATGGTTCCTCCACTAACGCCAGGGATAGCATTGGCAACACCAATAATAACTCCTTTTAATATGTCTTTTATAAGTTTCACGATGTATGTTTCCTTTCATTTAATTAGATTGGTTTTGTGGTGACAGCAGAACCGTCCCTCTGTCACCAAATTATATAGAAATAACCCGCCAAGTTCAACCTAAAAATTTATAATTAAAATAAGCGTATTTATTTTGACATAGGCCTATATTTGTTGTAAAATTTATATGTAGTTTTTAAAAACACATCACACGGTGTAGATGTGATTATCTTAAAGAGGGAGGCT
>JAIKVP010000307.1 GCA_024685635.1 Lachnospiraceae bacterium
GTAACCTTACCGTCAGAAACCTCGCTAATCTCGTAGCCTAAGTCATATATTTCTCTCTTAAGCACAGCCTCCATACCAAAATGGCAGGGTGCAATTATCTCGTAAACAGCCATACACAGTCCTTTCAAATAACTTTTATTCATTTTCAACAAAAGCGACTATTTCGCAAAATGCAGTTTCTTTAATGAAAAATTGCATCAATAATCTAATAAATTATAGCATAAAGTCTTAGTCTATTCCATCATATATGCGACTAAAAATGCGATTAATTAAAATAAGCACCACCCCCGAAAAGCCCCTTAAACACTACCCTCACAAGAGTTTGACAATAAAAAAACAGTCGCTGGATTAAATCCAGCGACTGTTCATGAGGGGAGTATAAATAATTATAAGGGGTTATATAGTGCGCCGGTAATTGCTTACCGACAATGTAATAATAACCCATTTTTAATAATAATGCAATAGTAAACCGCACAAAAAAACAAACAAGGTTATAAGCGTTTTTTGGTAACATTTGCTAAAAACTATTCAAAATAAGGCCAAATAGGCTTCTTTTATGGTTAGATATAAACAAAAGACATGCATCGTCAAATTGTACAAATAAACGCTTGTTCATTGTGTAATGTGTCCACCGCCAAGCACTATATCACCGTCATAAAAGACCACTGCCTGACCCGGAGTGACAGCTCTAACAGGAGCGTCAAAGCTAAGCTCCAAGCCTGTTTCACTGACACTTGACACTGTTGCATTTTCACCTTTATGGGAGTATCTGATTTTGGCAGATAGACGCTGTCCAATTGCAAAACTTTCCACCGCCATAGCATTAACCATATTGCATTTTAATTTTGTTGTCATGAGATCTTCATTAGACCCTAACACTACCTCTCTGGTTAAAGGATTAATACCAAGAACATATCTAGGCTCTCCAAAGGCAATGCCCAAGCCCTTTCGCTGCCCAATAGTAAAATGCGATATTCCCTGGTGATCTCCTAAAATATTGCCTTCCTTGTCAACAAAATGCCCCGGCTTCTCGCTGTAACCGCAATGATTAACCATAAAACCGTAATAGTCACCATTTTCCACGAAGCAAATATCCTGACTGTCGGGCTTGTCGGCAATCATCAAGCCTATATCCTCAGCAATACGCCTGACATCATCCTTCTCATAATCGCCAAGTGGCATGAGCGTTGACTTAAGCATTTCCTGACTCAAGTTATACAAAACATAAGACTGATCCTTAGCCTGCGACTTAGCCTTGCTAAATGCGTATCTCCCGTTCGGCAAATGCTTGATATAAGCGTAGTGCCCGGTCGCAATATAGTCGCAGCCCTCTTTTCTCGCCTCATCAAGCATAGCCTGCCATTTGATATAGTAATTGCAGGCAATACAAGGATTAGGTGTAAATCCTCTCCTATATTCATCAACGAAATAATTGATAACCTTCTCAGAAAAAAGCTCGTTAAAATGTATAATCTTATGATCAATTCCAAGTTTTCTACAAACGACCTTGGCATCATAAGCGCCCTCGATACCACAGCAAGAGCTGTCCGCATCAAACAAATGCAGGGTACAACCTATAACGTCGTAGCCCTGCTCCTTAAGCAGGTAGGCCGCGACGGAGGAATCAACTCCGCCGGACATACCAACCATAACTTTCTTACTCATTAAGCCTCCAATCCCAAGTACTTAATAATCTCATCTACACAGTCATCAATCTCTCTTCCAACCGTATTGATTGTTAAGTCTGGATTCTCTGGTGCCTCATAAGGACTAGTAATACCTGTAAAGTTAGGTATCTGGCCATTTCTAGCCTTCTCATAAAGTCCCTTAACATCACGCTTCTCGCACTCCTCAATTGGAGTTGCAACATATATTTCAACGAAGCTGTCATTTCCAATGATGTCTTTTGCCCTTGCTCTGTCATTAGCATATGGGGAAATGAACGAAGTAAGCGTTATAAGACCTGCGTCATTCATAAGCTTAGCCACCTCTGCGATACGGCGGATATTCTCAATTCTATCCTGCTCCTTAAAGCCTAAGTTGCTGTTAAGTCCCATACGGACATTATCTCCATCAAGAAGCATTGTGTGCTTGCCCATAAGAGCTAACTTCTTCTCTAATGCATTGGCTAATGTTGACTTACCTGAACCTGAAAGACCTGTAAACCATATAGTCTTAGGCTCCTGTCCTAGACTGTTAGCTCTATAGTCTCTTGAGATATCAAGCTCCTGCCATACTAAGTTGTCACTACGTCTCATTGAGTGAAGAACTATACCACAGGCAGATGTCATGTTAGTAACACGATCAATGAGGATGAAGCTACCTAAAGCCTGGCAATCCTCAAACTCGTCAAATACAATCTTCTCAGAAACTGCTATCTCACACTTGGCGATCTCATTTTTATATATGCGCTCACATGGGATATTGGTTCCTTCATTTACATCTATCTTATACTTAATTCCTGTAACGCTTGCAGGGATTAACTTAGTTCCAACCTTTAAGAAGAAGTTCTTACCTGCAACTAAGTAGCTGTCATCCATCCATAAGAGATTAGATAGGAATAGGTTACTTACCTCAAGTTCTCTGTCTCTATAAAGAACACATCCTCTTGAGACATCAACCTCTCTGTCAAGCTCGATAGTACATGGCTCTCCAACAACTGCGTCATCGCACTTTTTGTCGCAGACGTGAATACTCTTAACATGAGCTGTCTCATGAGATGGAAGAACCGTAATCTCATCGCCAACCTTGACATCTCCAGCCTCAATCTGACCCTGGAAGCCTCTAAATGTATGGTCTGGTCTAACTACTCTTTGAACTGGCATAATAAAGCCAACTTCATCTCTTGTTCCTCTTACATTGATGTCCTCTAAATAGCTTAACAATGTAGGACCCTTGTACCAGTTCATTTTCTCTGAAGGAACTGTTACATTGTCACCGACAGTAGCAGAAACAGGAATGATATGAAGACTGTCTAAATCATATTCAGCAGTCATCATGCGAATCTCTTTCTTGATTCTGTCAAATGTATCCTTGTCGTAATTGATAAGGTCCATCTTGTTTACAGCAAATACGAAGTTTCTGATACCGACAAGGTTACAGATTCTTGTGTGACGCTTGGTCTGAATAAGAACGCCCTGTGATGCGTCAACTAATATTACTGCTAAATCGGCAAATGAAGCTCCAACGGCCATATTTCTTGTATACTCCTCATGTCCTGGAGTATCAGCAACGATAAAGCTTCTCTTCTCTGTTGTAAAATATCTATAAGCAACGTCAATGGTAATACCCTGCTCTCTCTCTGCCATAAGACCGTCAAGGAGCAAAGAATAATCGATATCTCCGCCAGTGCTTCCCACCTTAGAATCAAGCTCTAAAGCCTTCTCCTGGTCTGCAAATATAAGCTTGGCGTCATATAACATATGTCCAATAAGGGTGGATTTACCATCATCTACACTTCCGCATGTAATAAACTTTAATAATCCTTGCATTAGAAATAACCCTCCCTTTTTCTTCTCTCCATACTTCCAGCTGCCTCGTTATCAATAACACGACTTGTACGCTCTGATGATACAGCTGATAAGGTTTCCTCGATAATCTCATCTAAGGTTGTAGCCTCAGACTCAATACCACCTGTCAAAGGATAGCATCCAAGGGTTCTAAATCTTACTTTCTTCATTTCAGGCTTCTCACCCTCGTTAAGTCTCATTCTGTCGTCATCAACCATGATGATATTGCC
>JAIKVP010000072.1 GCA_024685635.1 Lachnospiraceae bacterium
AGCGCTTGTGTTATCAAGACAGAACCTTCCACAGCTTGAGGGCAGCTCAAAGGATGCTCTAAAGGGTGGATATATAGTGTTTAATGGCGCTAAGGAAGTTCCTGATGGAATATTAATGGCATCTGGATCTGAGGTATCACTTGCAGTAGATGCCGCTAAAGCACTTGCTGAAGAGGGAATCAGTGTAAATGTTGTATCAGTTCCTTGTATGGAGCTATTTGATATGCAGAGCGACGAATATAAGGAGAGCGTGCTTCCTAAGGCAGTGAAAAAGAGACTTGCAATCGAGGCAGCCAATGCTGATGTTTGGTACAAGTACGTTGGAATAGACGGAACAACAGTCTCTATGACAAGCTTTGGTGCATCAGCGCCAGGTAACTTGCTGTTTGAGAAGTTCGGCTTCACAGTAGACAATGTTGTTAAGGCTTATAAGGGCCTATAGTTTAAGATTATTAAGGCTTCGGTGTTAATGCATCGAAGCCTTTTAAGAATGAGGTATATATGTTAGACGTATGTTTACTTGGATGTGGCGGAATGTTGCCACTTCCTTATAGATGGCTTACTTCACTTATGGTAAGATATAATGGTAGTACAGTTTTGATTGATTGCGGTGAGGGAACTCAGATTGCAATCAGAGAAAAGGGATGGAGCTTTAAGCCTATCGATGTCATTTGTATCACGCATTTTCATGGTGATCACATAAGTGGACTTCCTGGCTTACTTCTCACTATGGGCAATGCTGAGAGAACTGAGCCCCTTACAATTATTGGACCTAAGGGTTTAGAGAGAGTGGTGAACTCCTTAAGAGTAGTTGCGCCAGAGCTACCATTTCCTATTATCTTTAAGGAGATAGATGGCAAGGAGCAGACATTTTCTGAGCTTGGTCTTACGATTGAGGCCTTTAAGGTTCAGCACAATGTAGTCTGCTATGGATATAGTATTAGTTTAAACAGACAGGGAAAGTTTGATCAAGCAAGAGCTAAGGAGCAAAATATCCCGCTTCAGTGCTGGAACCCTTTACAAAAGGGCGAGACCGTTATTATGGACGGAGTTACTTATACGCCTGATATGGTTTTAGGACCTGCTAGAAAGGGACTAAAGCTTACCTACTGCACAGATACAAGGCCTGTTAGCTCGATTTCTGAGCACGCTAAGGGGTCTGATTTATTTATCTGCGAGGGTATGTATGGCGATGATGAGGAGATAGATAAGGCTAAGTCGCACAAGCATATGACATTTTCTGAGGCGGCCAATCTCGCTAAGGAAGCAGATGTCAAATGCATGTGGCTAACACATTATAGTCCTTCATTAGTTCACCCTAAGAACTATTTAAAGGATACGAGAAAGATATTTAAGGAAACCTATCTTGGCGAAGACGGCAAGACTGTTGAGCTTAATTTTGAAGATTGAGGTGGTTAAATGATTCGAAATAAAGGAATGCTACGCACCGGAATCATAGTATTTGTAATGGTTGTATTGGTGCTTGGATACTATGCTTATGTGTCCGATAAAAGAGCGATTGAGAGGCAGAACGCCAAGGTTACAGAGACTGACAGACTGCTTTTACTAGACATTGATAATGAATATCCAAAGAGCCCTAGAGACACAGTTAAGCTCTATGTGAAAATGCTACAGCAGATTTACAATAAAGACTTATCTGACAAGGATTTGTCAGGTATGGTTGATCAGATGCGCCTTTTATACGCCGAGGAGCTTCTTAATAACGCAGGCAATACTAAAGAAGAGCAGTTATCTGGAATTAAGACTGAACTAACTGCTGAGGATGACAAAAAATATAAGCTCACGAGCTATGTTATAGACGAGGAGAGCCAGACGATATATGGCAAGGCAGAGGGCAAAGAAACGGCCAATCTCTATGCCACATACACGCTTCTCACTGGCAATACCACCTCTAAGCAGGTCTATTTATACGTCCTTGTAAAAGAAGATGACAAATGGAAGATTATAGGCTGGAGGCGAGATTCATCAAAAGAAGCTTCGCTGTCCGGAGCAACGACTGAGGAGCAAAAAAAACAAAAGGATTGATAAAATATGGATCAGGATGTATTGATACTTGGAATAGAGACTTCGTGTGACGAGACCGCAGCAGCGGTTGTCAAAAATGGCAGAGAAGTCTTGTCAAATGTTATCGATTCACAGATAGAACTTCATACGCTATACGGAGGCGTAGTCCCAGAGATAGCATCAAGAAAACACACCGAGAAGATTAATGTAGTAATCAAGGAGGCCTTAGCTAAAGCTGATGTCACCCTTGATGATTTAGATGCCATAGCTGTAACATACGGTCCAGGACTCGTAGGAGCCCTGCTAGTAGGAGTTGGCGCAGCTAAGGCTATTTGCTATGCTAAGAATATTCCGTTAGTAGGAGTGCATCATATTGAGGGACATATCAGTGCTGCTTATGTTGAGCACAAGGAGCTTGAGCCTCCATTTGTCTGCATGGTTGCATCAGGCGGACACTCTCACCTTGTCATATGTAAGGACTATGGTGAGTATGAGGTTATCGGAAGAACCCTAGATGACGCGGCAGGAGAGGCATTTGACAAGGTGGCCAGAGCGATAGGCTTAGGCTATCCAGGTGGTCCTAAGGTTGATAAATTAGCCAAGGAAGGTAACCCTGAAGCGATAGCATTTCCTAGAGCTAAGGTTGATGGCTCGGTTTATGACTTTTCATTTAGTGGTCTAAAATCTGCTGTATTAAACTATCTAAACCAGTGCGAGATGAAGGGTGAAGAGGTTAATACTGCTGATGTTGCGGCATCATTTCAGGCAGCGGTTGTTGATGTTTTAGTTGATCACACCGTAAGAGCAGCTAAGGATAAGGGTATAGACACTGTCACATTAGGTGGCGGCGTTGCCTCTAACTCGGCCTTAAGAGAGCAAATGAAGATAAGATGTAAGAGCGAGGGATTAAAGCTATATTATCCTTCGCCGGTTTTATGTACCGACAACGGCGTTATGATAGGCGTTGCAGGCTATTATGAATATATCAAAGGCGTAAGACATGGCTACGACTTAAATGCCGTTCCTAATCTAAAGCTTGGTGAGAGGTAAGATATGGTTAGTGCTATTATACTTGCTGCAGGCAAAGGCAGCCGTATGAATTCAGATATTCCAAAGCAGTTTATGAAGGTTAATGATAAGCCGGTTATCTACTACTGCCTAAAGAGCTTTAGCAAGGCTAATGTTGATGAGATAGTTATAGTAACTAGCGAGGAATATATTTCCTACTGTAACGAGCTGGTTGCCGAATATAAGATTAAAAATGTCAAAGCCGTTATAAATGGTGGCAAGGAGAGATATGACTCGGTATTTAACGGTTTAAGGTCCGTAAATGGGGCGGAAGATGATGTCATCCTAATCCACGATGCAGCAAGAGCTAATGTATCATTTGCCTTGATTAATTCTATAACCAAAGAGGTATATAAATCAGGAGCAGCAATTCCTGTTGTGCCAGTTAAGGATACGATTAAGATAGTTGAAGATGGGAAGGTTGTTAATACTCCATTAAGGTCAAGCTTAAACATCGTTCAAACCCCTCAGGGTTTTAATTACGGAGCAATTTTTAAGGCCTATATGAAAATGCAAACAGAGAACCATGATGGCATTACGGATGATTCAATGGTTATGGAGATATATGGAGATTTGCCTGTTAAGACGGTCTTAGGAGATTACAGTAATTTTAAGATTACAACGCCTGAAGATATTAAGCAGTTTATGAGTCTTAAATTGGATGATTAGATAGTTAATTATATAAAAAACCGAGAGTAATCTAATGCTCTCGGTTTATTTATACTATTTAGACATATTATTCTTGTTAGGAGCAGCATTTTTCTTTTCAGGAATTATATTCCTTAATGCTAATTCAGGATTTTTCTTTCTCATATCCTTCATTATTTCGATAGTTACTGTGCTTATCTTTTCAGCTGCGGCTAGTCTTGACTTGCCATCATCAGTAACTGGATCAAAGAAAATTCCCTGTCTCTTATCGTAGTATTTAAGGACATATTTATTGAGATTTTGTAGTTTCATCATATTGATATCCCTATTAGCTAAATCTACTCCCATCTCATCTACTACAGCCTTAAGTGAGTTCATAAGCTTAGTCATTCTATCAGTAGGGGACTTACTCTTGTTATATTTAAGGAGGTTATTGTACTCCTCGTTTATTATCTTAGCCTGCTCATCGCTGATTGTGTATTTATTATTCTGAAGAAAATCGTTGATTCTATCTTCTTCAACTTTAACTCTGCTAATTTCCTTTCTTCTTTCATTTTCTTCCTTGATATTTTTGTTGGCATTTAGGTTTCTAATCTTCATATATTCCTTGTAGAAGTCTTTTGAATCAGGCTGTTTTAGCATGGTTTCCCTAAATAGAGGATCCTTGTAAATAGATAGACGAGCCTCATTAATCTTACTGTTAGCCAAATCATAATTAATGCCGTTATTATCCGTAATATGATCAAAAAAGGTTACTTCTGCAGACTTAGTTAAAAGAGTTTTAGCAATTACAAGGTCTATTGCTTCTACTATATCAGATCTCAAAAAAGGACTGTTTATATTATTTGCTCTCACAATAGTATTCCTAGCATTCGTTATAACTGAATCTCTATTAAAATCATTTAAATCCTTAGTAAAGAAAGGCGTAACATCAGTGCTTAATGAGTATTCGCTTTCTTTGACTTCTTGGTCGTAATCAATATATTTCTTTGTTATTGTGTCTATATCGCTATAGAGGATTTTGTCTGCTGTTTCCTTAAAGAACATCTTAAAGTCAAAACTATTATCTAATTCGTTGGAATTACTGATAGCTTGATTTGTTATTTTTTTGTATTCCCGATTAACATTAAAAGGACTAGCATATTTAGTCTTAGGAATGAGTTTTAAACTAATTCCGCGAGCTAAGAGTGTACAAAAGGATGAAGGCAAATTACTGTAAGAGTAGTTTTCTTCAGTTTCAATCAGATGCGCTAATTCATTCTGAAGCCTGCTAAATTTCTCTAGGCTATATGCTTCAAGATTTCTATCAAGCTCCTCTTGGTCTTCTTTAAGCGTTACCCATGAGTCTTGATATGCGTTTATTTCTGCTCTCATCATATTGTTAGCTCTTTGAATATTATTATTAGAAAATTCAGAAATATAATCTTCATCTGCAACTGTTTCTCTTGACTCTATAAAATCTTCTTCCTTTTGGTATTCTTTTGAAGGGTTATGGAAAATGTATCTGCATAGCAAGTCCCAATTGTCCCACATTCGTCCGTAACCATATTCAACTAACTTATCCATTGTATCAACAAAATCAGGATCTTCCTCATATCTGTGTGCTAGATAATCATAATCTTCTTCTGTAAATCGTACTGATTCGTAAGATTCTAATGGCTTCCAGTATGCAATGGTTAGAATTAGGTTAAAGACTAAATCATTATCTCTTTTATCTCTTGGAATATCATCAAGTTCTTTAAGCTTTTTTTTAGCCGCTTCTCTGCTATATCCCAAGTTTTTAATTTTATACTTGCATTTGTCAGAAACACTTACTCCATCTTTTTCATGCTTTATATTGATATCAGTAATATTGTTATATTCGTCTAAGACGAATAAACCGCTAATTTCTTCCTTATCCTCTTTAACATTTTTATCGTTGTTATCGTCAAATAAGAAAAAGCTATCATCGTTTACAGCAAAGTCTTTAATTAATTCATTGTCAGCTATATCATCTGTTCTAACATCGCCGAATTCATCTATAAAAGCGTCAATGTCAAGAATTAATGGACTTATATCAGGTGCAATAGTTTCAATCTCGTCAAGTGCACTAATATATGCATTGATATAATCTATAGAGAGCTTTGTTTTCTCATTTAAGTGTAATTTGTAATTTTTTAGTGTTTGATTATTAAGTCCTATAAGCTGTAATTCTTCTCCAAATGGGGAATAATATATACCACCATTTAATACTGTGTTTAAGAATTCTCTTAAATTATTCTTAAGCGATCTAACGCTATTTAAAGAGTTAATATTATTAAAAAATGTTTCTGCAAATACAAGGTCGATAGCTTGTTTATGCATTGGGAAATTCTTAAATGGCACAGCACTATAGATATAAGATACGGCAGCTAAAAGAGTGGCGAAGCGCTCTTTATCCCAGCCTACTCCGCTTAACAGGTTTTTGAATTCAGTAAAATTTTTGCAATTATAGAATGCTCTTCCTGTGTATTCTACATTTATCTTATATCTTTTTAGTTCTTCTTTTTCCTCCATCTTAGGATTATTTACTTCGTTTATTTCTGCAATTTTGATTGTGTTATAGATAGCTTCAGTTTTGTTTTTTCTTTCTTCAAGCTCCTTAAGGAAGTAATTTTCGTCCTCTTTGCTACGTTTTTTAGCTCTATCTTTAATCCTGTTAATATTCACTGATTTAGGAAAATATGACTTTTCAGTTTTTACATAGCCATCCATAGTGTGAGTACGGAAAGCAGAGTATTTATCCTCTAAATCTATTGAGCCGGTTGTAGTTAGAAGACTACCCTTGTTATGGCGGTCATCTATATAAAAATCTTGAGTCTCTTTAGCTTGTATATTAATATCGCTATTTTCATTTATACTAGTCCTTTCAACACTGCTGTTATAGACTTTATTATTAGTCTTAGATAACTCGATGTCTTCAAGCCAGGTGAGAGTGATAATGTCTGCATTTTCACCGTTTAAGGCAGAGTTTAAGACATCCTTTATGTCTTTTTTGTATGTGTAATTTGGATTGTTATTTGCCTCAGCAGTAGGCATAGAATTCTTATATAAAAGATTGTCCCCTTCGATACCTATGATAGTAATATAGTGGCCATCCATCATAAGGCCGACAGGTGAATGGTATCTCTTTATTGCATTTGTTATAGTCTCTTTTACGCCTTTTACAGCAGAGTTAAAATAGTTATTTTTTTCTTCTTTGCTGCCATAATTATTGCCCTTATACTTATTAAAAGACCATATTTCATTACTCTTCATAACAGAGTCAGGGGAAATGCTAAGCATTAAGTCTCCCATATCGCAGGCGTTAACCCTGGCATCTGTGTTCATCTCGATGTCGGAATCCTGGTTAAATTTATCATTAGAATCAGGTCTAAAAGCCCTGATGTCTTCCTGAGTTAGATTATTAACACCCTTGCTCTGTAATAGCATTTGATAAAAACATGACCAGCATCCGTTGTCGGCAGTCTGAAAAGAAGGCTGATTAATATCTGTTAAAATGTAGCTCTTTTTATTCTCATCGACGCTTAACTTGGTCTGATTTTCCTTAAATTCATCAGTCAAATTAGCATTTGTATCTCTGATTGCCTTGTTGATTTTCTTGCAGCTTTCTAAACGGTGTTCAAGAAAACTAAGCTCTTTCATAGATAAAGATGCCCCATGATCCTTGATATAATTAGCGATGATAGCTTCGTTAGATGCATTTCTAACTCTCTCGCTGATCTTGGTATTATTGATGTCTAAGTTTTCCCAGTCATTCTTTTTAATATTGTAGTTTGGCATATTTATGTCCCCCTTGAATATTAGGTCTCTTATTGCTATATGTTATTTGTTACTTGATATATTGTATCTGATACTTAATAACAAATTAGCAACAAAGTTAAATTAATCTTTCTTTGAAAGCTTATCTAGTATAATGAGGTAGATTAATCCTATAATTATAAGGAAAATGAAAATTGCAATTATCCACCAAAAGCAGCCCATAAATGGCAGCTCATTTGTAAAGCCAAATGCTTTAGCGGGGCTACCCAAGTTTAAGAAATAGTGATTCTTCATTGCAAGTAATTATATTTCGGTCTAATTTATTATACTAAACAAAGAAGTTTCTTACCATAAAAAATGAAAATGAAAAAGGCTATTGTTGTATCTTTTTTGACTGTGTATAACGCTTTATATAATAGAGTATTATAGTAAAAATATTTTTTTTAAAGATTTTGAAAAAACTGTTGACAGTTCATTTTGAAAATGATAATATATCAACTGTCGCTGATGATTTTAGCGAAGCATAATGACGTAATCCTTATTACGAGCATGGAGAGGTATCGAAGTGGTCATAACGAGGCGGTCTTGAAAACCGTTTGCCTTCACGGGCACGTGGGTTCGAATCCCACCCTCTCCGTTTAACGCAAGCCGTTCCTTAGCTTGCGTGATTTTTTTGACCTTGATAACTGAATAATGAGACAAACCTGAATATGACTTTAAGTTTCGCCTTGAATTAATTACTGGTTCAAGGAAAAGCGAAAGTTGTAAATTACAACCTATAAACAGTAAACAGGTAAAGAGATAGCTAAGTGTTATTTCTGAACCAAAGGATT
>JAIKVP010000090.1 GCA_024685635.1 Lachnospiraceae bacterium
CCCAATGGAAGGATATCCATATTTGTCTGTATTAAGTGACACGTTGGATGATCTGTTTGAATCTTTATTTGTATATGAATTGGAGGATGAAACTTTTTCGAAGTTATTAAGTTCCCATGGAATAAGTGATGATGATCTGGATGACATCCCGGAAGAGAATCCGTTACCAGACTTTCTTAAAATAATCGATACGTGTGGAAAAGATATCTTACGATATCAAAAGTATTTAGCAGCGCATGTATTACAAAATGAAAGTGCATACGAAATCACAAAGAATTATTATAAGCTACTGAAGAATCTCGGTATCAATAAGAATACCATGTTTCTTGAGTTAAATAATCATTGTACGAAATATGGTGATGTTGTTTATAAGAAACTTTGTGATTGGTTATTCGTTTCAATCAGTTCAATTGTGAATGAACTGGTAAAGGTCGAGAAAACAGTAAGAGGTGAGGTTGATATGGTTGAAATAGAAAGAAAAGAATCTGGAGAAAAAGTTATTCAGACTCTTACAAAAGATAAGATTCATTTTAATAATACAGCAGAAAAAAGAAAGAAGGAAGAACTGAGACAAAATGTAAATGAACTGGATAAAGAATCTGGAGTTCGTTTGAAGCATCCAGGAGAAACAGTTGATACTGATTTCAAGTTTAAGAAGAAGGTTGAAAAGTATCGGTATGCATTATCCAGTATTCTGTTCCAGATTAATGAAATGAAGATGAAGAAGTATGTAGAGAAAAATAGTATTTATGGAAAAGAAGTAAAAGCGATTGCAATCGATGAGAAGTTCATGAAGAAATCAAAATGGTTTGATAATGAGGAGGTTGATATTGAAACAGATAAATTTGTCATGAGATTTATAACTTATGTGATTGCATGGGTTATAAAGAATCTCGGAGTATTATCAGAACTCTCTTATGAGTATAATGATGATGGAGAGTTTATCGAGTATGAATCTAAGTTGGATTATGCAAAGTATATCTCAAAGAGAACCATGGACTTTGTGACAAAGGTACTTTCTGGTGAATCTTTTGAAGATGATTTGCTGTATTTCCAGACATTGATGATTCTTCTCAATATTAATAAGGATAACCATAAGAAGACATTTAAGAAGATTTCAAACTATCATGAGCAAGTAAGAATTGTAAGTGATAGAATGAATCGGTTGTTTATACCAGAGCAAGCTGGAACTATGAATAGTATATTGAAACTCGCCTATATGGTATCAACCAATGATCCGAAGGCGAAAGGTAAAATAACTTATAACGACAATTATAAGTTTTATAAGACAAGAGAAACCAGGGAGATGATTAGTGAGTTAGGATATGAAATCTTAAAGAGTAAGAAAAAGTATTCCACTCCAGAATTATTCAGATTCTTTATATATGCAGATCCAAAGATTTATTCTCAGTGGGTAGATGTAAATGAAGATGATGAATTAGCGGTTGGGATTATTGCGATGAGATTTCTAGCATATATTATGAATGATAATTCTTCTGATAAGATAGACTGTCTGTTATAAAACCAATAAATATACAACGGAGTAAGATATTTTAATGATATATTATTCCGTTGTATAAACCTATATATGGAGGTATGTAAACATGTATACTTTTGAAGAACTCTATAAAATCATTGATCGGCATGATACCAGAGCAGTCTGTTTTCCTTACGAGACTGCAGGTGTATTTTTCGACGACTATCGTGACCGAATGGAAAACCGGCTGAAGGATGATAGTGGATTCCAGGGAGCCATCCTTCAGGGCCGGCTTGCACAGATTGCCGGGGTTAGGTCTGATAACAAAACTGTCTATAAGATTATCCCTTCCATTGGTCCCAGTATCTTTGTTGAGTTTTGGGATGGAAGGACCACTGTATCGGACAAGATGTTCATAAGGGATAAGAAATCCCTTGTGTCGTGTTTGAAGTACGACATGATGGGTCGTATAGAGAAGATGGAAGCCGACATGGGCTTAGACCGTAATGATACTCTCCGGATTCTATCAGATCTCTCACTTTGGGCTGTAAAAACAATGATGTGAAAGGAGAATAATCATGTTATTTAATTTTGAAATTGATATGCACCCAGTGGATGGGTGTGGTGACTTTGATGTTGAACCAATGGCAAACCAAGATTTATATATCTATCCGCAGAAGAGCTGCCCTATTGGCTTCATAAGAATAGCAAATATTAAAACATCCCCAGTATCCGGTTTTTCAAATATCACACTTCGTGATATGTTTCCTATGGCACAATCAGTTGAAGTTGAGATGGATGGCGAGCCGTGGGATCTTGATGACGAAGATTGTATAAACAGTGAATGGACTTTTGATTCTGAGAATCTCTATGATGAGAATGGGAATCTTATTCTCATACCAGGGGAGCCATTATATTCTTCACTGGAAACTGCATTTGAGGCAATCGATAAGATTTCTGAAGGGAAATTCGTTTTCAACCATGATTGGTTGGTCTGAAGAAAGGCTGAGTGTTATGCGAGACACTGAATGGGATTACAATGGTTTCAATCTAGATGGTCTGGTAAATGGTACATACTTCATTCAAATTGAGGATTTGTACGTTAAAAATCCATACTTCGGGCACATATCCTTGTCATTACCATTAAAAGATTTATGTGAGAAATTCATTGATAATCCTCATACAATGACTATATCCGAAATATACAAAGAGGACGAAACTGAATGGGGATTTAATCGTCTATATCTTATTGGCATATGCAAGAGCTATCTTGTATTCAATCCACAAAACCCATGTGATGAGAATGGGAATCTTATTATGCATCGCACGAATCTTAATACTGGGATTTGGCCATTAACTACCAAAAGAGCCCTCGAGGCTCTTCAGAAAATAAAGGATGGAAAAGTCATAATCGACGACTCCGATTTAATTGTTACGGATTGTAACACAAGAGATGACATTATAGGTGATGTACGGACTGAATATCATATTTTATATCAAGACGACATATCTCTCAAGTTTGCTATAACTAGGCCAAGCAAAAAAACCGCTCCAATTCTTATGAATGATGAGGACGATGCTAATATTCGTGGCATGAGAAAGACCAGAAAAAATGCGAAATTGAAAGTTATATGTGTGTACGAAGATGATCATA
>JAIKVP010000091.1 GCA_024685635.1 Lachnospiraceae bacterium
TGTTGAGCAGCAAAAATTATGGATCAGAAAACAACGGGAAAAAGTCGGCGACTATTTCTTCGTGGTTTGGGACAAGGAGGGAAAACGGATCGGGACTATTAGCATTTACGATGTAAATGGTGGCCATGCAGAGAGTGGGCGCCTTGCTATTAAAGGCGATAATGCTTTTCAGGGAATCGAGGCTCAGATATTGTCTTTTCGTTTTGCGTTTGGTTCTTTGAGACTTGAATATGTTGATGGATACATTTTTGCTGACAACGAAAGAGCGATCCGGTTCAATAAGCAGTTTGGTGGAAGGCAGCTACCACCTAAAGAGGATGACGAAGGACGAAAAATAATTAAATTTGAAAACTGGCGAGAAGATTTTGAAAAAGTAGATAAAAAACTAAGTTCAATTTTATATCGAAAGAATAAGGAGTAAAGAAAGATGACAAATTTAGAGAAGTACAACAATGCATTTACGGAAACTTTTGAAATTACAGAAGATAAGCTTGCGAACCTTAAGTATCAGGATATTGAGGCCTGGGATTCCGTTGGCCATATGAGTCTTATCGCGGCACTTGAGGATGCTTTTGATATCATGATTGATACTGATGATATCATTGATTTTAGCTCATATGAAAAGGGTAAAGAAATCTTAGCAAAAGAAGAATATGGAGTAGAAATTTGATGGGGAAAATTTGGGATTTACAACAGCATTACGGAAAGACGGCGCTTGTAGACGAGTTTGGAAACAATATGCCTTATGATGTTCTTGATTCCGAGGCAAAGACGCTTTATGAAAAAGTAGGACACCGCTGTCTTGTATTTGCACTTTGCAGAAACGAGATTGGTTCGGTTATAGGTTATACTGCATTCATCAATAATGGCATCGTTCCGGTAATGGTTAACAGCCATTTGGAAGAGGCACTTCTTGATAATCTTTTGAATACTTATCAACCGGAGTACTTGTGGCTTCCGAAAGACCAGATCAACCGATTTGCTGGGATGGCTTTAGAGTATGAAGCTTATGAATATGCATTGCTTAAGACCTGTTATGAGAAGAATTACCCTTTGTATGATGAATTGGGGCTTCTTATAACGACTTCAGGATCTACCGGATCTCCCAAACTTGTTCGCCAGTCGTATGCAAATGTCCTCAACAACGCACAGTCGATTGTTGAGTATCTGAAACTGGATGATACTGAGAAACCAATTACTACGCTACCTATGAACTATGTATATGGTCTTTCCATCATCAACTCGCATTTTCTTGTTGGTGCAACATTACTCCTAACCGATAAAGGATTAATGCAGAAAGAATTCTGGCAGTTCTTTAAGGAACAGGAGGCAACAAGCTTTGGCGGGGTCCCGTATACATACGAGATGTTAGATAAGCTCAGATTCTTTAGAATGAAGTTACCTTCACTTCGCACGATGACTCAGGCAGGTGGAAAGATTACACCTGAACTCCATGAGAAGTTTGCTGCATATGCCGCAGAACAAGGCAAGAACTTTGTAGTTATGTATGGTGCGGCTGAAGCTACGGCTCGTATGGGATATCTTCCTCCTGAAAAAGCAGTCGAAAAAAGAGGCTCTATGGGAATTCCTATTCCTGGTGGTGTATTCCATCTTATTGGAGCAGATGGACAGGAGATCAACGATCCGCTTACTACTGGTGAACTTGTCTATGAAGGAAAAAATGTTACTCTTGGCTACGCTGAAAAAGGCGAGGATCTTATTCTTGGCGACGAGAGACATGGACGCCTTGAAACTGGTGATATGGCGCAGTTTGACGCTGATGGATATTATTATATTGTTGGCCGTAAAAAAAGATTCCTTAAAATCTTTGGAAACCGTGTTAATCTGGATGAAATTGATAGGCTAATCAAAGGTGAGTTTGAGATTGAGGTTGCGAGTTCAGGTGTAGATGATCATATGTACATTTTCGTGACAGATGAAAAGATGGCTGAGCCTGTGCGCGAATTCGTGATTGCAAAGACTAAACTTAATCCAACAGCATTTAAGACTATCGTTATTGACGAAATTCCCAAAAATGATGCAGGGAAAACTCTCTATAAGGAACTTACACAGTATTATGCAGGATAAATTACTGCAGTTATTCATCCTTCCGTATGCCGGTGGGAGTATCGCTGCTTTTAAGAGATTAACTGATCTATTAGATGAGCGGATTGATGTTGTTACTGTAGAGTACGCTGGCCGTGGAACAAGAGCCAAAGAGCCGCTCGCACAGAGTATAGAGTCTCTTATAGACGACGCAACAGAATACTGCAAAAAACGAAGAAAAGTGGATATTCCATTTGCGGTCATGGGCTATAGTATGGGTAGTGTGCTTGCTTATGAAATATTAGCCAGAAAAGCACTAGAAGGCGAAATTAAACACCTATTCATTTCCGCAGAGGTTTCTCCAAAAGATCGTTCGCTTGAACTTCGAAAGATAGTGAACCCCACAGAAGAGAGGGTACTTGAGCGTGCGAGAAAACTTGGTGGACTTGATGAACGAATGTTAAAGAACAAAAGATTTGCGGATATATATATTAAACCAATGCTGTCCGACTATATGCTATTCTTTGAATACAGGTTTAGCGACTACCAAGAAAAGTTGATTGTTGATACGACATTCTTTTATTGCGAAAAAGATACCGCTTTGGCGGATGTCCAAAAATGGAATGAGTTGATTGAGGGACATTTTGATTTTCACGAATTAGGGGAAAACCATTTCTTCATCAACCAGTGTTATGAAGAAATGGCAAAGGTGATTAATACCACCTTAGACCATAAGGCAGAGGTACTATTATGACATTTGATGAGATTTTGAACATACCTCCTTATTCATTGGATAAAGAGGAAAAAGAAAAACTACTGACTGAGAGACTTGTGGAGCTTACAAAATTGCATCAGGAAAACTGCTCTGAATATAGACGTATGCTGGAAGCTATCGATTTTGATGTAAATAAGGTTCAATCTTATAAAGAACTACCTTTTATTCCTGTCCGCATGTTTAAGGAGCATGATCTTAAATCAGTGAGATCTGAAGATGTTGTGAAAACGATGACTTCTTCGGGAACCACAGGTCAAGCAGTGAGCAAGATATATCTGGATCGTGCCACTTCTTCTAACCAACAAAAGACCATGGTAAAGATAG
>JAIKVP010000092.1 GCA_024685635.1 Lachnospiraceae bacterium
ATAGTATATACTTCAATGGTACGTTCATACCAACAGGATTACCGTTAGTATCATATCCACTCTGTGTTTTTAATAAACCAACATATGTCGACAATATATCTTTTTTTGTTCTCATATTTTCATTAACATTTATTTAATTTCAAGGTTCCCCGGGAAAATCCCTATATACTACCAGAAAAATATTTTTTACCATTTTTTAAAATTTTTTTATTTTAATAAACTCTTTATATATTTTTTGTATATTTTGGAATATTATTAATTATCAATAAGTTACGTGGATTTTTTTAATTCTAAATTCCAAAATCATGTCTTTTATATACATTTTTTGTTCCATCGTTGTACCATTTTTTACTATAATCCCATTCAAGTGATATAAGTGCAGTAAGATACTGTGTTGAAATATCTCTTTTCAATTCTTCTCTTACATATCGTTTCAACCACTTGACTTCAATGTAATCGAGTTTATATGCAGTTGTATTACCTGATAATATATCATCCGTTGATACAGCGTCAACCGTATTACCGTTGATATGTGATTTTACATAATTTCTCCACCTTTCATATCCGTCATAAACGACATCGTAGTTATAATCCATATTAAGTACCGCATATATGTCTTCTTGTAATAAGTCGTCGTTATTAAGTGTTTTATGCCTGTACTGTACTTGTTTCAACCACTCTGTTTCTTCAATATCAAGTACATTATAAACAAAATCAGGATTATTGTCATAAAAGTATTTAGCTTCAGCAAGTACCTGTCTGCAATATTCATCCGGCATATTTTCAGCCCACCATTTAGAGTCATGTTTTTCTCCATGAGCATCCATTACCCAATATCTTCTTTCAAAACTGTCTGTATAGTCTTTAAGGAAATATTCAAGGTTACTGTTGCCGTAAAATACACAATGTCTGTAGTATGTTTCACTTCTCCTGGCATAGCTCAGCCTGGCTTGGTCCCTACTTTGTGAAAGGAACTGTTTAGTCTGTTCAGGATTCTTTTTAAGGAAATCATTCATTTCATCTATACCGACGATCCAGGCTTTGTTAAGTTTATCAACATTGTCTTTATCCTTGTTATCACATGTAATGGTCTGATCATAACCATATTTAATACCAAGTGAATCGATAAGACATTCAACTATCTTAGATTTACCCGTACCCTGTGTTTTATCATAAACAATAAGCATACAGTCGAAAGCGCACCCAGGTTCATACAGCCTTTTCATCAGCGCATAAAACCATTTTCTTGTAAAGCTCCTGTTGAATTTATTATCCTCTACACCCAAATATTTGATAAAGAAATCATCCATTCGTTTTTCACCGTCCCATAAAATACTTTCAATAGCTTCTTTAAACGGGTTGAATGAATTTTCATGGCAGACATATTTAACGGCAGCTTCTACTTTTTCAGGTACATCAAAGCCCAGTTCCTGTTCAACTTTCAACCTGAATTTAAGTATATCTGCGTCATCAATTATCTTGTCTTCAAAGTTTTCATAGCACATGAACTCATTATAATTCAGTTTTCCCTTAAATTCAGGATAATACTTAATGAAGTTGATTACATTTTCGAATGTCTTCAATATTTCACCCTTAGAGTTTGTATTGATCCTGTTAAACCATTCACTTTTTTTAATGTCAGGACAATAGCTGTGATCCTCAGCGTATTGATTAATAAAACTTTTAATTACCTTTGGTGTGAACAAAGACTGTTTGAACACCTCTTTAGGCAGACACCCTTTGATATCAATACACATCTCTATAATATCTGTATCTTTTATTTTATTACCGTTTAATTCAACTTGCTTTGTTAAAGTATTAAAAGTCAATGAATTATACTTTTCACTTTTTGAAATAGTATCATAAATTATTTCTTTAATTCCCATATTCTATCATATTATATTTTTATTCCGTTTGATTCAAGTTTATTAATAATAAAGTTTTTTTCCATACCAAGATTAACCAAATGTTCTATTTCATATAAAGGACATTTATCATTGTAATAATTTTTATTACAACGTATCATTTCAATAAGCATGTCAAGCTTCTGATTAAGTTCTTCTTTCCCAACAAAGGATGATATGGATTTATTTATATCTGCGACAATTATATTTTTCCTTGATTCAAGTAATTGTATATCATTGTTTAAAGATTCTTTATTCTTTAAAAGTTCTGATATCGTTTTATTTATCGATTCACATTCATCTGTTAAAGATTTATTGACTGTTTTATAATCATTAACATATTTTTCTAATGTTTCTTTATTTCGTTCAAGATATTTGCAATCATTATCAAGCCTGTTATATTTTACATTCAGATCATCTATTATTCTAAGGCCTTTGTTTATTCTATCGTTTATTTCACTACATTCAATGTTAAACGAGTTATACCTTGAATTTAATTTTTCAATCTTTATGTTAAATTCTGTTTCTTTGTTGTTATAGTCCTCTTCAAGCTTTTTATATTTATCATTAAATATTTTTTCTACTTTAATTATCTTTTCCTGATATAAAGTTGCAAGAGTTCTATAATTTTCAATCGCTTCTAAAATCTCCCTGTTTTCTTGAGTATCATTATATTCAACCTTAAATTCATCAAGGTCTTCATTCCAAGTATATCCTTTTAATTTAAGTTCATCAATATATTGATTCTTAAACAGGTTGATTTGTTTTTGATCGCGGTTGTAATGATTTTTTGCATCAAGAATTGTAATAATACTAAAGTTGTTGTTTTTAAAACATTTATTTAATCTTACTACTTCTTCAGCAATACATATTTCATCACTGTCAACTAAATCAAAATATTTTTTGTTTATTCCTGTAAATAAGTAATCCGTATTCCTGTTCCTTAAACAGAACTCTTTCTTTTCATCATCTTTAAAAAGACATAATAATGTTTTGACCGTACCCATATATTATTAGTTGATATATTTATACATTACGTCACCGGCGTCTTCAACAGATATCGTCCATTCATATTCACCGAGTTTTATTGACTTATTTTTAAGCATGGCATATTCTATAGAAGTTCTTTGCTTTTCTTTATTGAAATATTCTTCTATTTGTTTTAATGAAGTAAACCAATGAATATTGTTAATATCTTCCACATCGGTTAATTTTATTAAGTTATTGTTGATTTTTTTACTCATACTATTTTTTGTATATATTTTTATAATTAATAATAGAACTTTTTACTAACTTTGTTCAAACAAAATAACACTGTTATGAGACTGCATATTGATTCAGAAGTAAATCCATGGCCTTACGGACACTTAGAGCTTAATAAAATCGTCGTCAAACCCTGTGAGCTTTCAGTATTCTGCTTTAATAAGAAGAAATACAAGCTTTTCGAGGAATACAAAGGAGAACTATACGGTATTTCAGTAATCTACTATGATTATGACCATCCAGCAATTCCGGGAGAAGGAGCGGATCCGAATAAAAAGTATCCTTCATTGCTGCACGAGAAATATCTATGGTATTCAAACGACCCTGTAGACAAATCATTGCCAAAAAGTAAAAGGTACGTACATCAGATTAAACTGCTTCAATTTGAGATAAAGCAGTTCTTTGACAGGTCTTCCATACCAGAATTCAGAGAAACCATGGATGGTTGGACCACCGTCGCCTTATCCCATTGCCAGCAGATACCTTAAAAATTTGGAAAAGCCGATTACATTTTCTAAATTTGTACTGTAGTGCCGCCCGAGAGGGTCGAGCTACCCGAGTTTTCAAACTTATACATAATTTGTTTAACCCGGGATCCTGGAGTCAACCGAAGGCTCCAGGATCATTTTTATATAGAGTGGTATTCTATATAGTATCAAAATTCCTATAGTTATTTTTCCATTATATAGAATAATTATTATATTTGCATAACCAATACCACAACAGTTATGTATAAAATAATAGTTTTTAGCCGTGTATCTACCGAGAAACAGGACCTGGACCAACAGACAGAAACTCTTGTATCTTATTGTAAATCAATAGGATATCAAGAAGATGAGATTTTTATAATCCAGATTAAGGAGTCTGCAATCAAACTGAGTGAAGAAGAGCGGATCGGTATCCAGAGGCTTAAGGAGGCGGTGCTGCTTAACAGCACCATTGATTCCTTAATCTGTTGGGAGATAAGTCGTCTTAGTCGACGGATGGATGTAATTTACTCTGTAAGGCAGTTCCTGATTGAGCATCATATCAGATGGATAGTCTATTACCCTTATATGGAACTGATTGATAAGTACGGTAAACAGAGTCAGAACGCCAACATGATGATGGCCATATATTCCACGTTTGCTGAGAATGAGATGAACCTTAAGAAAGAAAGGGCCAAACGTGTAGTGGAATACCGTAAAAGTCTTGGTAAAAGTGCCGGAGGGAAAATCCTATATGGATATACAGTTGATAAAGAACATAACTTCCAGGTGGATCCTGAAACATCAAAACTGATAATTAAACTGTTCGATTTATATTCTACTGGACTTTATTCCTTCAGGTCGCTTGCTAAGGAGATTAAGTCCCAGGGTTATTTCGAAAGTTCCACCAACCATTCCTTGCCGGCGAGGCTAAACGGATATATCAATGATTTAAGATATACCGGCGAGGTATTTGGTTATCCGAAGATTATAGACAGGGAACTTTTCGATAAATGTAAAGAAATATCGAATAAGCAGAATATTATCGTAAAGCCGGATAATCCTTCACAGATGCTGTGCAAGGGATTGATATTCAGTAAAACGAGAAAGGTAGCACTTATACCAGGCTTCGGAAAGGGCGTATATTCCATACATCCGGATTACGGCAAGCCTTGCTTGACCATCACGGCCAAGTATATAGATAAACTCATTCTTGATTATACTCAAGATCAGATAGATAAATATTTTAACGACAGGAGAAAGATTGAAGAAGAGTGGCTGGCCAGCCAGCAGGTATTCTTCAAGAAAATATCAACATTAACCAAGAACAGGTTCAAGATCCAGGAGAAGCTTAACCGTGCGGAAGAGCTCTATATAGACGGAACCATCACAAAGGACCGCCTGGACAAGAAGACGCGGCAGCTGAAAGAGGAACTGCTCGAAGCCAATAATATGATTGAACGGCTGGACAGGGAGTATTCAAAAAGGGAAAAACTTTTTTTCAACCAGAAACCTGTGGTATTGTCCGAGGTATCATTTGAAGAGAAGAGAAAATATGTATTGCAGTTTATTGAGCGGATTGAGATAGAGAAAGAGAAACCGCTAGCAAGGCGATCCATGGTTTATATCCATAATAAGTTTGATCATAAAGTATATGTATATCTACTCTACAGTCAAAACAGTAAATATCAAAATAAGGTAAAAGCTCCATATTTGGTCCAGGTTGAGCCCGAAATTTCAACCTAATAGTTTATACTATTTTAATGTCCGTACTCAAATATGGAGACTTATGGTATCAAAAACGGAGAAACTGTCACAGCTTCTCCGTTTTTCTTAGAATTTTTTCAATTCTTGTCTTATTATTACATGCGTTGGATATAGTGTCCGCAGCTTTTGGTTATTTCACCGGGGACATTTATTTCTTAAACAGTGGCAGTATCATGAATGAATACACCTCTTGTATTATTAGCATTTACCCAATAATACATATTGTAATTACCGCCGACTTCAAATGTTAATGTTGAAGTAGAATCAAGATCAAGTGTTAATGAACCATCATATCCATTATTAATTGTTTCAGCAGCAGGTGTTCTCCACATATAATCTGTTAAAGGATCTTTAAATACTAAACCTGATTTAGTTGTTGCAGGACTATATGTAGATCCGCCGACACTCATATCATATACTTTACATAAAACATTATTCCAACCGTCTACTAAAGTCATATAAGCTTCATTCATATACCATACATACATATTGCTTAAGCTGAAGTAAATCTTATTCTTAGTATCATCGGTTAAATGAAGAAGTCCGGTATTACCAGTATTTACAGTATAATATGTGCTTTCTGTCATAGTGCTGTCTGAAGCAACTTTATAATCCTCAACACCTGTACCCTGTCCTACAATGAACTTTTCAATATAGAAGTAATCCATACTTTCTCCATTATAGTTGTTATAATACCATCTTGTAGATGCTGAATCATACTGCATAGCATACTTATTACCAGTAGGAACACCCGTTGAATCTGTTTCAACTATTCTGTAAGCGTATTCTACTACTGGTTGGAAAGAAACAGAAATATAATTTGAATTAATACTATATTCTAAACCTGTTATTTCCTGTGTATTACCGCTCATGTTATATAATTGAATTCCGCTCATCATAGTATTAGGGCTTACCGTCATCTGAATAGGGCTGCTTGAACCACTGTTGAACTCAATATATGGAGAAACATATTTATATGAAGAATTGTCGAATTCCTGTCTCATATAAATGCTGTTATCACTTGATCCTGAAGAAACAGTTTTACTTAATCCAGAAACACTATATGAAGCTGTTAATGAATCATAATTCATTGAATTCCAAGTCATTCCATTATCAGTAGAATAGCTCATGCCTGTTAAAGTTGGCGCAAATACAGTAACTACCTCATTTATTAAGTTTTGGGTCATAGCCATCGCATTAGTCGTTGAAACATAGCAGTATACCGTTGAACCTGCTTCAATTACAGGACCACTGTAATTACTTGGTAATGAATAAGTTGCCATCATGCCTTCAGAATAAAGCTCTGTAGACTGTGAAGTTACGCTGCCGCTAATAGTATAAATAATTGTCTGGCTGTTACCATAATAGCTTCCTACAGTGAAGTTTGTATAAACCCTGTTAGGATCCTGAACACTTGTTCCGCTGAAGTTTTTGAAAAGATATGTAGAACTGTTTCCTAAACCGTCAAAATCCGCATATTCAGCAGTACCTGAAACAGTATCGCCTAAATTCATATTTGCAAGTGGTCCGTTGAATGTTAAATAAGTGTAATTGTTTGTATCATATACGAAATATTTTCCGTCATAAACACCATACTGTCCGGAAACACTCATTGTAGGAGCGCCGCCACCTTGAACATCTACATAAGCAGAAACATAGTTTTGAACATCATAAGTGCCTGATTGTGAAACAGTTAATTGTCCTGTTACAGGCTTTTGGTGTGAGTATAAATAACCGTTTTGAGTGCCCACACGTCCATTGTTATTGATAGCGACAGGTGCAAGGATAATTACCTCGTCCCCCACGGCTACCTGAGGTGTTACTAAAGAATCCCATAACTGTGATTGAGTGCTTTCCCAGAAGCAGCCATATACATATAAATCTTTTGATAAGTCATAATTTGAAGGATTTTCTGTCTCATAATAGAAATTACCGTCATTTGTAAGATAACCTCTCCAAGAAGGATACTGTGCGCTGAATGTATATATTACATTTGCGATTTTACCCTTAACATATAATGCATCAGCTGTCTGAGGATCGCCAGGATTGTAATTTTCATTCATGTAGGATATTAATTCGTCAACTGTGAAAGCAGTGTAAGGTGTTAATCCGTCATGGATTGAACTTCCAGTAGGTACATTTACAGTAACATAAGTGAAACCGTCAAGCCCGTAAGTGCTTGCATATGTAGTACCGTTTGAAGTAATGTCTTGATAACCAAATACATATGTAGGAATAGTAATGTCTACATAAGCGTTAGCATAAGCGGTAACGTCATGTGTGCCCACCGTGTCAATATTGATTGTACCTTCTGGAACAATATAGCCCGCAGGAACAGAAAAATCAGCATTTGCATAAGCGGTAACGTCATGTGTTCCAACCGTGTCAATATTAATTGTACCTTCAGGAACTATATATCCCGCAGGAACAGAAAAATCAGCATTTGCATAAGCGGTAACGTCATGTGTTCCAACCGTATCAATATTGATTGTGCCTTCAGGAACAATATATCCAGGAGGAACAGGAACTGAAACGTAAGCGTAGTTATAAGCAGCTACGTTTACCTGTGAGTTTGCTGAAATCTCTATATGGTCATATTCTGTGGCGCCCGGTACGTTTACGTTAACATAGGCGTAACCGTTTACTGAGTGGTCACCGTTAGTTGTAACGTAGGTATAGCCTGAGTCTACCATAGCAGAGATATAAGCAGGGTAATCACTGAATACATCTGAATCTGTACCAATAGCACTCTTAATCTGCAACTTTGTATTATAGATAGATTGTAAATTAGATACTAAATCTGCCATTTTTAATATATCGATATATTTTTAAAATCTTTTAATAATTATAATCCAATATTAGGTCCGCCGAAGATAAAGCTTATTACAAAACCGTAATCCTCGGTATCCTCAATATAGGTAATGAAAACACCGCCGTTGTTAATCATTCCAAGCGCACTGAATACATCAGCAGGTAATGTATTTTCATTTAATAAAACTGCTCCGGTACCTTGCTGGTCTTCAAGTGCGAATGACAACTTCCAGAACTTACAGTTCTGATAATTTGTTCCGGTATGTGATTCAGCCCAGGCGATTTCATTATTATAAATAACTGTATTGCTGCCATGAGGACCTGCTATAGCTAAACCGTCTCCCGTAGAAATTGCCTGTGCTATAACAGACAAATCGCTTGTATCTTCTTGTGAAATCTGAAATATGAAATTTCCGGTCGCTGTACTGTCGTACATAACTTTATTTATAACTTGGTTCCAAACTTTAGTAATTTCAATTCCTTCCGTTCCAGGTATTCCGAAACCTAATTTGGTATTACCGCTTTCTTGATAAATATACATTGCCTGCTCGTAACCGCCCCAGATTTCAGCAGCGGCGTCATTTTTATATAATGTATATAATTTACCGTCTGGTTTAACATCAGTGGTCATATATGAATAAGCAGAATTCAAATCTGTCATGAATCTCTTTTCCCAAACAGGGGTAGGTGAACTTGTCATAATATCTTCAGCCAATGTATTTGCATAACTGATTTCTTCATTTGCAGCCGTATATGATACTTCAAGTGTGCCGTAAGCGGTATTTAAATTAGTATAAGCATTGTCAAGCGTATTATAAGAAGTATTTAAATCGCTGTAAGCATTATCAAGATAAGTATAAGCATTATCTAAATTAGTATAAGCATTATCTAAATTAGTATAAGCGCCTTCAAGGTATGTATAAGCTTCTTTTACGGTTGTATAAGCCGTATAAGCAGCCTGTTCTTGCTCTTTTGTTGTATCTACTAAACTAGGATAAACTTCAAAAACATCACTTTCTGTATCAAGTGAACTTTTTAAAGATACTTTCGTAGCATATATTTGTCTAAGTTTTTCTGTTATTGAACTCATTTTCAATTAGTTGAATATATTTTTATTCAGGTTGTTCCTGATTATCATTATCTAAACCAATTATACCGTCAACTAATTCTTGATCTTCAGGTGAAACATGGTCTTCTCCTGGTTCGTCTATATAGCCGCCGTATTCTTTTCCTGCACCGGTTATATTATTTGTTGAAGTATAAAGTACATATTGTCCTTCAGAATCTTTTACGTAAACAAGATATTGGTTACCTACTTTTCCTGAAACAAAATATGCTCTCATGTCTTCAAGTGAATCAAAATATTTTGCTGTTTTCATTATTATATCTAGATATTTTTAAGTTTATTCTTCTTCAGATGGTTCTTCTTGTTCTTCCTGTTGTTTTCTTACTTCCACTTCAGTGTTGCCGTGTTTTACAGATATTCCCTTACCTTTATCGATGGCTTTAATTACTGTGAATAATGCACCCCATCCTAATAGTTCTCCTGTAGCAGAAACAACAGAAGGATCAATTACACCCATAGGAGGAAGTAATAATGAAGTGAATACCAGCACAATAGAAGAGAAAGATAATATTTTGAACCAGATATTTTCTAAGATACACTCTTTAAATGTTTTTTGTAGTCCGTTAGAATCTTCCATTTAAGTTTAAATCATGATTTTATGGATTTATTGTTCTTTTAACCAATCACTTCATATATAAATAATATAGGATCTTTTTACTATTAACTTTTAGAATTTATAATACAAAGATCCTATATTCTAAATTTTTATCTTATTTGTTATATACGCTCCATAACTCCGGTATACCTGAATTTTTTCTTATCGTTTCTATACTCTGTACAGAAGATGAAGTAAAATTCCAGTCAGCTGTAGCGTTTTTAGTAAATATACCGGGACTTGATTTCGTTCCATAAATCCAGTTATATGTAGGACAGTCTATAGTATATGAGCTGCCGCTCTGATTTACCGTGAACCAAGGATTTGAAGCAAGACATTCTATTGAATCAAGTGAACTGCATCCGTAGAACATCTGTCCGTAGCAGCCTGTAACAAGCGTGGTAGCAGGTAGTCCGCCCCATACATCTGTAAGAGAGGTACATCCATAAAACATTGATTCATAGCAATTTATATCAAGTACTTGAGCTAATAGCTTAGGTGTATATACCATAGAAGTACAATTAGCAAACATACTTCTATAACATCCTGTGGCCATTGAAGTAGCCGGAAGTACTGGCGGATCAGTAAGTGCCGTACAGTAATTAAACATATCTTCATAAATATGTGTTGTTACGGTTGAAGGAAGTATAAGTGATTCAGCACTTGTAAGTTTGTTATTTCTAAAGAATAATCCTGAGAATGAATAATTTTCAAGTGAAGACTCACTGTTATTAAGTATAAGTGTCATGATATTGCCATATATCTTAAAATCATTACTTACCCAAAGCTGTCTCTTGTAATATGAAGTATTATTACCTTTAAATCTTACCTTTGTACCTGCAGATGCATATATCCTTGAAGCTGAACTGTTCTGAAACTGTGGTCCTGAAGAAATTATCTTATTAAGTGAAGATGTAAAGTTATTCCAAGAGCTGCCGTTATTTATTGAATACTCTACTGTAAGGTCCGTATAACCTGTAGATTCAGTCCTACAGAAGTAAATATACCCACTCTTTATCATTTCGATTGTAAAATATTCGCCTGTATAGTCTACATAATGGCAGTATAATGATACAGTATCAGAATTTACTCCGTTAAGTGAGGCGTAGGCATATACTATAACATCTGAATTGATTGTTATAGGACCTGAATAAACCTGATATGAACCGGATCCGAATTTATAGTATATCGAAGCTTCCGGAGTATCACATGTAATTGTAATAACGTTGCTTTCAAATCCGATTACAGGATCATCCGGTGTTACTATACCAGGTACGTACGTGGCG
>JAIKVP010000112.1 GCA_024685635.1 Lachnospiraceae bacterium
TGAATCAAGCGCGTGAGAAATAAGGTGCTCACTTCCGCTTACAGGTGCAGATGAGCCTGCTATTTCATTGGCAATTCCACTCATTGCTAAAGAGTCTACAAGCTCCTTTAAGAACAAGCCGTCTGTGATAGATTCAAACGGTGTTCTGACAAATGAATTGACAGCCTTTTTAGCCATCATAAGCGCAAAGTCGTCAACCACAGTAACACCGCACTGCTCCTCATATACCCAGTCATAAAGTGATGTTATCTTAGCGGTTAAATCACCCACTCCAGAATGAATAAACTTAACTGGCGCTGTTCTTAGGACCTCTGTGTCAACCACGATTCCATAAGCCATCTTAGCAGGCACACTCTTTCTTCTTCCATTTACAATTAAGGATGCAGAAGAAGATGTAAAGCCATCGCTAGAGGTTGATGTTGGAACGCTTATAAATTGCATTTTCCTAAGGTATGACGCGTATTTAGCGGCGTCAATTACCTTGCCACCACCGATACCACATATCGCCTGAACCTCATTATCTACAGCAAATGCTAAATCAATGATGTCATCGATATCAACGCTGTCTAGCTCCTTCATCTCATGGATTTTGATTCCTGCCGCTTCTACAGACTTAACAACCCTGTCTCCAAATAAGTCAATCAAGCCATTACCAAAATATAAGACAACGTGAGATATCTCCTTGCCCGTTAATATCTCGCCCATATTGCTTAGCATACCGTCGCCTACTTTAAGGACTGATGGTATTGCAATTTCATGTTCTACAAACATATTCTACCTCCTGATATTCTTATTATTAAAGTGCCACAAGGCTATCCTTCTGGCACTTATAGATTCTCGCTATTTAAAAACTCTTTTGTAGCTATAGATTATCATTATTTAAATCTCCTCCGCAGCTATAGAGTTTCATTATTTAAAATCTCCCTCGCAGCTATAGCTTCCTAATATCTTAAACTGCTCGGTTTCATTCATAAGCTGAAAGACTAATGCCTTAATCTCCTGCTTTAAGAAGTTCGCCTCTAGTTCTACAAAGAACTCGTAATTCCACTGCTCCTTGCGGTTTGGTCTAGAATGAATCTCAGTTAAGTTAACTCCATAATCAGAAATCATTGATAAAATGCTAGCTAAGGCGCCACTTCTATTATGGCAGACAAACATAATCTTTAGCCTGTTATCATTTTCTAAAACTGTAAGTTCTTTAGAAAACATGGCAACCTTTCTCTTTATGCCGTTGTCGTTGATAAGCTCGCATCTATTGATATATAGCTCTCTCTCAACTAAGACTGAGTGAAGCATATCAGATGCCTTAACACTAACATCCTCTAAGATTCCTATGCCAGCCTCAACGCTGTTATTTTCAATTAAATCTGCTATCTCATCAAAGCTGTCAACCGTTAAAATATCGTCTTTAGAGATCATATTGCAAATGTAAAGTTCCGGCTTAATCATGGCTGCTTTTTTGACTTCCATAAGATTAGATGAATATCTAATGTCTAAACAATCCCTTAATTCCAAGGTCTTGCCGTACTGATACTTTCTGCTGATCTCCATGATACGCTTGATAAGGGCAATGTACTCTTTCTTGATATCATCATCCACATCAGCGGTTAAGTTCTCAATTATGCTAACCTCTCTGTCTGGCTTAAAGATGTCGTCGTTGGTTTCTGCCTTTACCTCAGCGACATTATAAGCAAGCTCCATCCTCTCCTTAAATAGCTTTTTGATTTCTTTGTCGACTCTGTCGATATTAACTCTTACGTCTGCTAGTGTCATTTTATATACCTTTCATTTTCTATTAATCCATCTTAAGAATCATCTCTAAAACTCGCTTAGCGCAAATCTTAATCTCATCCACGCTGATCTCACCCTTATCAAGAGCCTCCTTAACTCGCTCAGGATAACCGTTCATCATCTTGACATCGTTGCCAGCCTTAATCTCAATATAGTGCTCAGAATGGTTCCACCAGTCAGATGTAACAATTCCGTTAAAGCCCCACTCATCACGCAAAATGCCGGTTAAGAGGTCTTTACTCTCAGAAGTCTTAACACCGTTTAACTTGTTATAGCTACTCATAATTGTCCAAGGATCAGACTCCTTAACAACTATCTCAAAGCCACGAAGATAAACCTCTCTTAGAGCTCTCTCTGAAATAATTGAATCTGACTCCTTACGGTTAGTCTCCTTATTATTACATGCAAAGTGCTTAACGGAAGCTCCGATATGCTGAGACTGGATACCTCTGACCATAGCAGCGCCAATCTTACCGGCGAGATAAGGATCCTCAGAATAGTACTCAAAGTTTCTTCCGCAGAGAGGACTTCTGTGAATATTCATAGCAGGAGTCAGCCAAATGCCAATATTCTGCTCCTTAACCTCTCTAGCTCCGCAGACACCGACCTGCTCAACAATATCCTCATTCCATGTAGAAGCAAGCAATGTAGCGCAAGGAAATGCAGTTGTATAAACCTGGCACTGTGGCTCAATTCTAAGTCCAGCAGGACCGTCCGCAGTGTTGATAGTAGGCACTCCATATCTAAATATCGCGCCCATAGAACCAGTATTTGTAATACCTATTCCCCTATGTCCACAGGTCAAATGTATAAGCTCATCGATATTAAGCTGCGCCATAAATTCATCTAAGCTAATCTTGCCGTCAGCGACCTCCTCAAGTGTGTGGTCGTTATTCTCAATCCAAGGAACTCTCTGTCTATTCTCCTCTGCCATAACATAAGGAATAGTGCCCTCATAGCCCTCAGTAGGAATTCTATCTAACACACAAGGGTCAGCTGGATATTCTGAAACCTCTAAATCCTCAAAGCTTCCATCTGCCTTAAGTCTCTTAGACAGCTTGTAAGGCTTGCATTTTTCTGATAACTGCTCTACGACAACATTTTCCTTAAGGTCAAATGCTAAAAGTTCATACGCATCTCTTACATCTGCTCCTAAATAAACCTTGTATCTTCCTTCTTCTAAGACATAAGCTGACTTAGCAACAACGCCGCTGTCATCATATGAAGCCATCTCAGGAACTGAGATTCTAAGTGTAATTCTCTGAGTCTCGCCTGGCTTTAATAGTCTTGTCTTAGCAAAGCCACCTAGCACGCGCTTGGCCTTAGTAAGCTTGCCCTCTGGCGCCTCAAAATAAAGCTGCAAAACATCCTTGCCGTCGTAGTCGCCAACATTGGTCACATCGACAGTGACGTAGATGTCTATGTTCTTGGCCTGCTCAGCTGTCAAATCAATAGGCTCAGTGTTTACAATGTCGCCCGGCTCAATGTCAACAACCTCCCAGTCAAATTCTGTGTAGTTAAGACCGAAACCAAATGGGAAGTTGACCTTGCCAGCCGCACCAGGAATAGTCTCAAAATATCTGTATCCAACGAATATATCATCGCTGTATTCTGAATACCATATGCTGTTGTGGAAGTCATCTGTTGAAGGATAATCAGTAATCTCCTTGGCAAATGTATCTGTTAATCGGCCTGATGGTGATGCGTCGCCGACCAAAATATCAGCGATTGCAAGGCCACCTTCCATGCCAGCCTGCCAAGCCATCAAGACTGAGCTGATGTCGTCATTGTCTGCAAACCATGCGCTGTCAACCATTCCGCCTACGTTTAAGACAACGATAACATTTTCAAAATTGGCAGTGACCTGATCAACCATCGCCTGCTCTTTAGTTGTCAAATAAAAGTCGCCCTTGTCAAATATCTTCTCGCTTTGCTCTAGAAACTTCTTGGTTACAGGGTAGAAGTCAGGCGTTTCATTTAGCTGGTCAAGTACAGTTGGTCCGTCAAAGCCCTTAAGAGCTCTATCCCAGTCCTCGCCCGAATAACGGCAAATGCTAATAATAGCCGTGTCTGTAAATGCTGACGCCTGCTTTAATAAATCTGCTGGAACCTCAGGCTCAACGGTCATTCCTGGGGCTGAACCCTCTTTGTACTGCTTAGTAACCTCGTCCTTATAAAAGTCAACTAAAGGCTCAAATACAGTAACCTTGCCCTGCTGCTCCTTCTCCTTCATTCCGTCGTATAGGTTCTTAATGTAGCTAACGGTAACGTCGCCTGAGCCACCGCCGCCCTTAACATAATCAATCGTTCCCTTGCCAAAAAGCGCAACTTTAGCGCCCTTTTTGATTGGTAGAATACTGTCTTCATTTTTAAGAAGAACCATTCCCTCTGTTGCCGCAAGTCTTGAAAGAGCGATATGCTCCTTACAGCCTGTCACCCTGCTTCCATTTACTCCTAGGCCAATAGGTGGCATAAAAAGTGCCCTCATCCATCTCATATTTTAGTCCTCCTTAAAGTTTTAGTAATATAGTTTGATTATACATTATATCTTGCTTGGCTAGCAAGAATTAGTGTGGTTTAATTTTGAACCTGATTAGTGCAAGTTAAATGATAGTCAGCATAGTGAAAACAAACTAGCTACTGTCTATCAAAATAGTCTTTGCCGTCATCCGGATAAAAATAAGTTCTAAGATAACCATCTGTCGATACGATCACGAACTCGTTGCTTCTCTCAAGATAGTAGACATCATCGCCGTCCTCCGCTTCTATTTTGTGAAGAACATCAGATGCGCTAACTACAGCTAGTGCCGCTTTTTCGTAATCTTCTTCATTATCAAAGCCCATATACCTACCGTGTTTAAGAAAATGATCGTGTCTTAGTTCAGCGTTTCTAAAGCCTTTGACTAAAATGCTTTCTGTTTCAGCTGTTGTTGTATCATTGTCATTTGCTTCTTCGTTATTTATGTTGGCATTTGAGTCTTCATTATTTATGTTGGCATTTGCTGTGTCTTCATTTACTGTATTATCATTTGCTACGACTGCATTTTCTGTATTGTTAAAGGTGTTACTGCCAAAGCTGCCATGGTTATTGTTTGAATTAGAATCAAAGAGTGCAATTAGCTTTACAATCATCAAGATAACAATAAAAGCCCCAACAAGCCATTTTAATTTTTGATTTTTTTCCACAACGCACCTCCATAGGTTTATTACGCTTCATTATAACACATATGACTTTAGATAACATCAGAATAGTTTTGTTTAATCTTATTCATGATTCTTAAGCTAGGTCTGTTTTATCTTATTCATGAGTCTTAAGCTAGGTCTGTTTTATCTTATTCTTGAGTCTTAAGCTAGGTCTGTTAAGTTTTCTCTTGTAAAATAGCCATATTTTATCTATAATAAAAAGGTATCGGTAAAGTTTGAATATTCAGAAATTAGAGAGGAGTAATCCTATGCCAAATATGTCAGTTTCATCTGTAGACGGCACTCAGTTTTCTACAGCGACTATTGCCTCTAAGAAAGAGAATAGCGGGGATTCAAGCATTAAATTTGACACTTTTTTATCTGAAAGTCCAGTTGCTAAGACGTCTAGCGTCAGTGGGGCGGCTAACCCTACATCGCTTAACGACATCTTTGAACGCGCTTCTAACAAATACGGCGTGGACGTCAATCTACTTAAGGCACTCGGCTACGAAGAGTCGCGTTTTCAGGCCAATGCTGTTTCTAGTGCAGGTGCTATCGGAATTATGCAGCTTATGCCAGAAACCGCTAAGTCTTTAGGGGTAACTAACCCTTATGATCCAGAGCAGAATATCATGGGAGGTGCTAAGCTTTTAGCAGCTCACCTTAAAAAATACGATGGCAATGTGACCTTGGCTTTAGCAGCTTACGGTGCAGGTAGTGGAGCAGTTGACCGCTACGGCGGAGTTCCACCATATAAAGATCTTCAGACTGCTATCAAGCGTGTACTTAACTTCTACTACAACGGTCTTGGAGCTGATAACTCATTAGCAGAAAGAATCAAGCTTGATGGAAGCACTATTGCTAGCAATGTAAACAAGCCTAATTCTGTCTTAACTGACATTTCTAATCCAGTTCCATCTTACCTAACCGCGGCTGACATCAAGAAAATGCAGCGCGATATCAAATTAGACAAGATGCTTGATACTGTAGCCGACAGAGACATTTACCTTACTAGCAATATGGAAACTGATATGATTAGCGAGGTTAGTGAGGCTGCTACAGATACTGATGATCTAACTGGCAGCACTGCGACAGTTACTAAGTCTGACACTGGCTATACATATGAGGATTACTTGGATTTTGTAGATGATTATGTTGATATTGTAGCTAATATGAGCAACAGGACAAGTTCGACTTCTAGGTCTTCTAACGGTGATTCTATTAGCTCTGCACTTAGCAATTTATATACAAACAACAAGTCCACAGATTCATCTATTTTGAATGTTTTACAGTCTACTTTGGCTAGTATGACTAAGAATGA
>JAIKVP010000154.1 GCA_024685635.1 Lachnospiraceae bacterium
GACTTATCGATGTTTTGTAAGCAGTTTGCGTCTATTCTTAACGCCGGTGTTACTATTATTATGGCTTTGGATATGCTTGCAGAGCAGGCAACTAACGCTAAGATGCAAGGAGCGTTAAGAGACTTACAGGTTTCGGTTGAGAAAGGTAGTAACTTGGCTGATGCTATGAGACAGCATCCTGATGTGTTCCCACCTATTCTTATTAACATGGTTCAGGCTGGTGAGGCTTCAGGTTCATTAGAGACTGCACTTATTCGTATGGCTGATCACTTTGAAAAGGATGGTAGATTACAGGCGCAGATTAAGAGCGCTCTTACTTATCCTGTTATTGTATGTATCGTAGCAGTGGTGGTTGTAATTGTTTGTATGGTAGTAGTTATTCCTAACTTTACATCTATGTTTATGGATATGGATATGGAGTTACCACTTATGACTAGGATAATGGTTGCTGCATCAGAATTTATTATTCACAAGTGGTATATACTTATTGCTGTGGTTGTAGGTCTTGTGCTTCTTATTAAGTTCTTTAAGAAGACTAGCACGGGACAATATTTCTTTGCAAAGATGGGAATGAAGTTCCCTCTTATTGGTAATCTTACGATTAAGTCTTCTGCAGCGAGATTTGCTAGAACATTAAGTACATTGATGGCATCAGGTATTCCTCTTATCGATGCGGTAGAGGCTGTTGCTAAGGTTATGACTAACAAGATTATTCAAGAGAAGCTTCTTGAAGCTAGGGATCAGGTTGCTAAGGGCGTTCCTCTTTCTAAGCCTGTTAAGGATATGGGTATATTCCCACCACTTCTTACACAGATGGTTCATGTTGGCGAGGAGACTGGTAACTTAGAGGAGATGATGTTTAAGGTAGCTGACTTCTTTGATGAGGAGGTTGAAGAAGCTACTAAGGCACTTACATCAGCAATGGAGCCGCTTATTATGGTATTCCTAGCAGGAATCGTAGGATGTATCGTAGGTGCTGTTTATGGTCCGCTTCTTTCAATGTACGAGAATATGGACAACTTATAATTTCATAATGGTTATATCTGCTTAAGCAGTTATAATAAAGCAACTTATTAACCTATTTATAGTAAAGGAGAGATACTATGAAGAAAATGAACAACAAAGGTTTCTCGTTGGTTGAGCTTATCATCGTTATTGCTATTATGGCAATCTTAGCTGGTGCATTAGCTCCTGCACTTATCAAGTACATTGCTAAGTCACGTCGTTCAAGTGATGTTAACAATGGTGGTACTATCCAGTCATCTATGCAGACTGCACTTTCAGATGAGAATGCATCTGCTTATGCTCCGTACAACACAACATCTTGGTCAGACGTTCCTACTGCACCTGGTACTGACACATATTGGAAGGCTGTTGATTCAGATCTTTCTGGTGGTCTTAAGGCATTCCAGAAGATTAAGACAACTAAGCTTGCTGGTGGTGGAAAGATTACTAGTGGACAGTTCCAGTTTATGATGAGTTCTGATGATGCTATCTACATTGGATTAAAGGTAACAGGTACTATTGCTACTAAGGGTGCAAAAGATCCTGGTAATAATAGTGTTCTTGAGATTATCCCAGATCTTTCAGATCAGTTAGATGGTAAGGCTACTACTACACGTGGTTCAATTAGCTAATTGAGAGCTTTTGTGAAACAGTTGGTTTGATTTTAATGAACAATTACATAGCGCAGTGAAACTGCGCTATGTAATATTATCAAGTTAGCATATAACTTTGATATATGCATTAGCGGGGCAATTTAATAAGTACATAGATACGAGGGATGGGTAAACGAGTACTTTTATGATATCGTATATTATCTGCACCTTTATACTTTTTGATGCTCTGCACAGATTATAGATTGATATCTTTATAATAGATTGAAGTTTATATTCTGTGTTTTTTAGTAATTTTGAGCCGATTAGGCATGTACTCGGCATGCGTCGATACATCTTTGTAATTGGCTTGTTTGCAGTCAGCGGATTGCATCTGTATCTGATTGATATCAGATGGTTAGCGGGGACGTTAGGCTCATAAGACTGCAGGTTTAATAATATAAAGGTTAGAGAAGCTGCAACTTAGAGCTTATCAATAAAATACTGAATTGCGAGGGAGGCAAACAGACATGGCGAGTAATAGTAAAGTATTAACAATCGACATTACGAACGAGAGTGTAACTATTATTGAGGTTACAGCGTCTGCTAAGAAAGGCACGACGGTTCATAATGCAGTCATCTTCGAGACGCCAGAGGGCTCTTACGAGGATGGCTTTGTAAGAAACAAGGAAGCGCTTGCGGTTGCTATTAAGGATCAACTCGTAAGCAATGGAATAAGTAATAAGAATGCTATATTCGTACTTACTTCCACCAAGATAGTTAACAGAGAGGTAGTGATACCTAAGGTTAAACCGGGCAAGGTTGCTGGAATTATTGCTGGCAATGCTTCAGATTACTTCCCGGTTAATATTGAAGATTATGTTGTATCTCATTCTATTTTAGAGAGCGCAACAACTGATGGACAGATGCGTGTCTTAGTTGTAGCAGCACCTCAGTTGATGGTTAGAGGATACTACGAATTAGCTGATGCAGCTGGACTTAAGGTTCAGGCACTTGATTACATCGGTAATGCAATGCTTCAGCTTATTAAGACACAGATAAGTGCTAACAGTACAACTATGGTTATACAGTTAGGTGGAGAGTCATCTATCCTTAACATCGTTAAGGGAGATACACTTCTATTACAGCGTACTGTTCCTTATGGAACTAACGCAGTTGTACAAGAGGTTATGGATGAACGTAATGTTGACGCTGCAACAGCTATGACATTACTCCAGAACGAGAGACTTATAACTGTAGATTTTGATGACAATAACGCTACAGGAGCGTTTAGATATCTTATGAATAATATTGGGCGTGTTATGGACTTCTATGCTTCTAAGAATCCAGACAAGCCTATTGATGATGTATATTTGACAGGCGATGGAGCCTTAATCAGAGGTATTGAGGGGCTCTTTAAAATTCAGCTCAATATCTCAACTAAGATTATGGACAGCTTATACAATGTTAAGTTTGATCCTACAATCAATATGCAGATATATAACCCTGTATACTTGATTGCAAGTATAGGTGCCGCTTTTGATCCTATGAATTTCAAGATGGCTGGAGAGAAAGGCAAGAAATCTTCAGCAGGTGGAGCTTCTGCATCAGATGCGATTGGAAGTGGAACAACTACTAGAATTCTAGCTATTGTTCTTGTGCTAGTTGCAATTGCTGCTATAGGTGGTTGGGTTGTTACTGGTATGATGAAGACTAATGCAGAGAGAGAAAAAGCTTCATTAGAGAGCCAGATTGCAGCTATTCAGGATATCGAGAATATCATATCGGAATACGATGCAACAACTGCTAAGGTGCAGGATATTAGAGCTTTGTACGAGTCTACAGTTACTCCTAATGAACAGGCTTTGACCTTTGTAGAAGCTCTTGAAGATAAGATTCCTAAGGATGTCGTTTTGACAGACTTAAGTTTGACAGCAGACGGAAACAGCTTTAACTGTGAAGCTGAGAGCTATGATTCTATCGCAAAATTCATAATGCAGCTTAAGACTATCAGTTGTGTTAAGGATGTATATACTAGTGGTATTACTGTGGAGAAGGCTGAGGATAAAGATGAGTCTGAGAAGTATACCTTTAGTATAACTTGTAGCTACAGTAGTGGTCAGTCAACAGACGAAGTAGTTCAGTAAGGAGGCGATAGACATGAGTGGAAATATTAAGAATGCTATATTATTTGTATTAATTATTGCTGTTGCGGTTGGCGCGGTGTTATTGGGAATCAAGCCTAACATCGAGGCTAAACAGGCTCTTGACGGAGAGATTGCAACCTTACAGGCGAGACTTGCTGAACTTCAGGCTAAAGAAGCTGACAGACCTATCTATGAGGCTGGTATTGTCAAGAACAAGCAGGAGTTTGCTGAGATTATGGAAGAATTTCCTAACGGTATCGAGCAAGAGAATTACATTAAATTCTTAGGCGATTTAGAGGCTGATGAAGATATCGAGTATTTCATGAATAGTGAGGGATTTGGCGAGATAACTGACTTCTATACATTAGGTGGTGGTGGAGCAGTTGCCGCAGATGGAACTGCAGCTCCGGCGACAACAGATGCAGCGGCGACAGATCCTGCTGCAACAACTGAGGCGGTTGCGACAACAGAAACAGCAGTAGCTGCTGATTCTGACAGCTCAGAGCCTATGGATAATACCAACGTTGTAGGTATATCTACACCTATTAGTGTAACATTTGAAAGTAGTTATGCAGGTATCAAGAATATGCTTGGTTATATTATGACAAGTGACGACCGTATGACAATTGATACATTGCAGGTAACATTTGATAAAGAGGTGGAGGATGAAGAGCAACAGATAACAGGTTCTCTTAACCTTAACCTCTATGCTATCACATCTGATCAGAGATACTTTGCACAGCCTGATATCAAGGATGTTGAAATTGGTCGTGACAATATCTTTACATCTGATAAGGGTAACAGTGATGTTAATAGAAACATTTCTTCTAAGATGGATGACGGAAGAAGCATTAAGTCTAACTATGATTATCATGTTTCACTTAATCCAAGTTCATCTAATAACAATGCTGTTGCTATTGGAGCTAAGGGTGATGCAGCATCTGAGATTTCAACTAACGTTAATGAATCGGTTAATGCAACAGTTAAGTTCTTTATGGTAGGTGTAAAGTATTACGCTAGCTATAACATTGGCAATGTAACATATCCTGAGAACTTCGAGGAAGGTTCTGAATTTGAGCCAGGTGATACACTTGATCTCTTGATTCAGTCAACCAAGCGTAAGAATGACAAGGATTTAAGTGGAGTTAAGCTTGTTATTGATAACGAGACTGATATGACATGTAATGTTCTTGTTGATGGAGATGATACTGAGAACCCTAGAGTTAAAATAGTTTCTCGTATTGGTAAGGTAACAATTCACGAGTAATATGACGATAATTATTCTGGGTAGTGGTGTGGTTAAGTCTGCACAACTATCCAGAATTAATCTATATTTTAACGTATTTTTTTAGATAATTATCATAATTGGAGAGTATAATACTATTTAGTATGAAATTCGACATGTATGAGTAGCAATTAATTATTATGTGATTGAATGGAGTGAAGGCAATGAGTGGTAAGACACAGCCTAGATGGCAACTAGACAACGCCGGTTTGACTTTGGTCGAGATTCTGGTTAGTATGGCTATTTTTGCAATTATGCTATTTCCGATGCTAACGGGATTTAACTCGTTGCTCAAACAGAATAAAACAGCTAAGTTAACCCAGGCTGAAACAGACTATGCTGCCAGAGTTATGGAGGAGTTCAAGCAGAATTCTGATGTTATAACTGCTAGCGGTTCTGGAGCAACCCAACTTGGGTATAACTATTCTGAAAGTGGAGATACTTTAGTTTATACTAAAAACAATATAACAATCGGACAGGATTTTGAGACGACTCCTAGCGATTTGTTTAATTTAAGTTCTAACGCTGTAAGAAAGCTTGACACTAACGGCAATGAGTATAGGGTGGTGGTATCGCTTGATGCTTCTGCATATGAAACCTCTAATTCTACAGCGGGCGGAGATATTTACGATTATAAAGATCCTAATGCATCTTTAGATTACAACCTAGATAACATTGATGAGAGATTCTCTGTGTTGATTCGTGACACAGGTCTAAACTACGATACCAGAGCAACCACCGATTTGGTAGATAAAGCAGCTAAGGTCTTAAAAGAGACAGACTCAAAGCGTTATAACATGTGGTTGAATGGTGTTGTTAACGTTTTCATGAACGCTAAGTATGCTAAGAATACATATATTAAGGTTGATAGGAAT
>JAIKVP010000181.1 GCA_024685635.1 Lachnospiraceae bacterium
TGCTAAGGCGATATGGGAGCAGGCGTATTTTAAAGAGTACTTTCCTGAGGAGTATGGGGTAGCGTGAGCTACCCTGTATTCTGAAGCACATGAGTTTGATGAAAACTTGTAAGGAGGTGAGGTCTTATGTTACGGATTATCAGGATTATCGTCGATGCGGCTATCTGTGTTTTGTCTTTTCTTTTGCTTATGACACTGATAAAGGACAAAAAGGATGAGGAAGCATATGTATCCTGCAAGGATTGACGTAGCGTAAACATGTGTAATCTCGTGCTTTGTACGTATTTTGATGTTGAAATAATATGATCAATAGTATATAATCGGAGCTATACTTGTTGACATGATTGGTTCAACTTATGAATTTATAAAGGACGGAAACGGGAAAACAAAGGAGTTTCCGCTGTTTGTTAAGAGGTCAGCATTTACAGATGATTCGGTGATGTCTATTGCACTGGCAGATGCATTGATGGGGATCAGCGAAGTGACGGAAGACACAGTGAAGAAAGCAGTCATAGAATCCATGCAGCGTTGGGGGAGAAAGTATCCCAACGCCGGATATGGCGGTAACTTTTACGGATGGATTCTTGATCCGAACCCTCAGCCCTACGGGAGTTGGGGAAACGGCTCAGCTATGCGTGTATCGCCGGTAGGGTGGTTATACGATACACTTGAGCAGACCAGAGAGGTTGCGAGATGGACAGCCGAGGTATCGCATGATCATTCTGAGGGTATAAATGGAGCTGAGAGCATCGCTTCGGCTATCTTTATGGCAAGGACAGGAGCATCCAAGGATGAGATCAGGGATTACATAGAGACTGAGTTTGGGTACGATCTGTCAAGAACATGTGATGAAATCCGTCCCGGTTATACTTTTAATGAGAGTTGTCAGGATACTGTTCCTCAGGCAATCACGGCATTCCTTGAAAGTGAAGACTTTGAGGATGTGATACGTACGGCGGTTTCGCTTGCCGGAGACTGCGATACACTTACCTGTATTGCTGGAAGTATGGCGGAGGCGTTTTATGGGGTGCCGGATGAGCTGAAGGAAGAGTGCAAGAAACGACTGACGGACGAGATGGTCGAGGTTGTGGAGAGATTTGGTTCTGTTTAGGAGTTATTTATATGCTCTGTATGGAGGTTGGTGACGGAGATATTGATTGAGAATGCGATCCTCTTGAAGTTGATGAAAGCTATGATTGCAATGACCACGACGATTGGCGAAAGAATGGATGGGGTTAATAATTATAAACAGTTGAAAGAAATGTGGAGTAAAGGGTATTTTTATGAGTAATCTGTTTGATGGTACAAAACGAGTAGGAGAAGACATCAGTTTTGATGGTCTTTTCGATTTTTCTTCCAGGGATGAAGTTGCTTCCTCGGTTATTCGTGATGCTTCATTAGAGGGTAAGGCGACACAAGCTGGTATACAAACTAAGAGTCTTCAGTCTGCCATTGACAATTATCCAAATGCCATGAATCAGTCTGCCATAGCCAAATCTACAGGGTTACCGGTAAGGACACCGACACAACAGTATAAAGGGTTCGCTGCGGAAGAATACTTTAAGAATACTATGAAAATAAACGCTCTTGCTAAGGGCGTATCCAATTCTAAAATTGGTATTTACACAAAAGGACAGATGCCAGATGGTACTGTCCTTTCTGGCATAGATATGGAGACGGATATCTCCATATGGACAAGAAAGCATCCGTGGGATGAGCCTATGAGAACGGCTGATTATCAGTCTAAGATTCATAACAAAGTTTCTGCATATGTTAAGGATATGAACAATCCGCAGTATCAGGATGTGCAGTTTGTTGGTGGATCCGGGCAGGGTGTAAATGATACAGTAAAAGTTGACATTGGAGGAAAAACCATTACTTCTGATTCTATTACACCAGAAGAGGCGGCCGAACTGGCTGAACAGATGAAAGCTCAGTCAACACCTGAATATTCAAAAAGACAAGAGAAGATTGATGAATTGAATAAGGTGAATCTGGGCAAGGCAGTTAAGGCTGGCGCAGCTACAGGTTTTGTTCTTACTACGGTTCAAGAAATTGTCGGAGTGATTAAGAACGGGAAGGACCTACGAGAAGATCAATTCGTTCAAAGCATAGAACATATTTTGTGCGGAACAGTTGAAGGGGGAGTCCGCGGAGGTGCAATCGCCGGATCTGTTCACCTATTCGGAAAGATGCTTGGAAAAGAGGTGGCTTCAAATTCACTTGAAGCTATTCCGATTATGGCCACTGCAAATGTGGCGGTAGATTTTGCAAAAGATCTTTATAAGTGTTTCGTGACACGGACGATAGATACTGATGACCTTCTCTGTAACTCTGTTAATAATGTTTTTTCATCTGTAGCAGGGTTTGCTGGCGCATGGGCGGCGGGACAAATCGGTGGTCAGATTGCGGGGCAATTTAGTAGTCAGGTGTTTTTACAGGGTGTAGGACTCTTTACATCTGCAAAAACGGCTGCGGCTACAGGTGCAGCAATCGGATCCAGTTTAGGTCCGATTGGTACTGTGATAGGTTCGGTGGTTGGTGGGATTCTAATCGGAATCGGAGCAAACGCTATTATTAGAATTGCCAACAAGGATGCTCAAAAAGCTTATTGTGAATGCATTGCTGATATCAATTCAAATATAGAATTAAGTGGCTGCGAGAAACTGTATTGTTTTGCGGATTCGATGGAAAGCATATCTGAATTTCGGCTGTCATTCAAAGATCTTTTGCCTTGCTATAACCTAATTTCAGATCTACGTGAGTATAACATCCATAAAAAAGCAATAAAAGTCATTGCTGTTCAGTTGGAAGATGATTTGTCTAGCATTGACGTAGAAAAGCAAAAAGCATTATGGGAAATTGAAGAGCAACATCAAAAGAGAATTGCTGAGCTGAACGCTGTCTTCAAAGAGCAAAGGTTGGTTATGCAGGATGATTTTAGGGAGTCAGTTAATACGTATGTCGCCAATTCATATATGCAGTATATCAGTGTGTATGAGGTTCTTGAAGGTAATGTTAATTCTCTTGTAGAAGAACTGAAAAACAGAAAGACTGAGCATTCTAGTGTTCTTGACTATATGCGTCATAGGAATGAGGTGAATGAACAAATCAATAAGACTCTCCATGAGTTGATAGAAGAAGGCGATGCTGAGTTATTAATGCCGTTTATCGAGAAAATTACATGGTTCATCCAGCAGGATGAATTGATGGTCGGACGTCAATACATTTCGTTTGATGAAGCCTTATGCCTTGTGGATGGGGGTGGAGCGCTATGAGTGTATGGGATTATGTAATGCCTCATAGGCTCTTGATCAACAAGTCCCTCCGGAAGGAAGCTGAAGATCTTCGGGCTCATGTAGATGCTTATCAAATCGAATATGACAGACGTGTAGAGGAATGCCAGGAGGAATTAAAGAGAGTTGAGGCAGAACGTCAAGAAAAACTTCTTCAGTTCAGGGATTCTTTAGAAGAAGAATTACAGGGAGAGAGAAACTTTCTTGAATCTGTGGTACAGGATATTACCTCATATGCAGATGCGTATTTACATCGGAAATGTCTGTTCAAAATGCGTGATATAAAGAGAAAGCAGATTGAAATACTCCAAGAAGACAATGACTTTCTTAGCAACCAGATGGTTCTTATCGGTAAAGAAATAGATTATCTTAGGGAAAGACAGAACGAGTTGACATCTTTCACCGATGTAAAGGATATAATCAGGCTTATCTCATTGTCCGGATATGAGATTAACTTTGGTGAAGAGGACGATGCAAAAGATTTATTGGATAAAGTATCTCAAGCGATTTCAGATTGTGAGTCCGGTCAGGATATTGAACGGTTTGCTTTGATTCGTCTGAAAGGGATTATTCAGGAAAGATCTGAATATCTTCCGACGATTAAATATATAGCGTGGGTTATTCAACAAAAAATTCAGTTTAGCAAGCAGCTTGCTGACAAAAGAAGTGACATAAGGGATTCACAGGTAGCTGTTCGGCAAGAAATTGAGCATATTGGGGATAACATCAATTTAACATCCCTAAAGCAGGAAGCAACAGCTAAGAAAATACGGTATTATTGGGCATATCCTATCACATACTTGACTGCAGATATTTCTTATGCATATAAAGAGAAAAGTGAGACTGGGAATCAGCTTCGTGATGTAGGTGAAGAATTGCATAATATGGCAAGCTGGCATTCTGATGACCAGATTAAGTGGGAACGCCTACAGAGTGAGCGTCGAGATCTTTTATCGGAAATGGATTCTTTAAGGGACAGTATTTCATCTAAGAAAAAAGAACGAAGTCAA
>JAIKVP010000265.1 GCA_024685635.1 Lachnospiraceae bacterium
GATGAGTTGATTTCTCATTTTGTACATCGACAAGAACTTGAACTGAGAATATGTAATGAGTTGTTTCCTGACAGATTGGTAGTTTTACCGTCAAAAGATTATCATGAGAATGATATTCAAAGCGTTTTAGGTTAATGCAAATGTACTGGTCAAGCTTTTTTTGTAACACTTTGTTCGATAAAATCAAAGATATCTTGCCTCCATTGGATTTTCCACTAGAGATATAATCTCTGACAACTTGCTTCTGAAAATCATCATTATAACGTACTGACATATTTATGTCCTCCTTGTTGAATTATTATATACTATTCGAACAAGGTGTTACAAATTTAGTATATCAGTACACTCTCTAAGTCTACTTTCAGGAGTCGGTTTCATTTGTCTAAGAAAGATAAAGATTATGTAAATGATAAAGGGTACGACACGATTAAGATTCATGCGTGCGATTTTGTGGCTAAGAGGCTTGCGCCTGCATTTCCTAAAAATGACGGTAAGCAGACGCCTATGAAGGGACACCCGGTGTTTATAGGGCAGCATGCAACTGCTTGTTGTTGCAGAGGGTGTTTAAGGAAGTGGCATTATATTCCTGAGGGTAAGGAGTTGACCGAAGAGGAGCAGGAGTATATTGTAGATGTTTTGATGGATTGGATAAGAAGAGAGATGGAGTTGACCTGAGAAATGATGTTGGTGTATAATCGTGGACGTGATTTGGTGGGCTTTAGTTAACTTGGAGATTATGTTATGAATAAGAATATACTTATACTTGAAGATGATGTTGTTCAACTTGAGCTATTGAGAAACTGTATTGCGAAGAACTATGATGATGTGGCAGTTAAGTGTTGTACAGATATTGATAGTGCGGTAGATGCGCTTAATAAAGATATACACTACGATGTGTTTCTGCTGGATATCAGTATCGATGAGGCGGTGGTTAATCAAAACGGAATTGATTACGCTAAAAGAATCAGAGGAATTAAGGAATACAACAAGATTCCTATCATTTTCATAACAGGATATCCGCAGTTTGTTTTTGATGCTGTCAATGAGGCGCATTGCTACTCTTACGTTATCAAGCCGTATAGCGACGATGATATTGTGGCACAGCTTAATGAAGTGTTCATGAGTGATACGAAGATTACTATTCGTACGACTAATAAGGTTTATATTAACCTTGATGTGAATGATATCTACTATATTGAGTCAATGGGGAGATATCAGTATTTTCATACGGTTCATAATGAGGAGATTAAGACAAGAGAGCATAACTTTAAATATTATGAAGAACTTTTATCTCCTGCATTTGTAAGGTGTCATAAGTCTTATATTATCAATAGGAAGTATATTAAGTCGGTGTTAGTTTCTGATAAGACTATAGTGCTTGAAGGAGTAGAAGAGGCAATTCCTTTTACAGGGGATGCAGGAGATATAACGAGTGAAGTGTAATCCAAAGATGCAAAAATAAGATGTTGAAGGAGTGACAACATGGTACCGTTTGTTGATGTGTTTTGCTTAGTGATTCAGTCATTTACTTTTATAGTTATGATGGTATATATGGCTGAGCAGGATATTTGGAAATCATTAAAAAATCCTTTGTTCATTGCGAGTTCAATATTGCTGACAGCAGCAGTGGGAGTCCTTCAGAGAATGTCTGAGGGAATAGTTGGAATTGTTCTTATGATCATTCTATTCTTATGTTCGTTGATGTTGATAGCTAATTACAATGTTTTGTTTAAAGATGCTCTCATCTCGGTTATGATATCGTATTTCTTTTTAGGTGTTTCAGAGGTGATAGTACTTTTTTCTGCTGCTGCACTTGGAGTTGACGTAGCTTGGGATTATCCGATGAATTGGACGACTGTCGGAGTATATTTTTTTGTGCCAATTGTTTTGTATATCATATTTAGACTTGTCCCTTTGTTGAAATTAAAGAAGGAATTGAAGAGATTTCAGTTTTCTATAGTTCTGCTTGCAACAATCTCGACAACATTTGTCTCTGTATTTGGGTTGTTCTCTGAAGGATATATATTCTTTTATAAAGTTTCCAATAAAGTTACTTTGTTGATTGCGTTTATTGCGATTGTTATACTCATAATTGAGGAAATGTCAGAGCGCAGACGAAATGAGCAATTCAGATATTATGAAACTTATCTTCCGATTGTTGAGGAAATGATTAACAATGTGCAAATGACGCAGCATTCGTACAATAATCATATAATGACACTTCGAGGTTTGCTTGATTTGGATGTTGACAACCAAAAGATGAAAGATGCGATATATAAGCTCACTAAGAATAATGATGAGGGTGAGAAGCCGGATTATAACATATTGCATGTAGATAATAAGTTACTGGCAGGTCTGCTGTACCAGAAGATGCTTTATGCTGAGAAGAATGGTTATAGAATGCATTTTACTATTCAGAACAACAAATATGAGAGTAAACTCAGTGACTTTGATGTAATTGATGTTACAGGAATTATGATAGACAACGCTATTGAACATTGTGGTAAAGAGTCAAATGACATTTACGTAACTGTTGGTCAGGCGCCTAATAGTAATAGTAAAGCGTATCGTATTCGTGTTGAGAATGCCGGCCCCGACGTGACGAATGCAGTAATTAACAGTATGTTTAAGAAAGGATCTACAACTAAGACTGACAAAGTAGGGCACGGATTTGGTATGTATATACTAAGGTCAAAGGTAAATAAGAATAAGGGTAAGGTGTCTGTGTCTAATACGAACAGGGATGGCGTAAGGATGATAGCTGTAGAGATTGAGGTGTGAAAATGAATACTTAAGTTATAGGTAAGTAGATTCTTTTGATGATTTATGCTGTAACATTGTGAAAACAACTGCTCGCTTGAGTGGTTGTTTTTTTGTTTCCGTGAAACAATGTCTTGTTACCGATGAATAAGAATGTGAGAATTGTATGATATACTCACTTTTGTGGGAACTGTCATGTATGTGATACAAGAGCGCGAATAATTCCGGATATATTATTGAATTGTTCTTCATCGAGTAGCTTGACGTTGCTGATTAAATCGTTAAGTTCTGTAGGGTGATTGGTATCAATATCGAAGAATTCTTGGGGTGAAACACCTAAATACTCGCAGATGAAGAAGAAAACGGACATAGATGGGAGTGCTTTACCTGTCTCGATGTTATTGATATATCCAGGGTTCTGGCCGAGCGATAGACTCATATCTCGTGCAGAGACACCTTTATTGTTTCTTAGTTTAGCTAATCTAATTGTAAACTCTTCTTCGTAGATGATAAATCACCTCTTTTTATTACATTCTAACTGATAGATTATACGAATGTATCATATACAATATGTTATTTTTTCTGAAGTATTGGAATAGAGGCGATATAATTGTGATGAATGTGGGAATGAAGAGGATG
>JAIKVP010000267.1 GCA_024685635.1 Lachnospiraceae bacterium
TATTGGATTTGCTTATCATGTTGCCGACAAGAGATTCGTATCCAATTACAAGGATGGAAAATGGGATGACGGTGTTATCACTGAGGATTCCACAATTACACTCAGTGAGGATGCAGGTGTTCTCCATTACGCACAGGAGTGTTTTGAAGGCCTTAAGGCTTATGAGACAGAGGATGGAAGAACAGTTATATTTAGACCAGACTTAAATGCAGCTCGTATGGCTGACACCTGTAAGAGACTTGAGATGCCAGTATTCCCAGAGGACAAGTGGGTAGAGGCAGTTAAGCAGGTAGTTAGGGCCAATGAAAGCTATGTGCCACCATATGGTTCAGGCGCAACTCTATATCTAAGACCATATATGTTTGGTAGCAACGCAGTTATCGGAGTTAAGCCTGCTGATGAGTATCAGTTCAGAGTATTTTCAACTCCTGTAGGACCATATTTCAAGGGTGGAGCAAAACCTATCTACATCAGAGTTTCTGATTTTGATAGAGCAGCACCTCATGGAACAGGTCATATCAAGGCTGGACTTAACTATGCAATGAGCTTACATGCAATCGTAGATGCACATGACAAGGGATTTGCAGAGAATATGTATCTTGATGCAGCAACAAGGACCAAGGTTGAGGAGACAGGTGGAGCTAACTTCATCTTCATCACTAAGGATGGCAAGCTTGTAACACCTAAGTCAGGAAGCATTTTACCATCAATAACCCGCCGTTCAATCCTCTATGTTGCAGAGCATTACCTTGATATGCAGGTTGAGGAGAGAGAGGTTGAATTTAGCGAGGTTAAAGACTTTGCTGAGTGCGGACTTTGCGGTACTGCTGCAGTTATCTCACCTGTTGGCAAGATTAATGATCACGGCACAGACATTGAGTTCCCAAGCGGAATGGATGAGATGGGACCTACACTTAAGAAGCTATATGATACATTGACAGGAATCCAGATGGGCAGAATTGAAGCTCCAGAGGGATGGATTGTTGAGATCAAATAATTAAAGCTTATGATATTAAAAGGCGCTGCGTATATGCAGCGCCTTTTTTGGAAAGCAACATTTATAAAAATATTTTAAAAAAGGAGTGCCGTCTGTTCCCCTCGACCAGACGGCATGATTGGATATAAATTGGGGGGTAATTAGATACTTGTCTTATCACCCTTAACTGAAGAATACATTATTATCCCTTTATCATCAACTACCGAATGTGAAGAAGAATTCACAACTGGTAGTTGACAAATAGATAAAAATGTGCTATAAGCATTTGCCTAATTCTTTCTAACTTGTGTTAATCAGTTAAGTGTGGTACACTTTAACGAGTGATTTTATCACTTAATTTAACTATATAAGGAAAGGAGGTCATTATGTTATTTGGACGTAAAAAGTCAAAAGGTAAGATGACTGCTGCGTTGTTTGTAGATTTTGAACATTGGTATTATGGATATCAGAATCGTTTTAATATGGAGCCTGACGTTAAGGAATGGGTTCAGGAGATTAAGGATAGATATGAAGTAACAGATCTTGAGATATTTGGTGACTTTAGTAAGAATAGTGGAATGAGTGCACAGTATGACATGTTAGTTAAGTCATTCCCAGGAATACACCACACGCCTAGCAAGAAGGTCGGAGTTGAGAAGGATTTTACAGACTTTATTATATTGGATTCTATCTATCGTATAGCAGCAAGAAAGAAGCGTCCAGAGGTTGTAGTATTGTTTACAGGTGATGCGCATTTTACACACGCTGTCAATTATTTAAAAGAGCTTAATATAACCGTTATAGTATATGGTGTAAAAGGCGGAATGAGCGCTATGATCAAGTCGGCAGCACACTCATATGTTGAGATGCCAAGAGAAGATCAGGAAATGCAGTTTTATTATGATTTGATACTAAAATCACTTGATATATTAGATAGAAAGCACAAGATAGCAACCTATTGGAAGACTATTGGATATGTATCTAAAAAGAATGGCATAGCAAAAGAGCGCATTAAATTGGCACTAGATCAGCTTATTGATCAGAAGTATGTTGTTTCATTTGAGAAATACCTAAAGGGCAAGAAGGTTAAAGCCATTAAATGCGACTTTAAGAAAGCCAGAGCTGATGGAATTTGGAAGTAGATTATATTTGATCACTGACTATATATCTTTTGACGAAAAATATCCCGGAGGATTAACTTTCCTCCGGGATTTATTTATTTCTTCTTTTTTAGGCCTTTTTTCTTAAAGGCGCATATTCTATCCATAGGATAACTAGTAGATGAAAATGCTGGCGACTCATAAACAACATATAAATATGAACCATTTAGTGCTATGCCCTCGTTCATGGTAGGCATAGGGATTGTATTGGTAGTAGAGCCGATTGAGCTTATCTTATCACCACTCCATTTAGGCTTATAATAATTAAGCTGTGCAATATAAAATGCCATATAGCTTAGATAAAGGTTAGACCTTGATAAAACCAAGTTGCCATTTGGCATAAATGCCACTCCCTGCACCCTGTCAGGTATTGTTACAGAATCGTAGGCTGTGATAGTAGGTATGCCTGATTTATTGTTAATCTTGTAGCTATACATTTTCTGAGAGCCTATCTCTGCATTTTTACCAACCCAAAGCATTCCCTTATAGTATGTGACAAATGAAGCTGTGGTCTTGGTATTTTGAAGCGTCTCGTAAGGAAGCTCGGCAAATTTCTTGCCCTCCTTAGCCGCTGCTTCAATGTCCTTAAACTTAATGCAGCCAAGCCTTTCACCATGGCATAGCCATACATTTGTACCATCATAGGCAATTCCGCCAAGGTGAACCTTGTCAGGAACAGCTATAGTTGTAAGTAAAGTTTTATCTTTTTTATCTAATACATATATTACACTTCGCTCTTCTCCAATGAAATCATAGGAGGTCATAAGCAGGTAATTTTTAGCAAATGCAATAGCTTGTGGACACATATGCGTGCAGTTAAAGCCTGCTGAGTTGGTGTTAAGAGTTCCCGGTATAGCGTAGCATTTGCTGTAATTAAGGTATTTCTTAAACCATTTTAGATCTTCGTATGCGCTTGATGTCTTAAATATTTTCTTGTTCTTATATCTAGATGCTTTAGAGTTAGACTTTTTAACGACGCTTGTGTTAACGCTTCTTGTGACGCCGGATGCCTCAAAGTAAGCATCTTCTTCTTCGCCAACATCTAAGTTTCTATATGAGAATACTCTTGTCTTATACTTGACTGAATTGTCAAGTCCCTTAATGATATAACTTGTTTCTGTGCTTTTTAAGTCATCAATTAGATTGTACGAATTGCCTGAGGCGAGGTAAATCTTGTAGCCTGAAGCACCAGATACTGTCTTCCAGTTAAGCCTTAAACGCTTGTCGCCACCCTTAATAGTTGTGACAGGGTTGTCAGGACAAGTTGAAGCTTTAATATATTCGCTATATTTGCCGTGATAGCAATCGCAGACATTGTAGGCGCAAATTTTGTAATAATAGGTAGATCCAGAAGTCAAAGCACTATCAGAGCCGTCCTTATATGAATTGCTATCTGAGAGGCCGATCTCTTTATAAGAGCTTTCACCTGCTTTTTTGCGTTTAATGACATATCCCGTGGCATTATCTACCTTGTCCCATTTTAGGCTTATTGTCCCTGCTGTGTAGTTTTTTTGGACTGGATTAAATACCTGTTCAGGACCTGTATAACATTCAAGAGCCTCAGTCTTAGGGCTATATTTAACAGTAGTAGTTGAATCAGCGCTTGCAGTAGGATTGCCGCTGGCATCTAAAATGATATAAGTTCTTAAGTAGAAATTCATTGTCTTGCCTGCACTTATATCGACAAGCACTTCGCCTTTATCATTAGTCTTGCTTTTAATCTTGTAGCTTGTTCCTGTAATCTTGTTGTTAGTTGGTCCACCGTAGAAGTACCATTTATCTCGCTCTTCGTTGTAGTAACAAATCTGATACCCTCTTGCGTTAGCTGTCTTGCTCCATTTAAAGGTTATTGATTTAGCGGTGGCTGAATCCTCGTAAAATACACTAGGTGTTATAGGCTTTGTAGGATTTGCTGAAGCATCAGAAGAGGCGTCGGATGACGCATCTGATGAAGCGTTAGCAGAAGCATCTGATGAAGCGTTAGCTGACGCATTGTATGACACATCAGTGCTTGCGGTCTCAGAATTAACCTTATTAAGACATAAACTATTATCTAGGCAAATGCTAAGGCTAAGCATTATAACTAAAAGCATTGCTATTAATTTCTTATATTTAAACATAATAAAACTCCTTAATACATGATATAAGTAGAATTATCTCATTTAAAAGTGAGAATAATGTTACATCCGTTTATTAAGATTATCTTAATATTGACTTAAAATCAAATTAATTGCCTTTACTAGCTGTTTTTATGTGTTATAATAGCGCTATAAATGAAATGAGAGGAGTAATTAAATTATGTGTAAGCATTTTAAAAAATGTCTTTCATTCTGCTTAGCTATAGCATTTTCAGTGCTGATAGCTTTTAATTCTATGTCTATTATTTCTATTGCAGAGGATGTTGATACGACCACTGAAATGATCAATACGCATCTAGGCAATGAGCAATTCAATATTGATATAGAGTACGGAATTGACGGCCTATATAAGCCGGAAAGATCAGCGCCTATTAGATTTATTGTCACTAACAAGGGTGATGATTTTCAAGGCTCAATCCATTTAGTTGCCAAAGGAGATAATGAATACGGCAACTCCAATGATGAAGTTCATTTTGCTAGAGAGATAAGCATAGCCAAGGATGAGACGAGAGTTATCTCAATGGTTATGCCAAATTATTCCAACTCTCTTAGTGTCGAGATTTATAACAGCAAAGAAAAACAAGTATATAAGAAAAAATTTATCAATAATGTCTTAAGTACAGGTATGATTACTGAGAACAATATAATTGGAATTTTGAGTGACGATTATGCCGGAATCAGTTATTTTGACGGAGTTAATCTTCAGGTCTTAAATGCAGGTGCAATTTGCAAGATTAGTACAGGGCAGTTAGACGAAGAGACATTTCCTGACATTTCTAAAGCGCTTAATAGCCTCTGCGCTATCATTATTGATAACTTTGATACATCAAAGCTATCCGAAGAACAGCTTTCTGCTCTTAAAGGCTATGTAAATGCTGGAGGAGTTCTTATAGTAAGTACAGGGGCAGAGTACAATAAGGTTTTAAGCGGTCTGCCTGATGATTTAATTTCTGGCTCTGTCTCAGGACTTTCAAGTAAGAAAGTAACATTTAATTATACGAAGTATGATTTTATGAATGTAGATAATTCGAACGCTACTACAGCAGATGTAGATGAAGAGACTAGCACCGTAGAAGTTAGTCCAGATCAGGCGGTTAATATTTCTGAAAGCAGCATTGAGATGGATTTGGATATCGCTAACATCAAGGTTGATAATGCAAATGAGATTAATAATCTTAGCAAAGAATCTGGGATTGCATCTGTAAAGTATCTTGGAGACGGCGCAGTTATAGTTACTAACTTCTCATTAGGAAGAGGTGGATATGCTGAGCACGAGGATGCAAGAGTTGCAATCTTTGAGAAGCTTCTTTATGAGGCGTTGCCTGCTAATATTGCTGAGAATGTTGCATTTTCAACTATTAACTCTGGTGCGCAGGAATTAAATACTTCTGATGCTATTACTATGAATGACAATTCAAAGAGACCTAATGTTGTTGTTTTTTATATTGTGCTAATTATTTACATTTTATTAGTTGGCCCTATTGGATACTTGATCCTTAAGAAAATGGACAAGGTTAATAAGCTCTGGCTTATCGCGCCTATAATGTCTATCATCTTTGTTGGAATCATGTATATTGCTAGTCTTGGCCAACTTGTAAGACATATCTCGGTTAACTATTTAGCATTTGATGAAATTAGTGAAAATGCCAGATACGAGACAATGTATGTTAGTATAGCTGGACCTAAAAAGGGTAAAACAACTGTTAATTTATTGCCAGAGCTTAAGGATGTTAGTAAATGCAATACCTACAGTTATTCGAATAGTTTTCTTCCTGGTTTGGTGGAGGATGATGCATTTGCCAAGAAGGTTATATTATGGGAAAAACCAGATCACACAATGATAACTGTTGATTCTAAGCAGGCATTTTCTAGTTCTGAATTATCCATGACTAGAAATGTTAGTGCTGACGGGGATATATCGTGTGATATATCATTTGACTCTGATAGTGTAACTTTAACGGGAAGTTTAACTAATAATACAGGACATGACTTAAAAGATGTTGTAATTGCAGGTTCTGGAAATAATTATTATTTTTCTGAAATTAAACTAGGAGAAAAAGTGAATCTTGATGATGCTGTAAAGGCATCTGATATCTGGCAAATTCCAGATCTGGTACATGTTAATAATGGAGTGGCAAGGACATTTGGCAATTCTTGGTCGAAAGAATATCGCAGATTAAGTAATTACATTAATATGCTACAGACCTACAGTTATTCATCTGGGACAGACTTTGAAATATTTGCCGTTGAAAAAGGCGCAACTAGAAGCGTTACTGATGACAAAAAGGTTGATCAGTACGGAATGGTTGTAGTTCACAAGACAGAAAGCGTTGGATATGCTGGCGGTGATAATTTGGTTTCATATAATATCAATTTAGACTTTATTGATAGTGTAGATGGCAATCTTGATACAACTACTGGGTCTTTAACTGATTCTGAGGCGGTAGTTAGTTATAGATTTGAATCAGCTAAGATCAACAGTCTGTTAAATTTTGGAAATGCTGATGGAATCGATAATGTGGCGCGATGCTTTATATTTAACAATCAAAGCAATCAGTATGAGGAGATATTTGCAGATGCCAATTCTAACTTCTTTAGTCTGACTGATGATTATATTGAAGACGACGGTTATAACAGTAAGATTAAAATTCGATATGTCAATCCAAACGTTGATGGAATGGATACATATGCACCGATCATAGGAGGGGGGAATTATAATGCTAACAATTAATCATTTGTGCAAAAGATATGGTAAATTTACCGCCCTTAATGATTTGAATCTTCATATTGACAGAGGTGAAGTATTTGGATTTATCGGACCAAATGGTGCTGGTAAGACTACAACTATGCGTATAGTGTGTGGCTTATTAAAGGCCAATTCAGGCGAGGTTTATGTCGATGGAATTGATGCGCTAAATTGTAGCTCGGCTATTAAGAGAAAGGTAGGCTATGTGCCTGATTTCTTCGGAGTCTATGACAATTTAAAGGTTATAGAATATATGGACTTTTTCGCCTCTATGTATGGCTATGACAAAAATGATATAAGAGAAACTATTTACGGTCTCTTAGAGCTTGTAAACTTGAGCGATAAACAGGATTCATTTGTTGACGGATTGTCTCGTGGTATGAAGCAGAGACTCTGTGTGGCAAGAGCCCTGATTCATGATCCGGAGCTTTTAATATTAGATGAGCCAGCGTCAGGTCTAGACCCTAGAGCAAGATACGAGCTTAAGGAGATACTTAGAAATTTAGGAGATATGGGTAAGACAATCCTTATATCATCCCACATTTTACCTGAGCTTGGGGAAATGTGTACAAGTATAGGTATCATGGAAAAAGGACGACTAGTGACATCTGGCAAGGTTGACGATATCAACGACAAGATGCACGGTGAGGCGCCAATTCATATCAGAACCTTAAGTGATATGAATGAGGCAGTAATTATTCTTAAGGAAATGCCAAATATCAGTGACATTTCCATGAATGAGGACGAGATAATCGCTAAGATTAATGGTGATGATGAAGCAGTTGCTAATCTTATTTCAAATCTTATTTCAAGGAATGTAAAGCTTATCGGATTTGAAAAAGAGCAGGTTAACTTAGAGACCTTATTCCTTGACTTAACAGGCAATAAAGAGCCAAAGAAGGGGCCTGATGATTTCTTGTCAGCTGATCAGATTATGAACGGGGGTGATAACAGTGGAGAAAATTAAGAGCTTAAGAATTAATCCTATACTTAATAAAGAGTTGATAGTAAACTCCCGCTCAATTAAGATATCTATTCAGCTTGCACTGTATAACCTTATATTAATGCTTATTGCATTGCCAATTTTCCAGGGCATAGTAAGCAGTGATATTGGAAGAATTGACTATGTTTCTGTTATGCAGATTTATCCTATACTTGCAGCTGTTCAATGCGCTGTTATCTGCCTTGCAATACCTATTTTTACAGCATCATCAATAGCAGGCGAGCGCGAGAGACAGACCTTAGACGTGCTTTTGACAACACCTGTCAGCACAATGTCAATTATTCGAGGCAAGCTGCTTTCAGCTATGTTTAGCGTGCTTTTGTATGTAATATGCAGTCTTCCAATTATGTCTGTAGCATTTATCTTTGGAGGAATGTCATGGCTTAGCATCATTAAGTTTATAATACTTGTATTGGTTGCCTCAGCCCTTGCAGGTTCAATTGGAATATTCTGTTCTTCTATTACCAAGAAAACAATATCTTCAATAATACTTGCGTTTGTAATTATAGGTGTTTTAATCTTTGGTTCTATTACCTTATTCAGTTTAATAATTGGAATTATAGAATATACTACGAGCTATTTGAATAGTTCAAAGTATAAATTCTTTTTTGCTCCGTTTCTTTTGTTAGGTAATCCGGCTGTCCTGATTGCTAATCAGGTCATAACTGATTTTACTGGAATTGGAATAAAGGATGTCGGCAAGGAAATTAAGTCCAACCTTATGCCTTATGTATATTTTGTAACACAGTTTTGGACTCTATTTTCTATAATTGTGCACCTGCTATTAACCAAGGGATTTATGAAGTTGGCAGCTAGAGCAATCAATCCTGTTAAGGGTAAGTCTAAGAAGAATGTCTTATCAGATAGTAGGGGGAATGCAAATGCTAAGAATATAAATCAGACTAATAAGATGGCTGCAAATGCAGTAAATAATAATCCGAATGATAATAATATGCCAGATAGTTTTGTTAATTCTTCTGCTGATACTGTAACTGATAATGCAGATAGTATGGGCAATGATAACTAATAATACCTGGTTGTAAAGTTTAAGGAGGTGATATTTTGGAAAAGAGAAAACAGATAAAAAAAGTCATAAAAAATGTAGCTGATAGAATAAGCTTGATTAACACATTTTACTATCTAGGAGTAGCACTAATATTTGGCTTAATTGCAGGCTTGATAGTTACATTAACTGCAATGATTTTCCCGGTAATTTACGAGAAAACTTATGTGATTTTAATCGTTTCAGTTGCAGCAATAACAGCTTTAATTATCGCCTTAATTAAGCGCGAAAAAATGGAAAATGCAGCGCTTAAATTAGATAAAGAAGCAGACCTAAAAGAGCGTGTAACAACAGCCTATGAGCTAATTGATAAGGATGATGAAATAGCCAATGCAGTCATCTCATCAGCATTTTCTCATATCCAAAATATCAATATAAAAAAGTTGTTTCCTGTCAAAATCAACATAAAAAAGATAGGAATAATTGTGCTATTACTAAGCCTAATTGTTGGCCTTTCAATGATAGACACACCATCAAGAAAAGAGGCCAAAAACAAGGAAGAAATAGCCAAAATAATCAACGAGAAAAAAGACGTAATAAAAGAGCTTAAGAAAGAAATAAAAAACAACAAAGAACTTACAGACGAAGAAAAGAAGAGATTAAACGAGCAGCTTGAAACTGCCCTTAACGAGTTTAAGAAGGCCGACACTAAAGAAGAGTTAGCCAAGGCAGAAGAGAAAATGCTAAAAAAACTTGAACAGGAAGCATCTAATATCGACAAGAACGAAGAACTGTTTAAGTCGCTAGCAAAAGCAGCCGTTGACTTAAATAACAACCTGTCTGACAAGGAAAAAGAAATTGCAAAAGAAAATGTAGTTAAGAAAATTGACGACGCTAAAAAGGCTGAAGAGGAACTAAATAAAGCCTTAGACGAGGCC
>JAIKVP010000008.1 GCA_024685635.1 Lachnospiraceae bacterium
TGAACAGATAAAAGCTTTCAATCAGTCTAATGCTACAGAGTCTGAGTCAAGAGGCAAGTTTATCGTTGCAACTGTAAAGGGCGATGTACACGATATCGGCAAAAATATCGTTAAGCTTATTCTTGAAAATTACGGCTTTGATGTGATAGATTTAGGAAAGGATGTCGCTCCTGAGCTTATAGTTGAGACGGCTATCAAGGACAAGGTACCATTTGTAGGACTCAGCGCCTTGATGACTACGACAGTTCCGGCGATGGAGGAGACTATCAAACAGTTAAGAGATAAAGCACCTTGGGTTAAGGTGTGTGTAGGTGGCGCAGTGCTCACTCAAGAGTATTCAGATGCCATCGGAGCGGACTTTTATGGCAAGGACGCTATGGCTACTGTAAGATACGCAGTGGCTGAATGTGAAGGAGGAAAATAATGGCTAAGAACGATTACGGAGCAGACAGTATAAGAGTCCTAGAAGGACTTGAGGCGGTTAGAGAGAGACCTGGAATGTACATCGGTTCAACTGGTCGTAAGGGCCTTAACCATCTGGTTTATGAGATAGTTGATAATGCTGTAGATGAGCATTTGGCGGGCTTTTGCGATAGAATCGAGGTAACCTTAGAGGCTGACGGTTCCGCAACCATTAATGATAACGGACGTGGTATTCCGGTTGGAATGCACGAGAAGGGTGTTTCGGCAGAGCGAGTTGTATTTACAACACTTCACGCCGGAGGTAAGTTTGGCAATGACGCATATAAGACAAGCGGTGGACTTCACGGTGTGGGTTCATCAGTTGTAAATGCTTTGTCTACCTATCTTGAAATTAAGGTCAGTCGAGACGGCGGCGTTTTTTACGACCGCTATGAGAAGGGTATCCCGACAGTTGAGCTTGAAAAGGGCTTACTTCCACAGCTTAAGACTACAAGAAAGACCGGAACCTGGGTGCATTTTCTGCCTGATCCAGATATATTTGACAGGACTGATTTTTCGGGAACAGAGATGAAGAGCAGGCTTCATGAGACTGCTTACTTAAACCCTAATTTAACCATTATTTATGAAGATAAGAGAAAAGAAGATAATGATCATCACGAGTTTCATGAGCCGGACGGTTTGATCGGCTTTGTTAAGGAACTTAATTCCAATGAGGAGGCGCTTCACGATCCTATATTCCTAACTGGCGAGGCCGACGGAATTATGGTTGAGTGCGCCATTCAGTATGTAAATGATTTCCACGAGAACGTTCTTGGCTTTTGTAACAACATTTTCAACTCCGAGGGTGGAACTCATTTGACAGGTTTCAAGACGATATTTACCCAGGTTATGAATACTTATGCCAGGGAGATTGGCGTCTTAAAGGAGAAGGATAACAACTTCACCGGAACCGATATCAGAAACGGTATGACAGCCGTCATTTCCATAAAGCACCCTGATCCTAGGTTTGAAGGTCAGACCAAGACCAAGCTTGATAATCCTGATGCCAACAAGGCTGTTTCAAGCATTATCGGCGAGCAGGCGGTGCTTCATTTTGATAGAAATCTAGACCAGCTAAAGAGCATTTTGGCAAATGCAGAGCGCGCCGCGAAGATTCGAAAGACCGAGGAGAAGACCAAGACTAACATGCTTTCTAAGCCTAAGTTTTCATTTGACTCCAACGGTAAGCTTGCTAACTGCCAGAGCAGAGACGCAAAAGAGTGCGAGATATTTATCGTCGAGGGTGATTCTGCGGGCGGTTCAGCTAAGATGGCAAGAGATAGAATGTATCAGGCGATTATGCCGATTCGAGGTAAGATATTAAATGTCGAGAAAGCCACTATGGACAAGGTTTTGGCAAATGCAGAAATCAAGACAATGATTAATGCATTTGGCTGCGGATTCTCTGAGGGCTATGGTAACGACTTTGATATAACTAAATTAAAGTATGACAAGATTGTAATTATGACTGATGCGGACGTCGATGGAGCCCACATTTGCACCCTGCTTTTAACGCTATTTTATCGCTTTATGCCGGAGCTTATTTACGAGGGACATATCTATGTTGCAATGCCTCCGCTTTATAAGGCGATTCCTTCTAAGGGTAAGGAAGAGTATTTATATGATGACAGGGCGCTTGAGAAATATAGAAAGAACCACAAGGGTAATTTTACCTTGCAGCGCTATAAAGGTTTAGGTGAGATGGATGCTGAGCAGCTTTGGGAGACGACGCTTAACCCTGAGAACAGGATGCTTAAGCAGGTGGGAATTGAGGATGCTAAATTAGCGTCGCATACGACTGCGCTGCTTATGGGCAATGATGTACCACCTAGAAAGGCGTTTATTTATGAGCATGCGCTTGATGCGGAGATTGATGCGTAAGGATTAATTTAGAACATTTTTAGCTAGAATAATTTTGGAAAACGCAAGATTAGATAGTTGTCTAATCTTAAAAATGAAAACAACCATGAGGTGATTGTTGATTATGAAAACTGTAGAAGAGAGAATTATTAAGTCGGAATACAGTGAGTTGATGGAGCAGGCCTACATCGACTATGCGATGAGCGTCATTGTATCCCGTGCACTTCCAGATGCAAGGGACGGATTAAAGCCTGTCCAGCGAAGAGTGCTTTATGATATGAGAGAGCTTGGAACATTATATGACAAGCCTTATAGAAAATGCGCGCGTATCGTCGGAGATACGATGGGTAAGTACCATCCACACGGAGACAGCTCAATTTATGACGCTTTAGTTGTACTTACACAGGATTTTAAAAAGGGGCAGCCACTAGTAGATGGACATGGTAACTTTGGTTCGATCGAGGGTGATGGCGCTGCGGCTATGCGTTACACTGAGGCTAGATTAACCAAGCTTGCACAGGAATATTATCTCTCAGATTTAGATAAAAATGTTGTCGATTTTGTGCCTAATTTTGATGAGACTGAGAAGGAGCCAGAGGTACTGCCAGTAAGAGTTCCTAACCTTTTGATAAATGGAGCAGAAGGCATTGCAGTTGGTATGACAACAAGCATTCCAACCCACAATTTAGCAGAGGTTTGTGATGCGGTTAAGTATATGCTAAAGAACCCTGATGCTACTAATGCCAAATTGATGAAATACATCAAGGGACCAGATTTTCCAACTGGTGGAATCGTTGTAAATCAGGATGAACTCTATGACATTTATAATACTGGTTCTGGCAAGATCAAGATTCGTGGTAAGGTTGAGGTTGAAGAGTTAAAGGGTGGCAAGGAGCAGATTGTAATTACAGAGATTCCTTACACTATGATAGGAACTGGCATTTCCAAATTCTTGCAGGATGTTGCCGCACTTGTTGAGAGCAAGAAGCTTCCTGATATCACTGACATTTCCAATATGTCTTCTAAGGAAGGAATTAGAATTGTTCTTGAGTTAAAAAAGGGTGCCAACACAGAAAATATAATTAACACACTCTATAAAAAGACTAAATTGCAGGATACATTTGGCGTTAATATGCTTGCGGTAGTTGACGGCAAGCCAGAGGTTATGGGGCTTAAGACGCTTATCGAGCACCATATTGATTTCCAGTTTGATGTCTGTACAAGGAAGTATAGAACGCTTCTTTCTAAGGAAAAAGAAAAGGCTGAGGTTCAGGAAGGTTTGATTAGAGCCTGTGATGTTATCGATTTAATTATCGAGGTAATCAGGGGTTCTAAGAGTAGAGACCAGGTTAAAAAGTGTTTAGTAGAAGGCATAACAGACGGCATTAATTTTAAGACAAAGGCATCTGAAAAAGAGGCGAAGAAGCTTTTATTTACTGACAGACAGGCTGATGCAATTCTTGATATGAGACTTTCTAAATTGATCGGTCTTGAGATTGAAAAGTTGAATTTAGAGCATGATGAATCGTTAAAGGCGATCGCTAGATATGAGGATATCTTAAATAATTATGACTCTATGGTAGCAGTTATTTCTGAGGATCTTGATAAGGTTAAGAAGGAATATGGAAGAAAGAGAAGGACTGAGATAACTACTGCTTCAGAAGTCGTAGTTGTCGAGGAGGCTATCAAGGAGGCTGACGTTACAGTCTTAATTGACAGATTCGGATACGCGAGAAGCATTGATCAGTCAGCTTATGAGAAGAATAAGGAAGCGGCTGACGAGGAGAATAAGTATATTATTCACTGCAAGAATACGGATAGTTTGGTTATATATACTGACGGTGGACGACAGCATTTGCTTAAAGTTCTTGACCTTCCTTATGGCAAGTTCAGGTCAAAGGGCGTGCCTGTAGACAATGTCTGCACCTACTCGACAAGCGAGGAAATGATAGTGGGTGTTTATGCACTTAGCGATGTGGTTAAGAGCTACCTATTGTTTACCACCAAGCAGGCGATGATGAAGCTGACTTACGGCGATGAGTTTGATGTCAGCCGTAGAAATATCGCTGCGACTAAGTTAAATGACGGGGATGAGTTAGTCTCTGTAATTATGGCTAGAGGCGATGAGGATTACATTGTATTAGAGACTGAGAATGGCTACTTCTTAAAGTTTGCATTTGACGAGATTCCTGAGAAGAAGAAGGGTGCTGCGGGAGTTATTGGAATGAAGCTTTCTGCAAATGATAGCGTCTACAATGTATATGTAACTGCCGAGGGTGGCAAGCAAAAAGCGGTTACGCCTGATGATGCTCCACTTCTTGATATGATGAATGATATGGGCGCTGATATTTATGATGATTATTCAAATGATTTCGGTTCTGACATCGCAATAAGTGGTGGCTCAGAAGATGACTATATAGATCAAGAGCAAGAGGAAAATGAAGCAAAGACAGAAGAAATAAACTACATCGTAACCGCCAAAAGCGGAGCAGAGGTTGACCTAAAATCCTTAAGAGTCAACAAACGCGGTGGCAAAGGAAGCAAGAAATAGGAGAGGTGACAGCAGAACCGGCCCCTGTCACCTCCACACAAATAATTCAAGGAGGTACATGCTATGGACAACGATTGGACTAAATGGCTTGCGGTTGACGACGAAACAGCTGACTTAGTAAAAAGTATAGACAGCGGTTTTGAAAAGGCCAAGAGATATAAGCAGGAAATCAACCATCCTTTTGAAAAAAACGAGAGATATAACAAGATGGCCGAAGAGCTTATGGGCCTAGAAGACAAGGCTAAAAATGCAGCGAGCGGCATAGGCTTGGTTCTATGTGGCGGCGGTGCCAAAGGCTCTTATCAGGTTGGGGCTTTAAAAGCATTTTCAGAAGCTAATATAGAATTTAGTGCTTATTCTGGTGCGTCAGTTGGTGGCTTAAATGCAGCTCTTATGGGCGCTGGCGGAGTTGCGCTTGCCGAGCAAATGTGGGATGGACTTAACGAAAGTCTGCTCTCAGTTAAGGACATAGTTTCGCCGGATTTGACCAACGATATCGAACTTGAAATGCATATAAAAAATAGTGGAATATTAGAGAAGCTAACACTTGATTCGCCACTTACATCAGTAACGGTATTTGATAAGGAAACAGCCTATCCTGAGGATGCAATTTTAAATACCAAGTCAGCCGAAAATAAGTTAAAATGGCTTATGGCGACTGCAGCATTTCCTATTGCATTTGAACAACAGGTGATTGACGGTGAGATTTATCTTGACGGTGGAATACCAATTTTTGGAAATAATATGCCGGTTGCGCCACTTTACTATATGGGCTTAAGGCGCATGGTTATTATACATTTGGCATCAAAGAAAGAGTCGAATGTTAATCTTGAGTTCTTTAATAATTATGAAAATAGAGAGCTATATTTTAATGGACTTAAGGCGATTCACATTTATCCGAGCGAGGATTTAGGGGAGTTATTTGACGGCACTATGAACTTTAATAGAGAGTATCTAGATAGAATAGAGACTCTAGGCTATGAGGACGCTAAGAAAGCGATTAGTTACATTTCTGAACTCGACAACGAAATCGCAGAAGACACAGAAATGCACCTTGTCGATGGCAAGAAATATGAGAGCTATTATACGGTGCTTAGAGGGTTGAAGTAAATGAAGACAGGGGACGGTTCTTTTTGTCCTCACTCACGCAGTAGAAAAATCTACTGCGTTTTTTTCTTTTTGTTGCGCTTTTGTTACTCGTATATGTTAAAATAAAAATGTAGCGGTAGATATAGATATTTAAGGACACATACATCCTATTACAATTGGAGGAATTATTATGAAAGAGCAAGAAGAAAGACAAGAGAGCAGATTAATCGATGAGTTTGAGAACCTGACAAAAGAGGATTTTGAGATTGCTAAGGCAGAGAGCTTAAGAGAGTTCAACATTAAGGGTTCTAATCCTGAAAGCTTTGCTGACAACGCCCGTGTGATTAGCGAGATGGCGGATAGGTTGGCTAGCGGCACTAATTGGAGGGGTAGTGGAGATAACTATAAAAAAGTAGTTGAGACATTGAAGAAATTATCTGAGCAAAGCAAGAAAATGTCCGAATACGCTGCATTTATTCCATTTGAAGAGATGAGAAAGTACAAGGAGCTTGCTAATGAGGTAGACAAGCATATGAACACTTATCTCAAAGATAAGAAGATTGGATTCTTTTCTAGTGGCTACGCTAAAGAGCGTGTTGAGACAATGAAGAAAATGCAAGAAGCCCTAAAGGCTAACATCTCATCCTATGATGAAATTTTTACTAATGCTGATTTGGATAATAGTGAAAGTTTATCCGCAAAGCAGGATTATGAATATAAAAAGTCTGTTCAAACTGAGGAGGCTTTAAAGCTTGTTGAAAAACGAAATGAACTTAATAAAAAGTACTCTGTTGCTGGAATGGATAATAAAGCAAAATATTTTGGTAAGAATTCTGAGTTTTATGATGGCAAGTTTAATTATGGTGTGATACAGGGGGATAGAACTGCAATTGTTTCTCTGACTACATTGGCACTTTGCTTAGAAAAAGACGAGAAGGGAAACCCTAAATATACTATTGATGAGATTGCAGATCCGGACAAGATCAATGATGCTAAGGCTGAGATGTATAAAAAAATTGCCTATCTTACAGCTAAGGCAGGTGCTAAAGACGCAGAAAGTATTAATGCGCGTAAGGAAATTGCTAAGATGATGATTGATGGAAGCATAGCAGCTAGCGCGCTTATGGATAAAGCGTATTCTAAAGTGGATTTTTCTAATCCAAACTTTGATCTTACAGATGAATTTGCTAGAATAGAATTCGTAAGCTGTGCCTGCTTTGATATTGCTCAGGAGGTTGCGCATGTTTCTAAAGAGGCCGTTGAGTATGTTAACTCTATGGGAGTTAAAGCAAAGAACATAGTGGATGCTCAGAATTATCTTCAGAAATATACAGGTTTAGCTGCTGATATGTCTGTTTCGGTAACGGCACTTAATATGTCAGATCCGAAGTATCATAGAGCGGTAGCTGAAGATAATAAGCAAGACATTACAAGCTCATTTTGTGATATATTAAATTCAACTGTAAAGTATCAGTTATTTAAGAATGTAATTGCTGAGTATGGCAAAGAAACTAATGGTAAGTCCTCATTTACTGACTGGTATGTTAATTCAAACTGGGCTAGAAAATATGATAATATTTCAGGAATGATAAAAAGTGCAGTGAATACAACCTATTTTGATTTATATGGTAGCTTAAATAACGCTAAATATTGTAAAGAACTATATAATGACGTTGCTACTGGTGAATACTTTAAGAATGTTAGTTATGGGCGTGTAGACGGAATAAACGAGGACTTCACAGGTTTATGCAATGCCACTGAAGCTATAAATTATACTAAATTATCCGACTATAATTTCGTAATGGATATGATTAACAAGCGAGTAAGTGAATTCAACGAAAAGATGCTAAACTCTGAAGGCGCTGAGTCTAAGATTTACGCAAATGCTAAGGAATCTGCAATAGAACTTGGCAAGTTTTTCCTAAGCTATAAAGAAGTAGACGCTAACAACCGCAAGGAGTTAAAGGACCACTTAAATAATATTTTTAAGGCTGATTTAGTCGAGCAGTGCAAGATGGAAAATGTAGAAGATAATAAGCTTGAAGAGGTTATTGATGGAACTATCAAGCATTCTTACTACATGGATAGATTTAAGAATCTTGACAGACATCAGGTATTTGCACATGGATTTGACGGTGTAAACAAGCAGATTATAGAGTTTGGTGCTCCTATCGTAGCTAACTATCTAAAGCAGGCAAGTATTGATGCTGAATACGAAAAATTAGCTGAAAGCTTAAAAAATGAGAATGCTACTAACAAGCAATTTATAGCCAAGTCTAAAGAGGCCCTAGAGCGTATGAAGGAATGTAAGGATAAAGACAAGGTTTACGCTACTAAGGAAGAGTATATAAATGATGCTGCATTGGCCGTTACTGGCATAATATATGAGAAGACAGGTAAGCTTCCTAAGTCTGCATCAACTGGAGAGCATTATTCTTTAGAAGAGTTCTCTGAGAAATTAGCCAAGTCAGATACATTTGTCGAATCGTTAAAGTCTCAAAACGGCAAGTTTCTTCGCGCAGACAGGGTAGCTAAAAAGCTAGAAGATCCTGAGCTTGTAACTGCATTTATTGTATCTGCTGTAGACTTTAAGGCTCCATCTAACGAGCCGGTGACAAGAAAGAGAGCAAATGCTGTCACTAATAAGGGCCAGCAAAAGGCTCAAGAACAAAATCGTAATACAATGGGAATGTAAAATAATGTTGTTAAATTAAGGCTCTTTTGCTAAAATATATATAGGTTTTAAGCATATAAAAAAGGGGCGATTTGTATGAAGTTTTCATCATTGTATGTACATAACTTTAAGTCTATTCGCGAGCTTACTTTCAAGGACATAGACAACGCATTGATTCTTGTTGGTAAGAACAATACCGGTAAGACCGTAGTGCTATACGCAATTATGGCTGTTACCGGCAAATACCAGATTAAGGACCGCGACTTCTTCGATAAGAATAAGAGCATTGTTATCGGAGGTACTCTTAAGATTAATGAAGATGATTTAAGGGAGCTGCATGCTAAGGGAGCAATCAGCGATTTTAAGAGATATGACTTATGGTATGAGGACTTCCTAAAGAAGTTTCCGGGCTACAATGATGAGGACGAGACAATTGCATTTGAATGGAGTATGACATTTGACAGGCGTAACAGACTTGGAGATGGCATCTCTAAGGACAACCCATTTGTGCAGGAACTTTTCCCAACAATTTACTTCATTGATAGTAATCGTAATATCGATGACATTCAGGAAGATATCTTAAAGTTTCAAGGGAATGAAGAATTAAGAGAATTAAGGGAGAATATGTGTGTATTTGACAAGACAAGAGAGTGCACGCAGCGTTTTAACTGCATCCCGTTGATTAATAAAAAGACTCCAGAGGAGCTTACAGTTCAAGAAATGACAAGGCTTATGGAGTATAAGTTATTTAACTTAAATCTTAACGAATTCTCTGATAAGCTGAACAAGAACTTCCACAAGAACGGAAGTCTTGTTCAGGATATCGAGTACAGTATTGACTTTGACTTAGATGAATTGTTCAGAGTCAAGACTATGGTTCACAACAAGAGATTAAATACTGTTGGACCTGCAGAAACACTATCTGCAGGTTTTAAGAGTATTTACATTTTCTCACTTCTAGAGACTTACATTCAGCAAAAGGACAACAAGTTATTCTCAGTTATCATGATTGAGGATCCGGAGATTTTCTTACATCCACAGCTTCAAAAGGTGGCAAGTGAGATACTTTATAACCTGTCTAAGAAGAACCAGGTTATGTTTTCTACGCACTCGCCTAATATGATATTTAACTTCTCACAAAAGCAGATTAAGAAGATTATGATTGACGAGAATTACGAGACTGTGGCTAGTGAGGATGAGGATATTGATGCAATCTTAGATGATCTGGGATACACTGCTAACGACCTTATGAATGTTAATTTTGTATTCATCGTTGAGGGCAAGCAGGACAGCACAAGACTTCCTATGCTCCTTGAGAAATACTATTCTGAAATTTATGATGACGAGGGCAAATTACAGCGTATCGCTATTGTTCCGGTTAACAGCTGTACCAACATTAAGACCTACGCTAACCTTAAGTATATTAACAAGCTCTATCTTAAGGATCAGTTCCTTATGATAAGGGATTCGGATGGTAAGAATCCTAATACTCTCACTAAGCAGCTATGCGGCTACTATAAGGCTAGAGAGCAGGAGCAGGATCAGAATAACCTTCCAAGAGTAACGCCTAAGAATGTGCTTATTCTTAAGTATTATTCATTTGAAAATTACTTCCTTGATCCGACTATTATGGCTAAGATTGGTGTCATCAAGAATGAGGAAGAATTCTATAACATTTTATATACGAAATATCGTGACTACCTTTATAAGCTTGGCTCTACTAAGCGCATGATCAAAAAGACTGGAGTCAGGATTAACTCTAAGCAGGATATCAAGGACAACCTAGAGCTTATCAAGATATATGTAAGAGGCCACAATCTCTTTGACATTTTCTATGGAAGATATAAGGGCGGAAGGAAGGACGACGTATTAAAGCAGTATATAGACCTTGCGCCAAGGGATACCTTTAAGGATATTCTTGATGCTATTGACCAGTTTGTCTATTTTGAGAACAGAAGACAGAACCAGGAAGAAGATAAGCCTTATAAGAAGGAAGAGGAGATCCCAGAGTGGAAGAAGGATTGGGATAGATATCAGGAGATTAGCGACAACATGAATGGCGATGATTAAGGCCATATTAAGGAATGTTTGTTTGTGGTAATATTTACAAATTAAGGGGAAAATTGTTATTTTTTTGTGATAAATGCAATTTACAAATGTGTTTTATGTGTTATAATAGATTTAGTTAAGAATTTTGTAACATTTTCGGTGCGAGGGCGTGTAGCGGCACGTTTATGAGCATGGGTGGGCTTATAGCCTGCATTTGACACATGATATTTAGTAACCGCAGATGCGGATTAGAATTGATATATACATATGAGGTGTATTATGGAACGTTTTGTTATGAAGGGTGGACATCCACTTAGTGGCGATGTAGTCATTGGCGGAGCTAAGAATGCCTCACTCGGAGTATTGGCAGCGGCAGTTATGGCAGATGAAGGCTGCCTTATTGAGAACATGCCTGATGTTAGGGATACTAACGTTATGCTACAGGCGATTGAGGGTATTGGCGGTATTGTTGAGCGTATCGATGCTCACACTGTTAGAATTAGCGGAGCCGCAATTTCAAAGGATAATACCATCGTTGATGATGAGTTTATAAGAAAGATTAGAGCGTCATATTATTTGCTGGGCGCTTTACTAGGTAAGTACAAGAAGGCTATCGTAGCACTTCCTGGTGGTTGTGATATTGGTAGTCGTCCTATTGACCAGCATATCAAAGGCTTTACAGCGCTTGGTGCTAAGGTTTCTATTGGACATGGTATGATTACTGCAGAGGCTGAGAGATTAGTCGGTGCACATATCTATATGGACGTTGTAAGTGTTGGTGCTACTATCAATGTTATGATGGCAGCGGCGCTTGCTGAAGGTAGAACCATCATAGAGAATGCCGCTAAGGAGCCACACATAGTTGATGTTGCCAACTTCCTTAACTCTATGGGAGCTAACATCAAGGGCGCAGGTACCGATGTCATTCGTATCAAGGGTGTTGAGAGCTTCCACGGAAGCAATTATGCGATTATTCCTGATCAGATTGAGGCAGGTACATTTATGACTCTTGCCGCAGCGACTAGAGGAGATATCACAGTTCGCAATGTAATCCCTAAGCATTTAGAGGCAATCAGTGCTAAGCTTGCAGAGATTGGCTGTACTATTCATGAGTACGACGATGCTGTGAGAGTTGATGCAAGAGATAGGGTGCTAAAGAATACCCAGATTAAGACCTTGCCATATCCTGGTTTTCCAACAGATATGCAGCCACAGATGGCGGTTGTTATGGCTCTTTCAGAGGGTACAAGTATTATCACAGAGAGTATTTTTGAGAACCGTTTTAGATATGTGGACGAGCTTGCCAGAATGGGAGCTAAGATTCAGGTTGAGGGTAACACAGCCATAATCACAGGTATCAACGGTTATACAGGAGCAGATATGGTTGCTCCAGACCTAAGAGCAGGAGCTGCGCTTGTTATCGCAGGCCTTGCCGCAGACGGGTATTCAGCGATTGAGAATATAGAGCTTATCCAGCGTGGATATGAGCATTTTGAGACTAAGCTTCAGGACTTAGGAGCCCAGATTAGCTTGGTTGACAATGATAAAGATGAGCAGAAGTTCAAGCTCAAGGTAGTTTAATATTAAGATGATTTAAGCCTTGCCAATTACGGCAAGGCTTTTTTTATTTAGAAAACTAATATAAATCCCCAAAATCAATAATTGCCTCGCTAATTAGCGAGGCAATAAGGATTTTATAGTACTTCTTCGATTGTCAATTCTCTAGCGTAAGACATATCAATAAACTTGCCGTCAACATTGATAATTGGGCGGCTAAGCGCTGTCCTGTTAAGCATTATAATCTCGCCAATCTGACCGTTATTAAGCTTAACTCGGTTATTGATATAGGTCTGAACAATATTTTCAAGGAATGGAAGAAGGTAAGCAACCTCATACTTCTGATAACCCTCGTCCTCAAACATCCTTATAACATGGAAAGGACACAGTCCCTCACGATAAACCCTAGTAGCTGTCATCGCTTCGTAAACATCTGCAATCGCCACCATTTTCGCAAATGGCGCAATGTTAGGAGCAGTCAAATGCGATGGATAACCAGTACCGTCGCACTTTTCATGGTGCTGAAGCATCGCAGCCTTGATTCGGTCATCTAAGTTAGGATTGTCCTTGACATGCTGAAAGCCCAGATAAGGATGCTTCTTGATGATTGCAAACTCCTCATCAGTAAGCTTACCAGGCTTCTTAACTATCTCTTCAGGAATCATAAACTTACCCAAGTCGTGAAGCAATCCAGCAACTGTTAAGACATCAACATCTTCGTCAGACAAATGCAACCATTTGCCTAAAACTCTACATATAATGGATACGTTAAGCGAATGCGCATAGGTTGAATCGTCGTAATATCTTAAGTTGTTTACGAGATCAAGGATACCTAATGAGGTGTTGTTACCGCCTGCAAATATCGAGGTTGTATTGTTTAGAAGCTCGTTGGTATCGATGTCATCGCTGTTGCTTACTATGTGCTGAAGCGAAGCGTTGACCTTGACCATGGAATCTTCAAACGCACCCTGAAACTGCTTAAATTCCTCACTATTTCTGACACGCTCTCGATAGCTTGCATCCTCTGAAAGCTTAGGCTGATCCTCAACAATCTGGTCCTTAGCTCCCTCACTTAACACCGTTGCAAATGCTATCGAATGCTGCTTCATCATATTTAGAAGATCATCCGTAACCTTGGCACCACTTGGAATTATAAGCTGTCCGCTAGAGGTGTAGACATCTCCAGCTATTGTCATGCCCGGCTTAACGTTATATACACTGATTCTTATCTTACTAGCCATGGGTTGCTCCCCCTTTACTATATAATCTGTAGCAAATGCTCTCCCTATTTTTGTGAATATACACTTTAAGTATAATTTATTTTTAGTCAAAAATCAATGAAAATGAAACGATAAAAGGGTTTTTATTAGGAGCCATTTGTGGTAAAATTTTAGCCGGAGGAAGATAAGATGGACATATTTTTAATAAGACACGGAAGACAGAGCAGTAATCTGTGCAATGTAAATGTAGGACTTAGCAAGGAAGGCCATGAGCAGGGCGAGTTAGTTGCTAAGAGATTAAAAGCATTTTCAATAGATGGTATATATTCTAGCAAGCTAATAAGGGCTCAAGAAACCGCCAAACATATTGCTGATGAGTTAAATCTACCTATAGTTACAATTGAAGGAATAGAAGAGATAGAGTTTGGAGATTGGACCGGAATTAGTGATAAAGAATTAGACAAGATGTTTCCAGAGATCAGATACAGACATTATCACGGCCTAGAAGATATAAGATACCCCAATGCTGAGAACGGAGAAGACTGTGCTAAGCGCTATGATATAGCCATGCAAGATATAATTAGACAGGCATCTAATCTTAAGCAGGAGCGCATTGTTGTCGTCACTCACGGGATGGCGATGAGAGCCTGGCTATGCAAGGTATTTAATATGCCATATTCTAACAGGGGAATTCTAGCTCAGACCTTAGAGAATTCAAGCATCACAGAGATAGGCTATAACGGGTCAGAGTTTATGTTTGAAAGATTTAATGATGCAGCTCATCTAGAGGGACATGACGAGCTTTTGAGGAAACATTTTAAGTAGGAGTAGGATTATGAAACTTATACACGAGATAGATATTGATACATATTTAAATTTGAGGGACAGTGTTGGCTGGAAGAAATTGTCTAATAACCAGGCTAAGAAGTCTATTAATAATGCCTTATATATAACGGTTTTATATGAAAATGACAGACCTTGCGCCATGGGTAGAGTAGTGGGTGATGGAGCTGTTATCTGCTATGTTCAGGACCTGGTAGTAAGGCCAGAATGTCAGGGCAAGGGTTACGGCTCAACAGTTTTAGAGGACCTAAAATCATACGTAGAAAGCCTAAGAGAGCCTGGCACAGTTATGATGTTTTCGCTTATGTGCGCTAAGGGTCGTGAGCAATTTTATGAAAAGCACGGATTTATCGCAAGGCCGACTGACAAACTAGGTCCAGGAATGATACAGTATTTAGGGGATGAATGATGAAAAGCGTCTTTGTCGAACTTTATAAAGGCTATGAAATCAAATGGCTAATCCGTCTGATCTTAATAGTCGCCACCAACTACATACTTTTCTGCGCCAACTCAGATGTCTCAACTGACTACTACCACCTCTTTTGGTCCAATGCGATAATCTGCTGGTGGGTCATGCTAATCTTCTTTTCAAATATTATCGGAAGTGCTAGCATTTCCCCTGCCTATAAGCTATATAAAGGAAACATAGAGATAGCTAACAGGCTATATAAACGCGCGATTATACTTACAGTTATCTACACTCTAATCATGATAATAAGCGCTGGAATTAACACTTTAATTGGTGTATTTGCCTTTCATAAGAAGTTTTTCTACGGGCGTTTAGACATCCAGACGATGGCGTTTATAGCATTTGTAATCTCGCTATACATTATGCAAATGCTAGATATAATCCGCCAAGTTAAGGGTAAAAAAGTAAACAGATTTTACCACTACATCCCGCTTGCTCTTATCTACATCATTACATTTCTAGCCGAGATTAACACAATAAACTATGAGGGCAAAGGCTTAATTACAAGCCCAAGGGACCTTATTATTGGAGCGCTTGTAATCATCATTTTCTTCTTATATTCCATAGTAATTAAGAAGTATTTTATAAATAAACTAAGCGAAATCTAAGGACAATAAATAATCGATATGAGTCGTTAGAAAATGTTAATATCTAAGGCGTTTTCAAATGATATAAATATCTCTTATTTATTGTTCTTTTTACTATATTGGTGTATAATTAAGAAGGTGAGTTGATATATAGAGATTGTCTTTTGAAAGCTTTTACTTCCGCAAAGGAATGCAAAGTTTCTTTTTTTTCATAAGGAGGGTTATATGAATCAGAACAAGTCTAATAGGTGGTTAACCTTACTCTTAATTATCGTCTGTATTGCGCTTAATTTCATGCTTAATAAGCTGGTTATCGTGCTTAATTTACCGCTATATTTTGATACGGTTGGAACTATTTTAGGTACTATGCTTGGTGGTATGCTGCCGGGTGTTGCTATTGCTTTAGCGACCAATTTTATAGCGGGAATAACTAGTTTTACATCAATATATTTTGCAGTTCTAAATGTTCTTATCGCAGTGGCAACAGGCCTTTATATGAAGTATGGATACCACAAGAAGAACGGTTTTCATGTGATTATTTATATCTTAGCTTTAGCATTTATCGGAGGCGGATTAGGTTCGCTACTTAGCTACTATTTTGAGGGAGATAGTATTGCCAGCTCATTTATGAACCTGGTTAATGGCATTCATAAGTCTACAGGTCTTGCTATGCTGCCATCAAGAATGCTTGCTTTGTTTTTGGCAGACTTATTTGACAAGACGGTTTCTGTTGGACTTGTCTTAGTCTGCTTTAGAGTTATACCTGCTGATATTGCGCATAAGTTTGAGTTTACTGGCTGGAGGCAGAGACCGCTTAATGAGCATGAACAGAATACTATTGATAAGATGAAGAACAGAACAGGTTCTATTTACACCAAGATAGTGTCACTGCTCGTCTTAGCATCTGTAGCGATCACATTAATAGTAACTGTTATAAGCATTATTTTGTTTAGAGATTATGCAAGAGATCAATATATAAGAATGGCAGACGGCGTTGCTAGCTCTGTTGCCGATTTGATA
>JAIKVP010000029.1 GCA_024685635.1 Lachnospiraceae bacterium
TATTTTAGGCGAATGATTATTAACATTTAAAAGCCTTGTAAAATATGATAGAATCAGAGGAAATATAATGCTTTAAGAGAGGTAGATAATATGGCCAAGGATAAAGATAAGACCAATGTTATGCGCATACTAGACAGCAAGAAGATTGCTTATAATGTCCATACATATGACGCTGATCCTACACTTACAGGTGAGCAAATTGCAGGCATTTTAGGCGAGGATAAAGAGAAAGTATTTAAGACGCTAGTGACGGTAGCCAAGTCAGGAGAACACTATGTATTTGTTGTCCCTGTTGCTAAAGAACTAAATCTTAAGAAAGCAGCCAAGGCAGCCAGTGAGAAGTCAATAGATATGATAAAGCAAAAAGAACTTTTGCCACTTACAGGCTATGTTCACGGTGGATGTTCTCCAATCGGTATGAAAAAACAGTTTAAGACATTTATTCACGAGACTGCTAAGGATTTTGACAGAATATATATAAGCGCTGGAAGGGTTGGAGCACAGATAGATATTGATCTTTGTGACTTAGATAAGCTTGTCAGATTGGACTATGTGGATATAATTGTAGATAATTAATCGCTATGTTGCTCTTTTGTTGCAATAGCTCTGATATTATATAGTTGTGATTATAGAATATATAATCAGTTTGAACTTATATTTAGCATATAACCTGGGAGGTTGGCAAAATGAAAGAGCTAGAAACGAGAGACAGTTTTATTAACATTATCAAGAGCAATATGGAAAAGATTAATTCCATCAAAAATGGGAAAATTAAGGTAGAAAAAACGCCTAAGGAAGAAAGCAAAGAAAACACTAAGGAATATGTAATGGCGAAAATGAGTCGCTATTATTCTAAACAACGTGATAATAATCATAAAAAAGTTGTAAAGTTTAAGACTAAAGCTTTTGATATTATAGCAGATCAAAGAAGAAAGAGTATTAAAGAACTTGTAGATGCTAAGGCTCAAAGAGACAATGAAACTGTTATTAAGTATCAGCGCAGTAAAAATGTAGTTGCACTCTGTGTTAAAATGTCGGCAGCTAAGGTGTCAAAGATTGGTATAGTAACTGATAAGAAGACATACTATTATCCAACAGCACTAAGTATAATTAAAGAAAATGTTTTAACTGAGGCTGTAGAAACCTCTAATCCAGACTTAAATCATAATCTATATTTTTCAAGACCTTTTTTTAAGGATGAGACTGATATATCCAGTGCTATAACTGACAATCTTGAGAAATATAGAGAAAATATAGGGAAAATTCATAAAGGGGTAGTAAGAAACTATTCATATCATTTAGACAAGAGCAATTATATCGATAAGAATATGATAGCAAACAAAAAGGAGTTAGCAAGTTATTATGTTTTAACGGGCTATTTAGATAAGGGATATTCACCTGCATTAAGTTCAAAACAACCTCAGTACAGATATATGGATCTTAATTTAGCTATAAAAGATTTTGATCCTAATAAGGCTAAGCAGGAGATTGATCAATTGTCTAAGAATCCTGTATTTGTAGTGGTTACAGACGTATATAAGAATAAGTCATTTACTGAGTGGAAGAAGCTTGAGAAAGAATCTGATGACTTATTTGCTGAATATGATAAAGGTCTTAAATTGATGGGTGGTAGCACAGGTGACTTAAATAATTTCGTTGAGTATGCTATGAATCTAAGAACACTTTTTGATGATCAGCTTGCTTTTGATAGTTCAAATAAATTATCTCAGACTAGTGAGCTTTCATTAAGAGATCAAGTTGCTCACTCAATATGTGACAATGTATCTAAGATTCTAGCATTAAAGCTCCTTACTGATCCTAAGAACAGATTTCTCCTAAATGGAGCAGCTTTAGATTTAAGATCAGGCAAGGACAGATTTAAGGACTTATCAGAAAGATTTTCTAACTATCTAAAGAGTAAGAATATGTTTAGTTACGGACCAGGCTTAAATGATAGCCAAAAGTGCTTTGATGATATTAAGAATATGCTAAGAGATCCTAAGAGCATGGTTTTAATGAAAAAAGTTTTTGCTAAATCACAACTAGCTAGTATTGCTCCATCTAATGATATTAGCCAGCCTGTGTTTAATAAGAATTTAATTAATCCTAGTGAAAATAAAAAGGCTAATAAAGCTGCAATCCTTCCTAGATAATAACTAGTTGAGGCGGATGATTTCCGCCTCTTTTTATGTTTAAATAATAGTCTGATTATGTTAAAATAAGCATATCTAATTAACTCTTAATAGTATATATTTAGGTGGAGGGATAGTAATATGAGAAAGGTTTTAATAGTTGTTGATATGCAAAACGACTTTGTAACTGGAGCGCTTAGAAATGAAGAGGCGATAGCCATTGTTCCTAACGTTGTAAAGAAAGTTAAAGAAGAGCGTGCTAAAGATACTGACATTATTTTCACTAGAGATACTCATAAAGGGGATTATATGAATACCGAGGAGGGCAGGAATCTTCCAGTGCCACATTGTATATATAAGACAGAGGGATGGGAGATTATCGATGAACTAAAGGAATTAGCAGATGATTCTATCGTT
>JAIKVP010000065.1 GCA_024685635.1 Lachnospiraceae bacterium
CTTTCAGGTCCGCCAAAATTCATATTATACCAAGGCTTGAAATTCTCAGCTGATGTAGCCTGATTATCAACAAAAATCTCAGTCTTGCTAAGCAATTTAGATGGCTCAGTATTAGCCGTCGCCTTAGGATTAAACTCAATATTATCATAAAATGCTAACGGGTCCTCTGTAGTTGGCTCTTCAGTTGTTTCTTCGACATCAGCAGCTTTCTCAGTGGTCACATCATTGTTAGCAACAGAAGAAGAATAATCCTCCTTATATAAAAGTCCCTTATCCTCTAAGAAAGCCACTATCTTAGGGCCTCCCGGGACCCCCACATTGTTAGCTGCTAAGAAAATGTATATGCCAACTATTGTTGCACAGATAATAAATGTCGCTACAAATGCCTTAATAAAGCTTTTCATTATAAAATCTCCTCATTAATCGTCGTGGAACGCTACTCTCTGGAACTCTTCCATGGTAGTGATTCCCTTCTCCATCATCTCGATGCAAGATTCCTTAAGTGTCTTCATACCCTGATACTGAATTGCATAATCCTTGATTTCCTCAGTTGTCGCTCCGTTTGAAATAAGCTTTCTAACAGGCTTATCAACAACTAATATCTCGTGGATAGAAATACGCCCACTATAGCCAGTATTGTTGCATTTTGGGCAACCGTGAGCAACCTTGATTCCTGGAATATCGTGACCGATATAATGAATCTCCTGCTCTGTAAGCTGTCCAGGCGTTGAACAATAAGGGCAAACCTTTCTTACAAGTCGCTGAGCAATGATACCATCAAGTGCTGATGATAGCATATAAGGCTCAATACCCATATCAACAAGACGGATAACAGAAGATGCCGCATCATTGGTATGGAGTGTAGAAAGTACCAAGTGTCCTGTAATAGCTGCTCTTACGGAAATAGTTGCAGTCTCAGTATCACGAGTCTCTCCTACCATTATGATATCAGGATCCTGACGAAGTAAAGCCCTTAGACCAACTTCAAATGTTAGTCCAGCCACCGGATGTACCTGCATCTGGTTCAATCTAGGCAGATTCTTCTCAACCGGATCCTCAATGGTAGATATGTTAACCGGCTTTTTAGAAAGCTCGGAAAGCATCATATAAAGTGTTGTAGACTTACCAGAACCAGTAGGTCCAGTGAGGTAAATGATACCGTTAAGCGAACGTAGCATTTGCTGAACCTTGCCATAGTTCTCTTCGTTCATACCAAAGGTCTCAGAATTATCAATCTCTGAGTTACCTGCTAAAAGTCTAAGTACGGCCTTCTCGCCAAATGTCGTCGGAATAAGAGAAACTCTGACATTACATCTCTGATCTCTAATTCTAACCCTGAAATGTCCATCCTGTGGAACTCTTCGCTCCGCGATATCTAGCTCTGACATAATCTTAATACGAGCTATCAAGGAGGCATGAATACTCTTTTGTAATGTAACATAGTCAACCATAGTTCCATCTATACGCATACGAACTAAGGTATTCTTCTCAAAAGGCTCTATATGAATATCTGATACATTATCAACATAAGCTTTATCAAGAAGTGAGTTAACGAGGTTGATAATAGGAGTATCATCTGCTCCATCAGCAGTATCAATTACAAGCTCGTCAATCTCTTCCTCATCAGTTGCCTGGTTAGCTGCAGAAACCGCCTTCTTGGCTGTTACCTCTGCATAGTAGTAGTGAATAGCATTGGCAAGTGGGGCAGACTCGGAAAGTACAATATCAAGTCCTTTACCCATAGTCTGTCTGATATCCTCAATACCATACAAATCAAGCGGGTCGTTAACAGCTAAAGTTACATGCTCATTCTCGATTGCGATAGGGAGCATATTATACTTAACCGCAAGCTGCTCAGGAACTAACCTTACAGCCTCTATATCTACCTTGACATTTGACATATCAACAACCTTAAGGTTAAGCTTCTCTGCAAGAGCACCTACCATCTGTTTCTCAGAAATAAAGCCTAAGGTTATAAGGATTGCACCAACACGCTCTCCCTTATGCTCCTTCTGATACGCCAAAGCCTGACCTAGCTGCTCGTTGGTGATATATCCCATCTCAATAAGGGTATCTCCAAGTCGGAGTTTTCTAGCTAAACTACTATCCATATCCTCACCTGCTTTCTATTCTTCAGCAGAATCTGTCTCTTCAGATGTTTCAGTCTCTTTTGGAGGCTGGTATGCATCTTCATCATACATCATCAAGCTAACACTTACTGTCAAACTCTTGTAACCCTTTTTCTCATATAAAGTCCCATCGTCATTTAAGCCTATAGTTGATGAAACGGTCTCTCCCCAACTATATGAGTCAATATGTAAAGATTGATCTCTCATAAGCTCATCAATTAACAACTGACAATCCTTCTCTTTTCCGTAAACCTGAAGTCCAACTGTAACTGAATATACACCAGACCCTTGAGTATCAACTGCAGAGTTAGTAAGAGAATCAACATTAAATCTAGCCTCTTCCACTGCAGATTTCTTTTTCTCTTTCTTATCATCAACATCCTCTTCTGCTTCTAGTGCCGCTAAAGCCGCTGCCGCTGCTACTCTCTGTTCCTGAAGTTTGTAGGACTCAGAATAAGGGTAAGGCCCAAATAGCACTGTCTCCTCTGGCATAGAAATGCTAAGATTAGACACAACCAAGCTATGGTCAAGCGCATAGTTAGTAAAAATTCTATCAA
>JAIKVP010000164.1 GCA_024685635.1 Lachnospiraceae bacterium
TATAAAATGTTACTAGCATATCTCAGCGCCAGGAATCATAGTCTTATCCGGAACCATAAGACTTAACTCGCCCTTATCATTTTCAGCGCAAAGCAACATACCCTCTGATAAAACTCCAGCAAGCTTAGCAGGCTTTAAGTTAACCAAAACCATAACATCCTTGCCAACCATATCCTTAGGCATATAGTGTGGCTTAATGCCAGACACAATCTGCTTGGTCTCACTTCCAATCTGAACCTGTGAAACTAAGAGCTTCTTAGACTTAGGAACCTCCTCGCAGGAAATGATACGACCAACCTGAAATTGCATTTTCTCAAAATCAGGGAATGTGATTTCATCCTTAGGCTCAAGGTCAATAACAGGTCCTAGGGCTGCCTTCTTAGCGGCTGCTTCCTTCTCACTTACAACCTTCATAACCTCTTCTAAATCCTGTCTTGCAAAGAGAATCTCAGGTGTATCTGTAACCTTATTACCTGATGGATAAAGTCCAAATTTCTCAAGGTCAGTAAAGCTTCTAGCTGATGTGTTAAGCTGCTTAAATATAGACTCTGAAGTCTCAGGCATAAATGACATAAGCAAAGTAGCACCGATTGTAATAGCCTCAGTTAAGTTATATAAAACAGTGTTAAGCTTGTCCTTATCTGCCTCATCCTTAGCAAGAACCCAAGGAGCAGTCTCGTCAATGTATTTGTTGCAACGCTTAAATAGAGTGAAAATCTCAGAGATAGCATCAGCAACCTTAAGCTTCTCCATTTTCTTAACAACCTTGCCAACTGTCTCGGTTGTAACCTTGATTAGATCGTCATCAAATTCTGTCTTAGCAGCAGTTTTAGTAACCACTCCGTCAAAATATTTATTGCTCATGGAAATGGTACGGTTAACGAGATTACCAAGTGTATTAGCAAGCTCTGAGTTAACTCTCTCAACCATTAACTCCCATGTGATAACGCCATCATTTTCAAAAGGCATCTCGTGAAGAACGAAAAATCTAACCGCATCAACGCCGAATAAGTCAACCAAATCATCAGCGTAGATAACATTTCCCTTAGATTTACTCATCTTGCCGTCGCCCTGGAGTAACCAAGGATGGCCAAACACCTGCTTAGGCAAAGGCACATCTAGCGCCATAAGCATAATCGGCCAGTAAATAGTATGGAAACGAAGAATATCCTTTCCAATCAAATGCAAGTCTGCAGGCCAGAATTTCTTAAACTGCTCGCTGCTTCCATCAGGATCGTATCCGATACCTGTGATGTAGTTAGTGAGCGCATCAAGCCATACATAAACCACATGTTTATCATCAAAATCAACAGGGATACCCCACTTAAATGAAGTTCTTGAAACACACAAATCCTGAAGACCAGGAAGGAGGAAATTGTTCATCATTTCATTTTTCCTTGACTCTGGCTGAATGAAATCAGGGTGCGAATTAATGTGGTCAATCAACTTCTGGGTGTAGTTAGACATCTTGAAGAAATAAGCCTCTTCCTTGGCAGCCTTAACCTCTCTTCCGCAGTCCGGGCATTTGCCGTCAACTAACTGTGACTGAGTAAAGAAAGACTCGCAAGGAGTACAGTACATACCCTCGTAGTATCCCTTGTAGATGTCACCCTTGTCGTAAAGCTTCTTAAAAATCTTCTGAACAACCTTCTCGTGATAATCGTCAGTCGTTCTGATGAACTTGTCGTAAGATGTGTTCATAAGGTCCCAAATGTCCTTAATCTGTCCAGCAGTCTCATCGACAAATTCCTTAGGGCTTACACCCTTCTCCTCCGCCTTAAGCTCAACCTTCTGGCCGTGCTCATCAGTACCTGTCTGGAAGAACACATCATAGCCCTGTTGTCTCTTAAAACGCGCAATAGCGTCCGCTAACACAATCTCATAGGTATTGCCTATATGAGGCTTACCCGATGCATAAGCGATCGCCGTAGTCATGTAATATGGTTTCTTACTCATAAACCTAAACCTCCTAAACTCCACTCGGCAAATGATTCCGGTGGGTAAAATGCTGATAAATATTATATTACTTATATTTAATTAACGCAAGTAAATGCTAAATTATAGCCTGATTCGTATCTAGCTTGCTATATTAGTTCCTAATACATATACGCCTGCCGTATTAGTTCCTAATTAATATATGACTTCAATATTAATTCTTGCTATTATGCTCCTTAATTCTCCTACTCCATATACATCTTAGTAACAAGATTCTCAATCGTCTTGTCAGGCAAATGCTTGATCGCCGTCATAAATGCCTTGTTGACCTTGCCGACTGTAATGCGGTGTGGCGGATTAGACATAGTGCTAAGCCTAAAAATAGCCTTGGCAGCCTTGATAGGGCTTTGACCATTCATCTCATCATGCTCCATAACACCAATTGCATGCTCAACATCTTCCTGATAGCAAGAGCCCTCTTCAACATAGACCTCTCTAGCGTCAGTAAATCCAGTCTTGGTGTCGCCTAAATCAACGATTGTAGCCTTAACACCGTAATCCCTTTCTTCTATTCTAAGAGCCTCAATTAAGGCTTCAAGGGCGTATTTGCTAGCAGAATAAGCGCTCTGCATAGGGATTGAAACGCGGCCGGCTAGTGAGCCAATAGCTACTATCAGACCTCCGCCCTGCGCATGCATTTTCGGAATGACCTCTCTTATGACTGATGCTGCGCCGAAATAATTGACATCCATTTGCTTTCTTAAAAGCTCTGTAGGCACCTCTGCAACTGCGCCGCCGATGCCACAGCCTGCGGACAAGACGAGTACATTTACCTCGTCGACCTTGCTTAAAACGTACCTAACGCGCTCTTCATCGGTCACATCCATTTGAACAAATCTGATGTATCCACCTGACTTGTAGCGTCTGATTCCTTCTTTGCAATGGCGGGAAACACCCGTCACATAATATCCCTGTTTGGCAAATGCTATCGCTGTGTACTTACCAATTCCGCTGCTGACACCTGTGATAAAAACGTTCTTTCCATAAGTTTCTTTCATAGTCAAAGCCCCCTAAGCTACAATAATACGATCTCTGCCGGACTGCTTAGCCTCGTATAGAAGCTTGTCAACTCTGGCTAGAATCTGAGTTACATTTTCAAATTCACTTGCAGGAACGACTCCACCGCTAATCGTTACCTTAAGTTTTGGATTATCAATCCATTTCATATCGCTAATTTTAGTTCTTAATTCTTCTATTCTCTTCGTGGCTTCTTCAAGCGTTGAACCCTTTAGAATAAGGATAAATTCCTCGCCACCATACCTTGCTGCAAACTCATCTTCTCCGCTACAAGCGGCTATTATTTCATTGGCAATCGCCTTTAAAACCTTGTCGCCAAATAAGTGGCCGTAGGTGTCATTTAAGAGCTTAAAATGATCTATATCCATCATGGCGATTGTGTAGTTTTCCTCGCCGAATAAGTTAGCATTTTCTAAACGGTTAAATAGCTCGCGCCTGTTATATAAACCCGTTAGCTCATCCACTTTAGAAAGCCTGTTTAGCTTTTCTAGAAGCTCCTCTCTCTTTGCTCTCTCCTTTTGATATGCCTTGAGCATGAGGATGACTGAAGAAAACAAAAAGAAACTAACCAAAACGATTGAACTGACCATGTCAATAATTCTGCCCTTTAGCGACAAATCAGCCAGCAAATCTGTGTGGTAATCAAGCCAAGGAGTTGCTCCCGGCATGTAATTATATGATAGTAAAATGCAGGCTATGTCGATCAAAATCGAAACGACATAACATACCATTCTCTCGATTCCGCTTAAAAGCGGCGCAATAATAAAAATCGCAGCGACCATATAAAGAGGCATTCCAGAATCAATTCCTCCGCAAGAGAAAAATGTTATCGGGATAACGACTCCATTTACCACGTAGCATAACATAATCTTAGCAAGTCTTTCGCGCTTTAGGATGTAGTTAACTACCATAATAAGCACGAATAAAAGCGAACTGCCGAATGTTGCTAGCGTTGCTAGGATGTTTATTCCCTCCATAAATGTTATGATTCCCGAGACAAATGTGGCAATAAAACCAACTATCAGGATTACCGTAAATACGCTCTTTTCAAGAGATGTATCTCCGGTAATTATTTTCTTAATCTTCTCTATCATATAAACCAACTCACACTTCTTAAAACAAAACAAACACTCGTGAAATATGCATTTATAGCTTACTCCACATATAACAATACGCCTGTGTACGAGCTGCAAATGCTGACGTTTTAAGCAAGTTTCTTATCTCTTCCTTGGTGTACCATTTGGCCTCGATAACCTCTAGGGCAGATGTACTTGGCTTAAACTCGCCGCCTGCAATTCCTATTACGCATTGATTCTTTTCATTACTAAATCCGACCGCGCTGTAGCTGTCTATGAGAACTTCTTCTATCTTAATAATCTGAAGACCTGTCTCCTCACGAAGCTCTCTTTTGCCGGCTTCTATTGCATTTTCACCCGGGTCAATTAAGCCCGCAGGGAAGTTAAAAACAAATTCACCAGCCGCCATGCGATACTCTCTGTTAAGCAGAATCTTCTCCTTTGACTCGTCGTGCATAATTAAAACCACTGCGTCAGTCGAGTGGTTAGAGAGCCTTTCGTGTGAGTCAAGGTCATGCTCGCGGCTAATCATCTCGTAAACCTTAGTCTGACCGTCAGCGGTTTCATAGGTCACATCGTAGCGATCGATGAACCTGCCTTCAAAAACCTTCTTTATTCCCTTGAAAGATATTGCATCTGTGCTGCCGATATCACTTGCCTTGCTCATATGATCCGTCTCCTTTTAGGGCATGAAAATGCTTGAAATATACATAGTTTAGTATATAGGAAAATGAGGGGATTAGCAAGGGGAGAATGGGGGTGAGGGGGTTGCGATTGTGGGAGAAAAATTTCATTTTATGTCTTGATGTCTTAAATGTAGATCCTTACTATGTTATCTCAGACATATAATGACGATAAAAAGAGAATTACTGACTCGAATTTTACTGTTATTGGTATTAATAATAAGAATTATCATATTGAATGTGAAAGCAGTCTGAGTCGTTTAAGAGCATTATTGAACGAATGAAAATGCTAGTTGAAAATGGGGAGATGACAACATTGATGCTCGTGTTATTATCGAGTTAACACTTAAGGTTATTAATAATATCGCAGAAAACGAAGAGAACATTAAGCAGAAGGTAGGAAATCTTATGGGCGGTGTTGTAATTGAGACGGAAGCTAAAAAGATTTTGAATCAGGGTATTGAGCAGGGGAAAATAATATCGGTAAATTGAAATAATCTTTTTATGGATAAAACCTGTCAACTGTGCTATTATAAAGGTGAAAACTAGGTTTGTAAACAGCATAAGTGAGGTGATAGGGTGAGTGAATTTGAACAGATAGCTAATGAAGCCG
>JAIKVP010000165.1 GCA_024685635.1 Lachnospiraceae bacterium
GACAAAAATGGTAATTCTTACAAGGTTCCTGTAGGTGGTGCACTCAAAATTACTTACGACTCTCTTCCAGCGGGTGTTCACGATTGTGAAAATGGTAGTCGTATTTCAGCAGATGCTTGCCAGGTTGAGTCTAACGTATACAGTTCTACTAACGTAGTTGAAGGTGAGATAACAGCGCGTCTTTTCGAGGGAACTTCTGAGAAGGCTACAATTAAGATTCCTTATTCTAATAAGCCTGGCGTGACTGCTTCTTATAAGTGTACACGTGACAAAGCTAATTACGATATGTCAAATGGTATCGAGGTTGTCAGTGGCGACGCTTACGTTTCTTCTAGTGACGCTTTAGGTAAGACTAAACTTGGTTCAGGCGATGGTACGGACAAGCTTGTTATTGTTGGTGCTACCGTAAATGGTGCTGCCAAATATGTTTATACTATAACAGCTGTTGATCAGTATGGTTTATCTAACTTCAAAGCTGACTTCGGTCCTATTGTGATGGCTTCTGACGCAAACTTTGGTAGCGGTAACGCTGTTGGTTATATCGGTTCTAATGGTAATATTACATTAAAGGGTTCTAAGACAGAGAGCTACAAACTTACCGCTCGTACTAATGCTAACCAGATTAACTAATTTACCTAATTAGTTAGATATAGTTAGAACTTAAAATTTGTCCTCTTAGGGTTTTCCCTAAGGGGGCATTTTGTTACTATTTAATTCTTATCTAAACTTACATTTGAGGAGGAGAATATATGAAAAAATTACTATCTCTTGTTTTGTTATTAGCTCTTACCTTATCATTTTCATATAATTACAGTGATGTTGCTACCGTATCCGCTGCGGATCGCATATCCATTGATAAGTGTAAGGTGACCATATCAGGTACTTTTTATTATACAGGGGTAGGTGTTACACCTACACCAAAGGTTACCTATAACGGCAAGAAGCTTGTACAAGATAAAGATTTTACCGTATATTATAAGAACAACGTGCAAGTAGGTGTGGCGAATGTCACTTTGGTAGGTATTAATAACTATTCGGGATCTACCACCACTTCATTTACAATTGAAAAAGGACTTCAAAAGATTCGTGCTAAGAACATCACAGCACAGTATGGCGATCCAGACTTTAACATAAGTGCAAGCGCACCTAATCCAATGACATATAAGTCATCTAATAAGAAGGTTGCAACTATTAATTCGGCAGGTATTATTACAATTAAAAAAGTCGGTAAAACTAAGATTACTATCAAAGCAGCTGAGAGTGTTAATACTAAGGCCGCTACTAAGACTATAACCTTAACAGTTGGCAAGGGTACCCCGACCGTAGAAGCGTACGGTGATATGATTGAAAAGGGATCTAAATTTGATGTTAAAGCAAAAAGTAATTCAGGTGGAAAGTTGACATTTTCATCATCTAATAAGAGTGTTGCAACCATATCAAAGAAGGGAATTGTAACTGCTAAAAAAGTAGGTGAGACCACTATAACAGTGAAGTGTGCTAAAACTAAGAATTATAAAGGTGGTAGCACAAAGGTTAAGATAACAGTGTATTAGGAGTGATGGTATGGCACGTATTAACAAAGCTAGAATATTGATAGTATGCATTTTAAGCGTATTGCTTGTCTCATTTACCGGTACTTATATTGGCTATACAAAGAATAAGATAAAGAGTAAAAAAGTGAATATTAACGCAACAGACGTTGTATTAGAGGTAGGTAATATAGCTACTCTCTCAGCAATAGTTAAGCCTGCCAATTCTACAGATAAGCTTACATGGTCAAGTAGCAATGAAGAGGTTGCTAAGGTTAACAGATATGGGGTTGTTACAGCTTTGACCGAAGGTGAAGCTGTCATATCCGTTACAACATCAAGCAAGAAGAAAGCTACTTGCAATATTAAGGTTAAATCGTCCCTTTCTAAAGAGCAGGTGGAGGACCTTATTAAGTCCGGTCTTCTTTCTGAGGAGACAGTAAGTAAGATTATAGCCGAGAGTACTATTACCGAAGCAGATGTTAAAAAGGTAATCGCAGAGAATACTTTGTCTGAAGAACAGATTAAGGAGTTAATAAATAATAATAAGACATCCTCAGATGCTTCTGCGAATTCCGCTGTCAGTGAGACAGGAGAAGTTCCTCTTATTAATACACAGCATACTCCTTTGGCAATCAGTAATCCGAATAATTATGACATAGTAGGTAATGTCACAGATATAAAGGTTTCGAAGCAACCAATGACAACTCAAATATTTAAAAATAATACATCTATATTCCTTCCTTACAAGTATGATATAGTGATGACTATCAACGTAGGGAATGTTTCGGACAATCTTAGAAACAGTTGCTATGCACATGTAACTCTAGGTTCTACGAATGTAACCGACTGTATTAACGCTGCCGAGGATACTCCAATCGTGAGATATACAGGCAGCACCCCTACATCAAGTAATACACTTACAGAGATGGTAACCATATACTCCGCGTATAATATTGATAAGTATTTTGTAAAATCCATAACATGGGAGAGAACTTAAACATAAATGCTAAGTGAACAATGGGGACAGGCCCCTCTGGTAAATTAGGTCCTAATTTACCAGAGGGGCCTGTCCCCATTGATTACTTAGCAGGTTATTCTACTCCTCACTACTAAAATTAAGGGGACGGTTCTTGTGGTCTTTCCTCACAGAATTACCACATAAACCAATCCACTTAATTTAACCTAAAAAATCATCCCAATCTCAATCAACTCCGGTTGGTTGAGGTTGGGGTTATTCTTATGCCCTTCAACACCCGCCGCAAGACGGAACCATGTCATTCTGAGCGAAGCGAAGAATCCTTATCCCGAGCGTAGTGAGGGATAATAGCTACTTCACCTTTATAATTCCTATGTTTCAAGTCACATTGCCCTTCTTCGAAGAGCAATGATCCTTCGCTTCGCTCAGGATGACAATGGTAAAGAACGAACTGACTTTTTGATAAAAAAAATAATCATAAATTTATTGTCTTTTTTGAGTTTATGGTATATAATAACTTCAACAGAACCCAACACGCCTCTCAACGATGCGGACCACGTTGGGTCTTTTAATTTTTAAGGAGAAAATGAATGGGAGAATTGAAACAGCATCAACCATCGATGTCAATTGATGAGCAAGTTGATAACCTAAAGTCACTAGGTCTTATTATTAGCGATGTAGATTATGCTAAGAGGATATTAAATGACGTTTCCTACTTTAGATTAATAAAAGCCTACAGTTTAGGACTTAAACCTAAAAATGGCAACTATAATAAAGATGTAGCATTTGAGCAGATTGTAGATCTCTATTTATTCAATGCTAATTTTAGACAGATTACATTTGCAGAAATCGAAGAGATAGAAGTAAATGTAAGGTGTCGAATCGCCAATTATTTTGCAGATACATATGGTGTTTTAGGATATAAAGAGCCTTCGAATTTTGTTGACGAGGAATACTATAACACTTTTATAAGAGATATAGAAGAAGAGCTTGCAAGAAATTCAAAAGCGCCATTTGTCAAAAACTTTAAAGAAAACTATGAAGGTGGAGATTTGCCTATATATGCTCTGATAGAGGTTTTTAGTTTTGGTACTCTTTCAAAGTTTTATAAGAACATGAAGAATGTGGATAAGAAGGCAGTGGCGAAAACCTTTGGAATAGGATATACATATCTGGAAAGCTGGTTAGAGAGCATTTCCTATGTGCGAAATATCTGCGCACATTACGGAAGATTATATAATGCAAAATTATCTAAGACCCCTATGCTTTACAAAGAGTATTCACAGGCTGGTATAGGTAACAATCGAATATTTGGAGTACTTCTTTGCATGAAGCATATTTTGAAAAACAGTACTCATTGGAATCAATATGTTGATCAAATAGAAACGTTAATAGATAAATACGAAAATGTTGACATGAAGACAATGGGGTTCCCAAAAGGATGGAAAGAACTGTTAAAACAATGATAATTACACATAATATAAAGTAATAAAGATTGCTTTCCGTTGGTGAAAGCAATTTTTTTGGAGTTACGGTTGACTATATCTATACACCAGTTATAACGCAATCCATAATTCGGCGATATTTATTGTTTTTACCAGATTAACAGAACTAAGTGGACGGTTCTTGTGGTCTCAAGATTATGAGAAGAGTAAGATCCTTTTCTTATGTCGCAGTTTAGATTATCAATAAAGGCAGTATGCTGGTCATTTAGTAAATGTATATCATTTTCGTTGTTGGTATCCAGCCATCAGGTGGTGTTTTGGGGCCTTCAGGGCTGGATAGCATCAATTTTTCGCTGATATTATCACACAAACTTCACAAATCCTTCCTCATC
>JAIKVP010000177.1 GCA_024685635.1 Lachnospiraceae bacterium
AGCAATGAGAGGTGATATAATAATGGATTTAAACAATATGAAAATCGGCTTTATAGGATTTGGTTTAATTGCAGGAAGTATAGCAAGAGCGTTAAGAAAAGAATATCCCAAGATAACTATGATAGCTCTTAACAACCGCTACCCGGATGTTAAGTTAGGACTTAAGCAAGCAGTTGAAGACAAGGTATTAAATGAGCTTGTTCCTTCAATAGATGAGGGCTTTAGTAGCTGTGACATAATCTACCTTGCCGCACCAGTTATCACTAACATTTCCTATCTGCCTAAGATTAAGCCTCTTCTTAAAGAAGGCGCATTTATAACAGATGTCGGAAGTGTAAAGGGCGACATACATAAGGCAGTAACTGAGGCCGGCCTTGATTCACGCTTTATCGGTGGGCATCCTATGGCAGGCACAGAAAAGTCAGGCTATGAGAATTCATTTATAGAACTATTAGAAAATGCTTACTATATACTAACGCCTACTGACGAGACGCCTAAAGAAACTATTGATACCATGCTTTTAATTACCAAGGCGACCAAGTCACGCTCGATAGTATTATCTAGCGACAAGCACGATATAGCAGCAGCTGCGATAAGCCATGTGCCTCATATTTTATCATATAGTCTAGTTAACACAGTAAAGGATCACGACACCGAAGAAGAATATATGAAGCAGTTTGCAGCAGGTGGCTTTAGGGATATGACAAGAATTGCGTCATCGTCACCTGAGATGTGGCAAAATATCGTGATGTCCAACAAGGACGCCGTACTTACTTTTCTTTCACAGTACCTAGACACCCTAGAGGATTTTAGGCAAATGCTGGTAAACGACGACAAGGATGCAATATATAACTTTTTTGAAAAATCCAAAGAATATAGAGACAGTTTTAAGTTTTAAAAAATAAGGTCAGGGCGATATACCCTGGCCTTAAATATTAACTAATCTGGCGTCTGTATGCGATTTTTGGGTTTGTCCTTGTTAGCAAACATAGTCTTATCACCCATCCAGACAAGCTCAATCGGTCCAGTAGAACCATTACGCTGCTTAGCAATGATAATCTCTGCTATACCCCTTTTAGGAGTGTCAGGCTCATAGTATTCCTCACGATGGATAAACATAATTACATCAGCATCCTGCTCTATAGATCCAGACTCACGAAGATCAGACATCATAGGTCTATGTCCCTCTCTGTTAGCCGCAGAACGGTTAAGCTGAGCAAGTGCAACAATAGGTACATTAAGCTCCTTAGCGAGTCCTTTTAAATCTCTAGAGATAGATGCGACCTCGTTCTCACGCGAGCTAAATCTACCATCACCCTTCATAAGCTGTAAATAGTCAATAACAATCAAATCAAGCTTACCACGCTCTCTAATAATCTTACGACATTTGGCTCTTACATCTGAAACCTTTATTCCACTAGTATCGTCAACAGCTATCTCTGCCGAAGATATTCTTTCACTAGCACTTACGAGTTTGTTAATATCTGCTTCATCCAAAGAACCTGTACGAATCTTGTCAGATGAAACACCTGAACGCTGCGCAAGGATACGCTTTATAAGCTCATCCTTAGCCATCTCAAGGCTGAATACCGCAGCTGAACAACCATGGTCTATACAAGCATTGGCAACAATATTAAGTGCAAATGCAGTCTTTCCCATAGCAGGTCTCGCTGCAATTAGAATAAGTTCTGAGCCATGAAGTCCGGTTAGAGTGTTATCAAGGTCAGTAAAACCAGTTGGAACTCCTGTTATCCTTCCATCACTCTTAACACTATCAGAGATGCTATATAAAACTCTTGATACTATTTTGTTAATCTGCTCAAAATCCTTAACGCCTCGCCTGTTTTGAAGAAATGTAAACAAATCACGCTCGGCCTGGTCAAACATATCCTTGGCTTCTGCATTGCCCTTGTAGATATCATCAGATATTTTTTCGCAGGTTCTAAGGAGACTTCTTAATGTAGAACGGTCTCTTACCGTTTGGCAATGCGTCTTGATACTAGCAGATGAATAAGTAGCTGACACTATGTCGCTTAATCTGCTTATATCGTCAAGATAGCCTAGCTCCTTACATTTTATGAATACTGTATCTATATCAATGTTTGAATTGCTATCGTGTAGTCTTACTATTGCGTCATATACATTACTGTAAAACTTGTTATTAAAGTCTTCTGGCGTAAGCATTTTAACCGCGGCGTCTATATCTAAATCATCCTCCGTGAGCATAAGAGAACCTAAAACATAGCACTCCGCTTTCTCATCACTAGGCGGAATTCTTTTATATACATTATCATTTGCCTGTTCTGCCACAATAAATCCTCCTTAAACTATAGCGACTCTACTTCAACCTTAAGCTCAGCTGTAACCTTGGCGTGAAGCTTAATCTGAACATTGTAGCTTCCTAGCTCTTTAATAGGCACAGGCAAGGTCATCTTCTTCTTATCTAATTCTAAGCCAAGCTGTTTCTTGGCCTCGTCAGCAATTTCCTTGGTAGAAACAGAGCCAAATGCTTTGCCTCCTTCTCCTACCTTAATCTTCATAACAACTTTCTTGTCCTTCAATTCCTCTGCTAAGGCTTTAGCATTGGCTAATTTCTCAGCTGCCACCTTATCGTCGTTTTGTTTCTTGAGTTTTAAATCGTTAAGGCTCTTAGCATCAGCAACTACGCCTAACTTCTTATGTAAAATAAAATTCTTAGCATAGCCGTCACTTACGTCGACAACATCACCTTTTTTGCCAAGCTTCTTGACATCCTCTAATAAAATAACCTTCATAATCTATGTCCTCCTATTAGTTTATAATTCTATTATCCATCTAATTCTATCACTATTATTCTTATCTACTATCAAATATTATCCATTATAGAGTTCCACTCTACTATTCATCTTCTTCCCTCATAAACTCACCAACGCCATCAACCTCGTCAAGAATCTTCTTGATCTGCTCGATAATTTCTTCTGGGTCACCGTCCTTAACCTGAGCGCCCGATGCATTTGAATGGCCACCACCGCCAAACTTCTCCATAACCACCTGAACGTTGACAGCGTCAATTGAACGGGCACTAATATAGATAGTTCCATCTATATCAGAAAGCACAAATGATGCCCCTATTCCCTCGACATCTAAGAGTTCATTAGCAACCTGAGAAGCAACTACAGTAGGTGAGTCAACTCCGTCGGTTGGGAATATTGCAAATACATAATGATCTCTATACTGCTCAGCATCTCTAATCGCCTCAGCTCTATGTCTGCAGGCGTCCATGCTGTCTCTAAACATTTTCCTAACTCTTACTACGTCACATCCCTTTCTTCTAAGGTATGCCGCTGCCTCAAATGTTCTAGCGCCAGTCTTTTGAACAAAGTTACCTGTGTCAATCATCATACCAGCATACAAGGCATCCGCCTCCATACCACTAAGCTCAATAGGCTGATTGGTATACTGTAAAACCTCAGCAACCATCTCACAGGCTGAAGAAGCAGATGGCTCTACATATGAGAGCACGGCATTGGAGATAATCTCTTCGCTCTGTCTGTGATGGTCAAATACTACTATAGTCTTAGTCATATCAAGAAGCTCAGGACACTCTGTATAGCTTGGTCTGTTAACATCAACAACCATGAGAAGCGTGTCAGAATTAACCAATTTCTTGGCTTTCTCATTGTCGATAAACATGTCATCGTCGTAGAGAGAGTTGTTCTTAAAATTATCTAATATCGGTCTAATTGAAACCGTAGTTTCATTAATACATATGTGGGCCTCTTTGTTAAATGCCTTGGCAAGAATATAAACACCAATAGCAGAGCCAATAGCATCAGCATCTGGCAAATGATGACCCATAATTACTACTCTGTCCTTGCCTTCTAGGATACCCTGTAAAGCGTGAGCCTTAACACGGGCTCTTACTCTTGTATTCTTCTCTATCATGGTATTTTGTCCACCATAATAGTTAATCTTTTCGCCTTCCTTTATTACTACCTGATCTCCACCTCGTCCTAGTGCCATATCCATTGAAAGCCTAGCAGCCTCATAGCACTCTTGAAAGCTTGATGAACCCATACCAATAGACATAGAGACAGTAACAGGGAGCTCATTACCCACATTGATATTTCTAATATCATCTAACAGTGGGAACTTATCAGCTTTAAGCTGCTCCATATATTTTTGTTGGAATACGATAAAGTATTTGTCCTTCTCAGGCTTACGAATAATACCATCTATATCCGCTACCATCTTATTAATCTTACGGTCTACTAACGCTAGTAACAAAGGCTGTCTGGCCTCTTCAATGCCCTCTAAGACCTCATCATAGTTATCAATATAGATAAGGCCGGCTACAAGCTTCTGATCGACATAATCCTTTTGTAACTTCTTAAAATCTGTCTCGTCAAAGAAATATGCAACTATTAATGAGTTGTTATCCTTGCCATCAAACTCGCTTAGAAAAGCTTCCTCATCCTCATCAGGACTAACTACATCCTCATGAATCATCTTAAAGACAACCTTATACTGTCTCTCCATATATCCCATAGTAAATTGAGTTGTATCATCAACGCTATTAGGAAACATATCCAAGGCAATCGTTGGGAAATAAGAAGTTATATCTGACTCAAGCCTGTCCTCATCTACTAACTCTTCAAATCCCTTGTTATGCCATAAAATTGCACCCTCCATATCCATCAAAACATATGGAACTGCAAGCTGCTGCAAAAGTGCTCTTTGAACCTGTCCCTGCTCAATCGCAAAGTTATATAGTTCAGGCATAATCTTAGGCTTATATGCATAATAGGCAATTATCGCTACAATACTGTATATAGCAACACCGCTACCCACAATAATAGCAGTTCTCTGATTGTAATCAAACATAACCAGAGCCGCCATCATTATCACTAGCAAGGCCAAAAGCTTAAGCGGAATCCTAAAAAAACTATCTAATTGTGAATTAAGTGAACTTTTTTTCATATCACTACCTCAAATCATATGCTTCATATAGCTACATCTCATAATTATATCATAAATAGCAAATTCGCACCACAAAAAATGGTGCGAATGATACTAAAGTGAAATATAGTCTATTCAAAATGCTCGGCAACCTGTTTTAGGTAGTCAACGATAGGCAAATGCTGAGGACAGATGTGCTCGCATTTTCTGCAAGCTATGCAGTCGCTTGCCTTGCCAAAGCTTTCAGTTAGTCTCTCATAATATGAGCCCTGTGGTCTCCAGCCTTCTTGATCTTTCTCGATAATGTCGGCATTATATAGGGCAAAATATCTAGGGATTGCAATCTTCTTAGGACAGCCATCAGTACAGTAAGAGCATCCCGTACAAGCTATTGCAACACTGCCATTTATTATGTCTACAGCCTTAAATACTATATCCATCTCCTCGTCAGTTAGAGGCTTGAAATCCTTCATATAGCTTGTGTTATCTAACATTTGCTCCATATTGCTCATGCCACTTAAGACCATCTTGATATTGTCGTGGCTTGCGGCAAATCTTACAGCCCATGAAGCGATTGACATATCAGGCGAATATGACCTAAACAAACCTTTTACTCCATCAGGAACATCGGCTAAAGTTCCACCTCTTACAGGCTCCATAACTATTACGGGTTTATTGTGCTTAACGCAGACCTCGTAGCATTTTCTTGATTGAACGCCCTCGCTCTCCCAGTCAAGATAGTTGATTTGAAGCTGGACGAATTCCATCTCTGGGTGCTCAGTCAGTATCTTGTCTAGGAGCTCTGAATTGTCGTGGTAGGAGAAGCCGACATATTTAACCTTGCCCTCTTTTTTCTTGTTAAGGGCCCAGTTAAAGCAGTCAAAATCTTCGTATTTCTTGTATTGATTGGCTCCTAAATCGTGAAGTAAGTAATAGTCAAAATAGTCAACGCCTGTCGCTTCAAGCTGCTCGTTAAAGATTCTGTCCCTGTCCTCAAATGAGTTAAAAAAACCGTAGTGAAGCTTGGTTGCCAGGGTGTAGCTGTCTCTTGGGTATCTACTTGAAAGAGCGTCTTTTACTGCGTTCTGGCTCTTCATTCCGCAGTACATGATTGCGGTATCAAAGTAGGTGAAGCCTCTTTCAATAAATATGTCTACCATCTTCTTCATGGTCTCAATGTCTATACTTGAGTCGTCATTTGGATTAAGAAGAGGCAATCTCATAAGGCCGAAGCCTAGATTCTTAGCGCCGTTAAAAATATCCATAGAAACCTCCTTATTTGCTTTTGCTGGGCTAGTTAGTAAATTAGGCAGTTAGCTTAGTTAGCTATTATAGCAGTTAGCTTAGTTAGCTACTTCTAATGTAATTAGTAATTTATTAGTAGCTTAATTTTATCACAGGCAGGCAATTTATTCTATCTAAAAATAAGTCGGATTTTTGGCAAATAATATTTGCCAATGAATAGCTAATTAGGTACAATATCATATAGATTAAAAACGGAAAGGGGATTACTATGAATAAATCACTTAACGGCAAATGGGAGCTATATTCAGACGGCAATAAGATATGCGACTTAACTATTCCTGGTTCGGTACTCTCTGGAATGCTTGAAAACTCCCTGATTGAAGATCCTTTTTTTAGGGCAAATGAATACGAGACAAGACGCTTGCTTTATAAAGATTATGACTTTGTTAAGCATTTTGATATAGAGCTTGATGATTCACTAAGCTATGAACTGATCTTTGAAGGTATTGATACAGCTTCTAAGGTCTACTTAAATGGCGAGCTTATATTTAGCACTGACAATATGTTTAAGGCTTATGAGAGCGATGACATTAAGTCTATCTTAAAAGAGAAAGACAACTTATTAGAAGTTAAGATTACTTCTCCTATGTCTATTATTTCCACCCACGAGAATGCGCCCGGCAAGGAGATAACATATATTTCAACCGGAGTGCTTCCTGGGGCGCAGTATATGCGTAAGGCCGGCTCTTCATTTGGCTGGGACTGGGGACCAGAGCTTCCTGATATGGGGATTCATAAGGATGTATATATCAGGGCTACTGATACTGCTATTTTAAGAGACAGCGTAATTATTCAGGAGCATAAGGACAATATGGTAAGTCTTGATATCACTACCGATATCGATATTATAAGCGCATTTGAAGAGGGCGACTTAAATATTTATTACAGTTTAGTTGATCCTGATGGAGAGCTTGTTTTAACTAAGTCTGAGAGCTTATCTACTGGCGGTGAAAGCTCAATGCTAATTATCGACAAGCAGACCATTGAGATTAATGACCCTAAACTCTGGTGGCCAAGAGGTTACGGCGAGCAGCCACTTTACACATTAATAATCAGCCTTATAAATGGTGAAAATGTTATAGGAGACAAGCAATATAGAATAGGTCTTAGAACAGTAACCGTCAACCGTGACAAGATAGGAGACGGCGAGAACTTCGCTGTAACAGTAAACGGTGTGCAGATATTCTTAATGGGAGCTAACTATATTCCTGAGGATGTAATATATAACAGAATTACAGTTGACACTTATAAGAGACTACTTGACGCTGCAGCATTTGCTAATTATAACTGCTTACGAGTCTGGGGTGGAGGTTACTATCCTGATGATGATTTCTTAAATCTCATGGATGAATACGGAATCCTTTTATGGCAGGATATGATGTATGCCTGCCTGGTTTACGAGGTCGATGATGACTTCTTAGAAAATGTTATAGACGAGGCTTATGTTAACATTAGACGAATATCTAATCATGCATGTCTAGCTCTTGTAGCCGGCAATAACGAGATGGAGTACGCCTGGAAAGAGTGGGGTGGATATAAGGATCACTCTGACGCTCTAAAGACAGACTATCAAAGACTGTTTGAAGTTGAGCTCCCAAAGGTTATTAATGAAGTCTCTCCTAAGATTTTCTACTGGCCATCTTCGCCATCTAAGGGTGGTGGCTTTAAGGACTTATTAAAGGAAGATGCAGGTGATACGCACTATTGGACAGTTTGGCATGGAGAGGTACCATTTTCTGAGTATGAGAATCATAAATTCAGGATGTGTTCAGAGTTTGGATTTCAGTCATTTCCTTGTCTTAAGACGGTTAAGACTTATACCAATGAAGAGGATAGAAACATCTTCTCTCCTGTTATGGAATGCCATCAAAAAAATGCTTCAGCTAACGGCAAGATCATGAAGTATTTATATGAGACATTTAGGATGCCATCTGACTTTGATAATCTGCTTTACGCAAGCCAGCTCTTACAGGCACTAGCACTAAAGACTGCGGTTGACCACTTTAGAAGAAACAGAGGAGACTGTATGGGTGCATTATACTGGCAGATTAATGACAACTGGCCAGTTGCTTCATGGAGTACGGTTGATTATTACGGAAGATATAAGGCAGCGCACTATTTTGCTAAGCGTTTTTATAATCCTGTTTCAGCTACTATTGTGATTAAGAAAAATGGCGAGGAGACAGATTGCCCTATCATAAGCTTTGAGCAGATGGCACTAGAGAGCAAGCAGGCGCTTAATAAGAAAGTCCCACTGACTTACAGCGTCATTGCTTATATTGCAAATGAAACGATGTATGATGTTAAGGTTCAATATACTATAAAGCTTATTGATATGGACTTTAATATTATTGAGTCTAAATCAGGAGAGATTAGCGCTGATAAGTTAAGCTCTGCTTTAGATGATGCATTTAACTTAACTGAAAATGCGTATAATAGGCGAAGAGAGCTTATGCTTGTTGCTGAGTTTGATATTGACGGCGAGAAGCTATATGATATCAAGCCACTTGTTAACTATAAGGCGCTTGAGCTTAAGAAAGCAGATATAAAAGTTTCTACAAGCGTCGAAGATGATATGATTAAGATTAGACTTTCATCAAATGCTGTTGCGCTATTTGTTGAGTTAGAATCTGATGATGCTGATTTGATTTTCTCTGATAATTATTTTGATTTAGTTAGCGCTGATGAAAGGGTTATTTACGCTAATATGCCTGAGGGCTATGATGCTAATAAACTTCCTCTTATCACTGCTAGAAGCTTAAGAGATAGTTATTGATTTAAGGAGGTTTAAGATGAAATTTAAGATAACTTTTAATTCGCCAGTAGTTTTGGTATTCACTATCATTTGTCTTTTTGCAACGATTTTAAATATTGCGACTAAGGGTGTTACTAATGACTTTCTCTTCTCGACAAGTCATACACCTTTGACTTCTTTTATGACTTATTTAAGAAGTCTCACCCATGTTTTTGGTCACGCTGACTTTGAGCACTTTTTAGGAAACGCAGCTTTCCTTCTCTTATTAGGTCCTATCCTAGAAGAGAAATATGGCGGTGCTAAGCTAACAGTTGTTATGATTATAACTGCTATTATTACTGCTGTTGTCAACTACATTTTCTTTCCCGGCACTTCTCTTTGTGGAGCTAGTGGAATTGTATTTGCATTTATTTTGATGGTTTCATTTACCAATTTTAAGCAGGGAGAGATTCCTGTTACCTTCATACTGGTTGCGCTTATTTATATCGGTCAGGAGGTATATAGTGGACTCACCGTTGATGACAACGTCTCTAACCTGACTCATATCGTCGGTGGAATTGTCGGTGCAATTATTGGTTATGAATTTGGAATTTCTAAGCCTGACTCCGTTGTTAGTTCTTCTGGAGTCGGTGATGATTCTACTACTAGCTCGTCTGATGATGACGAGGGCTTGATACCTTAGATTATATGATTAATTGGGTATTGGATTAGGTTAAATAATATGATTATGCTGTTTTTTCATTATGCTTATTATCCTTCTTGAATTATAATAATAGTTATGCTACAATTCCTATGTGCACGCCGCCGGGTGTGTATAACTAGAGCTTGTTATCTATCGTTAGGCCTTTGAAGATAGATAATGGGCATTTTTTATTTTTAGGAGGTATTTTTATGAGTTGGATCTTATTGTTAATCGCAGGTGGACTTGAAATATTCTGGGCAGTGGAGATGAAGTATTCTGAAGGCTTTACACAGCTTGTTCCATCAATTCTTACTGTAATTGGTTATATTCTAAGTGCAGTCGTTTTAGCACTTGCTATTAAGAATCTGCCACTAGGAACAGCTTATGCAGTTTGGACCGGAATTGGAATCATTGGAACTACTGTACTTGGCATCTTTTTGTTCAAGGAGAATCTTTCAATTCCACAGTATATATGTGTAGTTTTGATTGTCGTAGGTATAGTAGGATTAAGGCTGCTAGATAAAACAGCAGCCTAATAGGTTATAATTGTTGACTCATTAAACTATCTTACTCTTAAACTATCTTATTCCTTAACCTCTCCTATAGCAATTCCAGCCACTCTCGCCTTGATTGCTAACTCAGTGCGAGAGGCATAACCTGTCTTTTCAAGCATATTTCTAACGTGAGTTTTTACAGTGTATTCTGATATTCCTAACCTATCTGCTACTTCCTGATTGGTTACACCAGTTGTAATAACCTGTAAAACCTCTAACTCTCTTGAAGTAAAATCCTTGCTGCTAGCTAACCCTAGTTTAACCTCTGGGCTGTCGCCAGGGTAGACTGATTGGCCAGCCATCGTTAAATCCATTACTTCTTTAATCGTCTGCTCATCTGTTTCCTTATACCAAAAGCTGTCTACTCCGATACTTTTGGCCTTCTTTAGCCATGAAAATTCTGGCATCGAGGTTACAGCTATAATTTTAATTTTGGGATAATTTTTTTTGATGCGAAAAGCTGTATCTAAACCATTTGAACCGTCACTCATAAGTATGTCCATTAATATTAAATCTACTTTTTCTTTTAATAAATAGACATCTGCAGCAACTGCAGAATCTATTGAACAGGCTAATTCATAGCCCTCTGCCTGCTCAACATACATTTCCATCAAATGCCTCGGTGTAGCCTGGTCATCGACAACCATTACTCTAACTGCACTCATATTATCATCCTTTCAGTCTATCAATCGTAAACATTAATACAAATCTAGGATTCCATTTAATGTCCATCTTAACCCCTAAAAGCTCGGCACTCTCTCTTAGAGATTTTAGTCCTCCAGTCTCAGTAACAATCTGTGTTGGTGGCTCCCCATCATTTGTAAATTCTATAGTATATCTGACATTGGTCTTCTTGGACTTGATATACAAAATGCTTCCGTTAGCGTGTTTGAACGTATTGGTGATGCACTCTCTAGCCGCCTGGGCAATAAGCTTTTTATAGTCCTCATCCTTCGGGAAGTCACCCTCTATCTGAAGGCTTATTCCAACTGCATTAGCAGCATCAGTAACTTTGTCCATGACATCAGCATTTTCTCTGACGTTCTCGTTTTTGAAAATGTCAACCTCTTCCAACCAGATTTCTAAGAGTTCCTGCCTGGCTTTCTCGTTACCGCTAGCGTTAGGATCTGATAAATAGGCTCTTAGTGACAGTAATGCCTTGCCGGTGTCATCATGAATAATCTGTCTGGTGTTTAATAGCTTATTAAAGGACTTATTCTTAGCCTCGCTATCCTTATTTGAGAGAGCGTTTTTTAGTGGCATTTCATACTTTATAAACTCGCACTCCTCATCATAATCGACGGCTAGATTGCCATCAAAGGCCATTACATCCCTCTTCTTATAGTTTGCCGGCAAAAGCTCTTTAGGAAGACCAATCTCCATATAGTATATCAGTTTTCCGTCAGTTTTTCCAACTGAAAGATAAAGAGCATTTAACTTGCCGTCTAAAATAGCTGCTTCAAGCGCGTCCTCATATAAGCCAAACAAAAAAAGTGCAAGATCTGACCTTAGGGGAAGTCTTAAGTCATATTCCATATGCTCGGATATATCCATCAGATTAAGGTATTCAAGAGACTCTGCAAATGCTAATTCTAGCTCCTCGCCTTTGATTTCATTTTGCTCTAGGGAAAGAAGTAGCATGTTGGACTTGCGCTTAATATATACATTTAATATCGCTGCTAGTTTCATTATTAAATCAAAATCTTCGTCCTTAACAGAGACAGATTTTAGCAGCTTTTCAAGCTTGCCAAGCTGCGGCTCTAAGTTAACTGCGAGCTGCTTTCTGATGCCGTAGACTCCGGCGATAGCGCTCTCCCAAAAGAGAATAAGAAAAATGCAGATAAAATCGGGCAGAGCATACATTTTGCCAATCAAAGGTCTTATCTCCCAGGATTGGCTGTAGGTTATGCAATAGTATAGAGCTAGTAGTGAAATTAAAGTTGGGATTATGATTAGTTGTTTGTTGTTTTTTAGGAACTTTCTAAACACCTGAATCAATACCATGACAATGTATAAGCCCATTATAATCATTGCCAAATAGTATATGATTTCATAATTATAGATATCATTGGCATATAAATTGCCTTTTGGGAATGAAAATGCTAGATGGTGAAAATCATTAGTAAGAACGCCTAAAACAACTAAAACACCTGGCAGAACTAGTAAAAACCAGTTTCTTGATAAGGATGATTTTTCAAGTCTGCCTATATATAAAATTGCGTAAAATACCATAACAGGCAGTAAAATCATCGGGATATAGAATATATACCAAAGAATTCTAATAACGTTCACATCGTCTACTATATCATATTTGATATATCTTATTATCATCCATAGCGACATTAAAGATCCGGCAATATAAATAAGGCGCCTGATATTCTTGTGATAGAATCTGTTTTTTACGCTATCCATCCAAAGAATAAATGCTAGTATAAAGGTCACTGTTGTGACTGGCACATAGTTAAGCCATTCTATACTAAATTCTTTATCAATCCACCTTATTATGCCCGATAGTATGCCTAAAAATAATGCAATTATTAGTTCTGTCCTTGCTCTTTTCATAATGCCTCGAATTGTTGCTTAATGCTGTTGTCGTTTTTTTGATTCTATTATCTAAGGAGATAGTTTCTTAGATTTATATGCAAATAGTGATTGCTATTGCTGTAATTATATCACAAGGCGGAAATGTTATTCTAGACTCATAACACAAACGCCAGCGATGTGCGATACATTTGCAAGCAGCTTAAAAGACCACACTAACAGTAGTCCCTACTCCCGGAGCACTGTCCAGGTTGATTTCTGCTTCATGAATCTCAACGATATGCTTGACAATTGCAAGTCCTAAGCCTGTTCCTCCTGTCGCTTTTGATCTGCTCTTATCGACTCTGTAAAATCTCTCAAAGACTCTCTGCTGGTCGGCCGCTGGAATTCCTATTCCATTGTCCCTAACGATAAGCTCAGGTCCTTGTTCTTTCTTAACTATGACCGTCACCTTGCCATCCTCATTATTATATCTTATCGCATTCTGCACAAGATTCTCTATTAATTCCTTAATCATATCCTTGTTGCCTACCATCATACACTCTTCGCCTTCATATGTAAGCTCAACACCCTGATTTTTAGCATTTACCATAAGAGCTTCAGTACAGTCCTTAGCAATCTCATCTAAATCAAGTTCCTCAAATGCTAACTCCTTCTCTTTTCTATCAAGCTCCGAAAGCCTGATAATATCGTTAATAAGCGTGAGAAGTCTGTTAGTATTTTTCATTATCTCGCTAAAGAAATGCTTCTGCTGTTTCTCATCAACCATACCGTTATCCATTAGCTCAACATAGCCATTAATAGCGGTTATAGGGGTTTTAAGCTCATG
>JAIKVP010000190.1 GCA_024685635.1 Lachnospiraceae bacterium
GCAATTCTATTACCATTTGCCCATAGCCAATTCCACCAACACTTTTAGTATTTGCACTTAAAATATTTACCTTCTTTCCTGTTTTTTCTACTAAGTCGGAAATGAAGGGTTTGCTCGCTTCTAAGCCGTCAAATACTAAACAAATTTTTATGTATCATATAATCCTTTACTCAATTAAGCTGAAACATTTGCTATAAGTTTCAGGCAAATAATAAGCCGGGAATAAGAAATCCCCGGGCATATGACCATATAGTATTATAAAGCCCTATGATTTATGCATGATAGTTGTATAGGTTGTAGGGCTTTTGTAATGGTGTTATAGATAGTTTTTTTAACTGTTGAAAAATTGGATTTTATAGCCAAAATTTGGTATTATATTAAGAGTGAGTGAGGTTGAAAATGAAGCATTTTTTCTTAATACGGTTATATAGTTTTAGTTAAGAATTAATATGTTTTATTTAGGGAAGTATTTTATTTGGAGGGATAGTATGGGCGAGATACTAAAGGATTATGGTGTTCATAGCTTCCAGGGCTACTATTATTCAAGACCGATAGAGTTTGACATGCTCTTGACTAAACTTAGTACTGAGGCGGGGGATATGTGTTTTAAGAGGGGATAGTTAAAAATTGACCTAACTATACGCTAGAGAGTATAATAATTATAAAATGGGTCGTTAGTTTAGAGGTGAAAATTTATGAGAAAACTATTACATCTGTTTGGCATTTGTATAATGTTGCTTCTGTTATCTTCGTGTTCAAATTCTGTTAAAAATGATACGAACACGTTAGATAAGCCAGTACCAGACTTTGTTCCCTTAACGGATGTTGTTGAGGGAAGAAAGGACATTTATCTAATTACCAAAGAGCTAGACAGTAATTATTGGGACATAGTTGAAGAGGGAGCAAAAGAAGCTGGAGAGGAGATAGGCTGTAACATATACCACAGTGGAACATATAGTGAAATGCAGTGGAAGAAGCAGGAGGAATTGCTTGATAGATGTGTTGAATTAGGTGCTGATGCTATTTTAATATCTCCGGATGACTCGGTAAAGTTGGCCTCTAAGATAGAAGAGATATATGAGAAAGGCATTCCTATTATCTTAATTGATACAGCTGCTAATACGGATAGCTTTAATGTCTGCTATATGACTGATAATCTAGAAGCGGGCAATAAGGCGGCTGAGGAAATGCTGTTTCAGCTAAAAGCCAAAGGAATTTCTGAGGATGAAGATATTAAGGTTGCAGTGCTAATTGGAAATAGTAAATCTCAGACGATTAATGAGAGACTTGCAGGCTTTTATCAGTACTGGACAGATAACGCTCCTGAAAAATGGACTATACTTTCTGAAATAAAAGAGAGTAATGGAGATGTGGAATTAGGGGGACAGTATGTTGAAGAAATATTAAACAATAATCCAGATATTAAGGGATTATTTGCTACTAACAATAGCCCTACAATATCCGTATCCCAAAAAATACTTGATCGCAATGATACCGATATAACTGTTGTAGGCTTTGATTATTCTGACAATATAAACAGTCTTATAGAGTCAGATGATTATCAGGCCTCAACCATTATTCAACGTCAATTCTATATGAGCTATAACGGTGTGAAGGCAGCTGTTGATATTATTAACGGCGCTAGTGTTAATGTGAAATTTGAGGATACTGGCGTAATAACCGTTAATAGCGATAACTACAAGGATCCAGATGTGCGAGCAATAATAGAGGGTAGGAAGTAATATGAATAATAAAAATGAAATCAAATTTTTGAAAAAAGGTCGCTCATATTATGCGATATTACTCTCCTGCTTTGTTGTATTTGTTATTGCGATTTATATGCTTATTTCTGGATTTAATTCGCTTATAACTAAGCATGATGAGAAGCTGTCGCAGGAAATATGTACTCTTTTATCTGAGAAAATGGGCACATCCCTGCTATTTATGACCGACTCGGCTCACAATGTAGCTACAGTTCTTTCAGAGCAGAATTTTAATTTCCCGGATGAAATATATAAAAAGTTAGAAAGCTACAATTCTGGTGAGATTGTAGGCTTAGGTTTTATAGATGAAACTGGTAAAATATATCACTCAGAGGCAGACGCTAAAGACTTTGAAAAAAAGAATTTAGCTGAGGTTGCTAAACAAGCAAATCCAGTTTCTATTTCTGAACCATATCGCTCATCAAGGCTAGGACAGCCAGTTATAACCCTGTTTACTGAATTTAATTACGCTGGTTCTCATAAGGGTTATATATGTCTTACGTATATGTTTAGAACCCTACAGGATATTGCAACAACACAATCTCTTAACAATGATATCGAAATATGGCTTATGAATGCTAAGTCAGCTAACATTATTCAGTGCGTTGGAAGAGATATTCACGCATCGGGCAGCTGGGCAAATGCTTACCTTAAAATGGGCAATATTAATCCAGAAGATAAGGATAAGTTTAATAATTGGTACGATAAAATGCATGACGGCGACAGTAATGCATCGGTAAGCTACAAGATAGGGGAAACTAAGTATTCCCAAGTGTATTCTAAGATTGATTCTATGCCGGGCTGGTTTGTCGTTGTGCGAATTCCAAGTAACGCACTTTCGGAAACAATGGGAGTATTTAGAAATAATGTCATTATTTTCATAATTATTTTTCTGATGATTGTAGCCGTAATTATTTCTGTAATGTATGTTTCATGGAAGAGAGAGAAACGTATATTAGAGCAATTATCAATTAATGATGCGCTTACAGGAGTGCTTAACAGAAGAGCCTTTGAAATCTCCATAGAGAATATGATATTTCAGTCAAAGGGTGGCGTTGTCATTTTCTTTGATTTAGACTTTTTTAAGCAGATTAATGATGGCTATGGACATGATGCAGGCGATAAATTGTTGGTAACATTTTCTACTCTTTTAAGGGATAGCTTTGAAAATAATGGAATAGTATCAAGATTCGGTGGAGACGAGTTTGTAGTTTTGACCGATGAAAGCTCTAAGGATAAAGTAAATGAAATCATGGAGCGATTAAGAAAAGAAGTAAATGAAATAACAATAGATTCAGAAAATGCTGACACTAAGGATGCTAATATAAGCTTTAGCGCCGGTCTTGCAGTCTATCCAAAAGATGCAAAAGATGTTTCTGAGCTACTAAAATGTGCAGACCAAGCCCTATATGAAATCAAAGAAGCAGGCCGAAACGGATACCGCTGGTATGAAGGGTGATATAAAGACATGGAGACATGGGGACGGTTCTGCCGTCCCCGTGTTTCATCCATCTTAATTTTTAATATAAAGGTACTACAGCTCCATCATAATTTGAACTGATGTAATCACTTATTTCCTTGCTTTGTAGGACTTCAACTAATGTCTTTAAGGACTCATCATTTTCCTTATCAGCCGAAGTAGCAATGATATTTCCGTAGGTTTTTGCTGCTAGTCCATCGTTAGCCTCTACAGCAATGGCATCCTTAACTGAAAGTCCGCCCTCAATTGCGTAATTACCATTTATAACCGCAACCTCAACATCCTTAAGTGCAGAAACTAACTGCTCTGGCGCAAGCTCCTTAAACTCAATATTCTTCTTGTTTTCCACGATATCCTGAATGGTTGCATTAATTCCGGCATTTTCTTTAAGCTTAATTAAGCCTTCCTGTTCTAACAAAAGAAGCGCTCTAGCTTCATTTGTAACATTGTTAGGTACTGCTATTACACCGCCATCAGGAATTGATGCAAGGTCAGATGACTTTCCTTTATATATTCCAAATGGCTCATAATGTACTGCTCCAATAGATACGAGATCAGATCCGTTTTCCTTGTTGAACTGCTCTAAATAAGGCAAATGCTGGAAATAATTGGCGTCAAGACTTTTCTCGATTACACCTGTGTTTGGGGTGATTGAATCCTCAAGCTGTACTATTTCAAGCTTAATTCCTTTTTCAGCTAAAATTGGCTTAGCCTTCTCTAAAATTTCAGAGTGAGGAGTAATGTTTGCTCCTACTCTTATTGTTTTTTCAGTTTCTTTTTTAGAATCCTTTGATGGTTTAGTAATAACTCCACATCCCACGATAGAAAATGCAAATGCAAGAGTTAATGCTACTGTTAAAAATTTTTTAATTTGTTTTTTCATAATTTTTTTCTCCTTTGATATTGTTTTTTTTATTGATATATATTTAACCCCATATGATATAATCCGGATTTATATCTTCTGGAAGTATTAACTATTTTCTTGTCTTCTTTGCTAACTGATTACCAGATTCCTGAATTAACATTACCAGTAAAACAAGTATGGCAACCGTAGTCCAAAGAACGTCTTTTTGATATCTGTAATAGCCATATTGCAGTGCTATAGCGCCAAGTCCACCACCGCCAATTACTCCTGCCATAGCAGAGTAACCAAGCACAGTAGCAATATTAATTGCCATACCAAACAAAAGTGACGGAATGGATTCAGGTATAATAAAATGTATTATTATATAAAATGGTGATGCTCCCATAGAGGTTGCCGCTTCTATGATTCCCTTATCAACCTCATTAAGCGAAGATTCAACCATCCTAGCAACAATTGGAATTGCACCTACTGTCAGTGGAACTATTGAAGCTACAGTGCCAATAGATGACCCGGTTACTAATCTTGTAAAAGGTATTAAAAGTACCAGTAATATAAGAAATGGTAAAGAACGACTGACATTTACAATCAAGCTGGCAATAAAGTTAATTGGCCTGTTCTCAAGTAAATTGCCCTTTGAACTAGCATATAAAATAATACCTAGAGGCAATCCTACTATGTAGGCTAATACTGATGCGAAAAATGTCATTGCAAGAGTTTCAAAAAATCCTCTTTTGATAGTTTCAATAATAAATTCACTCAATTCTTTCCACCTCCTGCACATTTAATCCATTATTCGTGAAAAAATCTATAATAGTTTTCTGATCGCCTGGATTATTTGGCAATTCTATTACCATTTGCCCATAGCCAATTCCACCAACACTTTTAGTATTTGCACTTAAAATATTTACCTTCTTTCCTGTTTTTTCTACTAAGTCGGAAATGAAGGGTTTGCTCGCTTCTAAGCCGTCAAA
>JAIKVP010000026.1 GCA_024685635.1 Lachnospiraceae bacterium
GCAGTTGTTGCTGCCTTCTTTGCTGGCTCTGCCTTCTTTGCAGTTGTCGCAGCCTTCTTTGCTGGCTCTGCCTTCTTTGCAGTTGTCGCAGCCTTCTTTGCTGACTCTGCCTTCTTAGCAGTTGTCGTAGCCTTCTTCGCTGGCTCTGCCTTCTTTGCAGTTGTTGCAGCCTTCTTCGCTGGCTCTGCCTTCTTTGCAGTTGTTGCAGCCTTCTTCGCTGGCTCTGCCTTCTTTGCAGTTGTCGCAGCCTTCTTCACTGGCTCTGCTTTCTTTGCTGGCTCTGCTTTCTTTGCAGTAGTAGTAGCCTTCTTAGCAGTTGCAGCCTTCTTAGCTGGCTCTGCCTTCTTAGCAGTTGTTGTAGTCTTCTTAGCCGTAGTAGTACTCTTCTTAGCCGCCGTACTCTTCTTAGCTGCAGCTGCTGCCTTCTTCTCAGCCTTCTGCTCTGGAGTTAACTCAATCTTATGAGTATACTCAAATACCACACAAGAAAGTGGTGGAACCTTAACCGGAATAGAGAATTGTCTTTTATCCCACTCCTGCTCAGTAGCCTTAACAGAACCATTAAGGAACTCATTATTGCCACCAAACTCCTCAGCATTACTATTCAAAATCTCCTTATATGTACCCGCATTAGGAACACCTACACGGTATCCACTATCATAGGCAACAGGAGTAAAGTTACATACAAATACAAGTGACTTCTTGCCATCTGGTGAACGACGAATCCAGGTATAAATTGACTTATCCCTGTCATCAGCATTAATCCACTCAAAACCATCTGTATAATCTGTAGCATAAAGCGCTGGATACTTATTCTCCATATGAAGAAGCTCTCTAACCCAGTCATTTAGCTTTCTATGAGCTGGCTCCTGATCAAGCAAATACCAATCAAGACTGCGCTCCTCGCTCCACTCTCTGGTCTGGCCAAAATCCTGACCCATAAAGAGAAGCTTCTTACCTGGATGACCAAACATGAAACCATAAGCAACACGTAAATTCATGAACTTCTCATGCATTTCCCCAGGCATCTTGTAAATCATAGAGCACTTGCCATGCACAACCTCATCATGAGATAAAACAAGAATATATCTCTCTGAGTGATGATATGCCATTGCAAATGTCATCTTATTGTGAACGCCCTTCCTAAATAAAGGATCCTTAGAAACATACTCAAGGAAGTCATTCATCCAACCCATATTCCACTTATACGCAAAGCCCAAACCGCCGTCCTCAGGACGAGTAGTAACATTAGGCCAAGCAGTTGACTCCTCAGCGATAACCATAGCACCAGGCTGTCTCTTCTCAACAATAGAGTTAAGGTGCTTTAAGAACTCAACGGCATCCAAATTCTCATTACCGCCGTACTTATTGCGAACCCACTGGCCATCCTGCTTACCATAATCAAGGTAAAGCATAGAAGCAACCGCATCAGTACGAAGTCCATCAATATGGAACTTATCAATCCAGAACAAAGCACTACCAATAAGGAAGTTGATAACCTCTGACTTAGAATAATTGAAAATGTATGTACCCCAGTCAGGATGCTCACCAAGTCTTGTATCTGGATGCTCATACTCAGGCATTCCATCAAATCTTCCTAATGCAAATGCATCCTTAGGGAAATGCGCAGGAACCCAGTCAAGAATAACCTTGATTCCATTCTTGTGCATATAATCAACAAAATACATAAAGTCCTTAGGCTCACCATATCTTGAAGTAGGCGCATAATAACCTGTAACCTGATATCCCCAAGAGCCATCAAATGGATGCTCAGAAATACCAATAAGTTCAACGTGGGTATATCCCATATACTTACAATAATCAGCTAAATCAGGCGCAATCTCTCTATAATTGATAAACTCTGTCTGATCCTCGCCGCCCTTCTTCCATGAGCCTAGATGAACCTCGTAGATATTCATAGGGAGCTTATAAATGTCGCTCTCATTTCTATCCTTCATATACTTAGCATCAGTCCAAGGAAAATCTCTTAAATCAGCAACAACAGAAGCATTGTCTGGACGCATCTGGAACAAGTTACCATAAGGATCTGACTTAAGAATCAAGCTTCCATCACGAGTCAAAATCTCATACTTATAAATCTCACCTGGTCCAATATGTGGCACAAACAACTCAAAAATACCCATATCATCACGACCACGCATAGGATAAACTCTTCCATCCCACATGTTAAGATCGCCAACCAAGCTCACTCTCTTAGCGTTAGGCGCCCATACTGCAAAGTATGTACCAAAGACACCATCAAGTGCCATAGGATGCGCACCAAGCTTCTCATAAATCTCATAGTGAACACCACTACCAAACATATAACAATCATCAGCAGTAATCACAGACTCAAAGCTGTATGGATCCTCAGAGGTGAAATAACTTCCACCGTCAAAATATTTAGTAATCTTATACTTGTGGTAATCCTTACCCTTAATAAATATAGCAAACACTCCATGATCGTGAATGCGCTCCATCTCTTTAGTCTCTATATCACCCTCAACGTGAATAGTCATTCTAGTAGCACTTGGATGAAATGCAACAATTACATATCCATCCCCTACAAAATGAGGTCCCAACATATTCTGTGGAAACTTCTCATAACCTGCAACTATGCGATTAATAATCTCATAATTCACAAACTGCTCAATGTGCTTCTCCATAAAAAAGTCCTCCTTAAAATCATTCAACTTACTATTCCATACATAAACTGCTGAATCAACGATCTAACATCGTCGTCATTTATATGCTCTCTTAAATCGTTATCCCTAAAGAAATTCCTCTCGGAAAATGTAAATACATATTGATTCAAAAATCCTAAATATCCCATTGCAAACTGTTCCTGCCTACCATTCATGTTACCTAACTGGCTTGACGACCTCTCAAACATATCTATAATCGCCTGATATAGCTTATGCAAATGCGGCTTGACCGCCTTATACGGTTCTCCACCCTTAGCAGAATACATCAAAGATAACATAAATGAGAAGAATCTAGATTCCTCTACCGCAAATGTTAAAAATGCTTTAGCAACCTTAAATAATTGTTCCCTTACATCATTAGAATCTTCATCAATATAAGAACCAATCATCTGATCTAATTTGCTAAAACCATCTTCAAGAATTGCCTCTAGCAATCCATATTTACTGCCAAAATAATAATAAAGCGTTGGCTTAGTTATTCCGGCAGACTCTACAATCTCCTGAACGCTCACAGCGTCATATCCCTTGTCAGAAAACATATGCAAGGCAACATCTAAGATGTTACCCCGATTGTCCATAAATCACCTCTCTGCAAATAAAACAATCCAACACTCCATTTTCATTATACCGATTGGTATAATTAATGTCAAGGCATCTTTTCATTAAAAAAATGCCGCCGGAATCAACCGACGGCATTAATAAAACTTATCTAATTATTCAAAATCCATACCCTTTACAGTATTAAGATCTCCATCCTCAAGATCACCATTAAATACTACGTCTCCTAAGGTGTCCTTAGATCTCTGCTCTGCCTTATTAAGAGCATCAGCAACAAACTTAAGTACATCATCAACACCCTTAGAATCCATAGAGGCAATCTTGTCAAGAAGTACCTTATAAGCCTCATCGTCAGGCTTATAACCATTCTCAGCCATAAACTCTACAGATATATCAGCTAAATCCTTATCTGATAAATCATGTAATAACAACAATGAATGGAACAATGAATTAAGGTCTGGACTCTCCTTAAACATGTCATTAACTGACTCAGCTTCGCCAACTAGCATTAGCACAACATCATTATCAGGATTATTGACAACATCATAAACCTTAGCTGCCTTCTCCTCAGAAATGTCTCCGGCCTTCTCAATAACAAGACATCCACCCTTAAGCTTAGGTACAATCTTGTTAAGATCAGTCTTGTTGAGCACTGAAGCCTTAATAGTAGCTACTACCTTAGTCTTACATAATCCAATATCATGATAAGCTCTTGCAAAATCAATAGCTACATTGGATGACTTATCTCCCTCGCCTGTTAATACAACAAGGTTACGATAAATACCCTTCTTCTCTACGATATTCTCTAAAGTAGTTCTAAACTGTCTTCTAAACTCAACAGAAGCTGCATACTTGCCGATATGCTTTCTAGCATCAACAGGAACACCATAGGCATCAATCTCTATACCATCGATAACCTTAGGCTCTCCAACTTCTTCTTCAACCTTCTCTTCCTGAGCTTCCTCAGATACCTCAACTACATCAGATACTGGCTCTGGTTCTGCGCCAAGCTCAATAACTTCTCCGCTTTCATCATCTGATACAGCTTCAGCTTCAACAACCTCAACCTCAGCCTCTTCTTCAATCTCTTCTTCAGCAGCAAGCTTAGCCTCTTCTTCAGCCCTCTTAGCCTCTTCTTCAGCCTTCTTAGCTTCCTCAGCAGCCTTAGCCTCTTCCTCGGCCTTCTTAGCTTCCTCAGCAGCCTTAGCCTCTTCCTCAGCCTTCTTAGCTTCCTCAGCAGCCTTAGCCTCTTCCTCGGCCTTTTTAGCTTCCTCTTCAGCCTTAAGCTTAGCCTCTTCTTCGGCAGCCTTATTAGCCTCTTCCTTAGCCTTCTGCTCTTCCTCAAATGTAGCATCAGTTACAAGTTTATCGCCTGCAAATGCTGCATTAGCCAAGGTAACCTCACTGTGTCCATCTCTGTTAAGGCTTCCGCCCTCTAAACCAGCTGAACTTAACGAACCGCCTGCTAAACCTACATTACCTAATGTAACTCCATCATCCTGAACTTTAACTCCTTCAGCCTCTGGTTCACGATTACCATTAATCTCAATATTATCAGTAGCCTCTGCTTCACGTCCTGCATTGACCTCGATATTCTCTGTAGGCTCTGCCTCACGTCCTGCATTAACCTCTACATCATCTGTCTCCTCTGGAGCACGTCCTGCCTTAACATCAACCTCATCAGGTCTGTTCTCATCAGGTTCTGCTGGATTAACGCCTCCTTCAGGTGCCTTAGGTTCTGCAGTTCCTAGTGGCTCTGCTGGCTTCTGTTCTGCTTCAGCGGCCTTAGCCTCCTCTGTCTTAGGAGGTGGATCAATAAGCTCGCCCTTATCATCTATAGCTAAGCCTAGCCTATCTAATACTTCCTTACTAAGTGACTTACGCTTAAATGCAGGCATCTTCTTAATACGACGTCTCTCCTGATCATCAAGCTGCTCCTGAGCCTTACGTTTCTTCTCTTCCTTAGCAGCACGCTCAGCCTCTACCTTAGCCCTGATTGCTGCGATAGCATCTTCTCTTTCTTGATCAGCCTTGCTTCTAGCTCGAGATACAGAATTACGTAATCTCTCTTGCTCTGCAAGTGCTTTAGCAGCTCTCTCTTCTTCAGCTTTACGCTCTGCTTCTAACTTAGCCTCTGCTTCTGCCTTAGCAGCTTCTTCTGCTTTCTTAGCAGCTTCACGCTCCTCTAAAGCTTTACGAGCTCTCTCTTCTTCAAGAGCACGGTCACGCTCTTCCTGAGCCTTGCGCTCCTCTGCTGCTCTAGCATCAGACTCTGCCCTAGCCTTAGCTTCTGCCTCTGCACGTCTACCAGCCTCAGCTTCTGCCTCCGCTCTAGCTTTAGCCTCAGCCTCTGCACGCTGTTTAGCAAGCTCTGCTTCCTGTTCAGCACGAGCAGCAGCTTCAGCTGCTTTCTTCTCAGCCTCAGCTTTAGCTCTAGCCTCAGCCTGCTCTCTCTCCATTTCGGCACGCTTAGCAGCAGCTTCTGCCTTCTGCTTCTCAGCTTCCATAGCTTGCTTGGCCTGACGAGCTCTCTCTTTAGCTTCAGCCTCACGCTGTCTCTCTTTAGAGTCGTCATAGTTAGCCATAAATTCTCTCTCTTCCTTAGAGATAATCTGGCCACCCATGCCTCCGCGCATGCCTCCGCCACCGAAGCTACTTCTATTCGAGCCACCGCCGCGACGGCCGCCGCCACCGCCACCACCGGCTAATTTTAATGATAATTTAGGTTTATTCTCATCTGCCATATCAAACGCTTCCTCTTCGTATTCGCTATCGTCGTAATACTCTTCTTCTGTACCCGACTCAGACGCATCCTGTGATTCGCCTTCACTATCAGCTTCCTGATTTATCACTTCAACCGTATCATCTACAACATCCTGTATTTCCTCTTCTATAATCTCTGCTTCTTGTTCTTTGACCTCTTTCTGAACTTCTTTAGCAGATTCGGAAACTTCTTCAACTACTTCTTCAACTACTTCTTCGCCAGCCGGTTCTTCTTGTTCTGTTTCCTCAGCTTCTTTTAACTTAGCTGCCTCTTCCTGAAGTCGTTCAGACTTAGCTATGCGGTCAAGTGCCGCTTTGATATCTTCGCCGTTAGATTCCTTCTCTTTAGCGGCTGCCGATTCATCCTCAATCATCAAGGTGTCTCCTTCAGTTGTTTCTTCAGAGCCTTCCTCAATAATCTCGACCTCTATCTCTTCATCTGGCGGATGAACAAATTCATGCTTCTTACTTGATCCTCCAACAACTGTTGCAGTCTCCGTAACTTCGGCATCAACGCTTATTGCATCGTCATCATCAAGACTATCAATAACTATTGAATCATCCTCTGGCTCAGTCTCTGTTGATGAACCTCCAGCACTTCCTACAAGTTCTAGGTAATCCTTCTTAAGCTGTTCATTCTCCTTTTGAACATACTGATAAATGTTACCAGACTGTTCGGCAACTTCATCCTTCGGATAACAGTTAAACGCCTTGTTAACATTGATACTACCCATCTTAAGTGGTTTAGCCCACTTAACATACAGATTAGATTGTGCAAAACTATCCCTGATTTTGTCGCACTCTTTAACCGAATCTTCATTCATACCAGCCTTGCGGTACAATAGTGCGAGTTCAAATGCATACTCGTCAATGTATTCCTTGCTCAAAATACTCTGCAAAATCTTAATCAGTTCATCATCTGGTGCCTGCAAAGCTTTCTTGACATTGTATGTAACCTTCTGACCTTCGATACTCTCTAGCGAAACTATCTCAGAAAAAATCTGAAAGTACTGTTTAGCCTTAGTGAAATATCCAATCTTAAGATATAGCCTAATGATCTCATCAAGAACCTGTTCAGACTTAGGTGCTAATATATGTGCAGATATAAGAGTCTTACGCGCTTCATCAAACTTCTTGTTCTCAGCATATACTCTTCCGCACAGCACCATAAATTGAGGATTCATAGAATTCTCAACATCAATTTTCTTGACCTCAGACAATGCTGCCTTAAAGTCCTTTCTATCAACCATGTCCTTGATAGCACCCATATTAATATTAGTACTCATCTAATCACACCCCGTTTACCTACGAGCGCTCCGCCTAATAAAATCCTATAATCACCAATTACATTCAAGGCAGACTATACCCACTCTGTACATTATATGTTATTATATCAAATTTTTGTATAAAATGCACCCTAAATATGTAAATAATTCAATTTTTTTATAAGAAATTATTAAAAGGAATTGTTCATAACTTGTTGATATCTAAACAAACTGTTTAATAGCCTAAACAATCATATTATTTTTATTAACATATCTACTTTTCTAATTATCTGTACCAACTCAATTTATCTATGCCCACTCTATTTATCTATGCTCATTCCAATTACTTCTACATACTCCCATTATTTCCCTAGATCAAAATCATTATTTCAAATCGCAATGTTTATCTTCTAACACTCACCAGTTACTATATTAACAATAAAACACCCTCCTCCATCTCTGGAAGAGGGTGTAGTTAGAACTCATAATATTTTTATTAAATTGTAGAAATATTACTTATCAGCACCTTATCAAGATTCCTCGTTTTCGTTTACAGTAACTGCTTTATCTGCAACAGCTTTATACTTCTTAGCGTTGTCTGTGCTCCATGTGAACTTCAATGTGTAATCACCCTTTTTAAGTCCTTCTAATGTAGCAACACCATTTTTAAGACTAGCCTTTACATTACCAGTTACAACGAAGTCATCGTTATCTACCTTAAGAACTGTAACTTTGCCAGCTGCATCCTTACTACATACAGTAACTATAATCTTTCCATTAGATTTTTCTGCATCTGCTGATACCGCATCTGCTGATACGTATACTTCCTGCTTTGCTGTTCCAGCTGTAACTGTAGCCTCATCACCAGCTATTGTCATCAATGTGTTGTTACCCTGAACTCTAACAGAAATCTTGTCTCCTGCTGTCAAACCAGGATATGTAGCCTTCTTACCAGCAGCAATCTTAACCCACTTTTTGTTAGCATTCTTGTACTCGTATGCTACACCTGCTTTATTCTCAAGAGTAGCTGTTACTTTATCATTCTTACCATCCTTAGTTGTAACTGAGATTGCATCAGCACTTGTTACACCCTTGCTGAATGGAATAGCTCTAACCTTAGTTGCTCTCTTGTTAGCAGCCTTCTTAACTACCTCTACAAATCCTGCATCTGCAGAAATTGCTGTAAGATCAACAGTCTTCTTAGCTGATGCAGCCGAAGTTGCATCAAAAAGATCAGCAGAACCTTCAAATGATGCAGTACCCTTAACTATTTCAGTACCATCCTGGCTTACAACTCTGTATGCACATCCCTTAGGAACAGTTACAGTGCCCTTAACATAGTTAACAGCAGCTGAAGGAGCGTTAGCTCTCTTAGCAACTTTAATCTTAACCATCTTACTTACTGCAGTGCCAACTATAGTACAATCAATCTTAGTATCTGTACCCTTAATTGTTGCTACATCTTTTGCTACAGCGTTAGCTGAGGCATTGTACTGATGTACAACTCCATAATATAATGTCTCGCTTGACTCAATTATCTCAGCAACCTTCTCGATTTTTCCTGCATCACATGAAGCTAACGCTTCTCCTGAATCAAGTGTAGAAACAATTGCTGTACCCTTCTTAGTGCTAGATACACCTACCTTAGGTGTTCCTGTATTAGAATCGTAAGTTACAACTGGATACCATTTCTTAGTAGAAGATCCTTCAAGTTTGAAGTACTTAGTTACATCACCAGCCTTAACTGCAAAATATGTATCCTTAGTTGGATTAACTGTAACAATCGCATTCTGTCCATCAACAGTTTTATTCATCTTCTCATACTTACCTACTGTAGCGATATTCTTAGCAGATACCTTAACGGTAGCGATATAAGCCTGAACTGAACAGTGTAAACTTGCATAGTAAGTATTCTGCTCATTGACAACAGAAAAACCTTCGATCGTTGCTCCTGCTGGTTCCGCAGCATTAGCCACATAGCTAAAGCTTGATGCTGATAGCACTCCGGCAAATGCTAAGCAAAATGCTAATGCACATGCCATTAATTTCTTCATTGTTTTCATAAAAATTACCTCCTTGTAATGTTCTTATGAGCTCATGTCATCGAACTCAACTATTATAGTTACGAGTCCGATCATGCCCGGGCTCCCGGCAATGTTGCGAACGCGTCTTCCAGTGAACCTGTTCACAACGCATGATCCAACACTATTATTACTATCGGACGAACAGTTCTGAAACTTAACAGCATTATCAAAAAAAATCAAAAAAATTTCGTTCCGTCGAAAAATCGTTGAATTAACTGATAATTCTGTAATCCACCTTCGCAAATATTGTGACTGCAATATATCTTAATCGTTTTTTAATCTTTCGATGTCAATATTACAGTCGATTTAGTTAATTTTATCATTTTGGGACAATAAAATCAACAATTTTGTATATATTAAGAGTGAAAAAAATGTGATAATCATTCACAGATTGTTCACAAATAATATTCAAACTTATTAAAATATTACTTAACTGTGCCTACATATACATAATCTGACGCAATAGTTCCTGTGTATTTATTAGCAGCAAGCCTTACATAAAGCTTACTAGCAGGCTTAACGCTAGAAATAACTGCTGTTTTACTAACTCTAGAACCTTTAGAGCTTGCTGACAAAGTCTTGCCAGGCTGAACCACATGGAAATCGTAAAGATCAGTTCCATTGTTAGTAACAGTGACCTTAAAGGTCTTACCAGTAGCCAGGTAACTAACACTAAGCCCAGTTCCCTTTTTGTCAGATGACTTAGCAAGAACAGAACATCCATCAGCACTAACCTCAGAAGTTATGACATTGCCTGCTGAATCATATGGAACGGGTGCAGAAGTAGTACTATATTTAAAAGCCCTGGTTTTAGAGCAAGGCGCTTTTGCCGTTGCTGTTTTTCGTATTTCAATATATCCTGCACTCGGAATACTACTATCAACAGTCTTAAAATTGATATCCTTGCCAGCATAATCGCTAGTCCAGTTAGTAAACGAACCAGCACTAGTTGAAGATCCAGTCACAAATCTTGACTGAACTCCAGCAGGCAAGCTAATCACGCCTGTTGCATAGTTAAATATTGCGCTAGGCATAGCACCCTGACTCTTAATTGTAACCTTCGCCTCTTTACCAGCTAAGCTTCCTGCAATATACACTGGAATATACTCGCTATCATCAGAATATTCGTAAAACAAGTCCTCGCTCGCATTACTTGATGCTGAATCGGCAATAGAGTATGAAACAGGCGCTGATCTTACAAATAGCGAACCGCCTCTATAGGTCAAATCCTTAGTATCAAGCTTAGACATCGCACTCCAAGCATTATTAGCAAATCTATACTGCAGTTTATCAACAGCTATACTAGTCTTGCTAGCCTTGTTGGTAACAGTGACAGTTGGAGATTCAGTCGAATAATTGACAGTTAATCCAATCTTTGAGACATTAGCAGTGAACTTCAGCACAAATGCATCTGAATACTCTCCATCCTTCTGAACTGCTTTCATAACAAAGTAACTATCATTAGCACAGCTAACATTTGATAAATCAATCATTGTGTCTTCTGTAGATGAATAATCATGTATGCTCCAGTTAGCAACATTGGCAACTTTAACTGTATTGCCGTTATATTTGGCATTTTTAATAGAAGCCTGTCCAAAATATATTTCGTTAACATTAGTTAGTCCCTTACTGACCACGACACTCTGTGCACTTGCGTCATAGCTCACCACATTCTTAGTAAGTGTTGTTGAACTCGTATCTGCTGAAAGCTTATCTCCATTACTATAAGCAAATGAAGCTATAAACGCCAGTATAATGACAAGCAATGCTCCCCTTCTTATATATAGTTCCTTCATAACAAACCTCCTTAAAAAGCAAAGAAAATGTTATCTCAATCAATGTCTATTTTATAATATTCTTGTGTCCTATATCATAGTATATCGTCAACTGCTTTTAAAAACAACACCCGAACATACCACAAAAATAAAAAAAATGTGAGAGCAAATGTTAACAGAAAAATAGAGAAATAATGCTGGCAAAATATAAAAGTAATAATCAATGCCTACAATATAAATTATTATCAATACCAACAATATAAGAATAAAAGCAAATGCCAGCAAAACAAAAAAGGAGGCTGCTTAAGCAACCTCCATATATCTCAATATAAAATTGACTTTCTAATAAATGAACATCGGATATCTCTCCACATTCACCCGTCTCCACACAGCCATAATCATCTCACTCTATGTCAATATATCTAAAATCGATCTAAAACTGTACTCATCGATCGAGTGCCCTTCGCACTCTCATATATACTCTAACATCTAGCTACCTGTGATGGACTACTTGTGCCTAACCGCACCGCCACCTATGAATAATCAGCAAGAAAATCTAAAGTGTTCATGGCGTCCTATCTCTCTTCCGATGTATGTGCTCATAAGCACACCCAACGTGGACCTTCCTATATTATATAAAGGCTGATGTGTGGAAACCCTGCTGATCACCCATCATATTAAGTTGTAACAACGTTACCACCTTCCTTTCATATAATCGGGCCTTCCGCCCGGAGCTGCACGCGTCTTAGTGCTTCGTATCACTGACTAAATAAAAGATATCATATATCGGCAGATTTGTCAATACAATTTAGCGATATTTTAATTATTTTTTTATAATTTTAAGAGAGTTGTATAAGTTGTATATACTTCTTACACAATTAACCGTTAATTATTTAACAATTTCCGTTCTATCCTTGTATATATTCCCATCAAGAAGCCCAACAAGCCTAATAAATAGGGCATATCAGCTGATATGCCTTATTTATTAAAAGTCTATTATTTCTATCGAATAATGCTATAAATCTACTATTTCTGTAGAAAAATGCAAATATTCACACTAATATCATAACATAAAATTGATTAGTTCTATATAAAGTTAAAGCTTCCCTGAGAGAAGTCAACCTTCTTATACTCAACCTCGGTCTTGTCAACCTGGCTCCTATAATCAACAACTACTGTCTGCTGCTTACCACTAACAAGCTTCTGTCCTAATATATAATTGACATCAAACCTTCCAGTAATAGCAGGAGTTGCACCTCTTGCAGGAACGACAAGCTGAACATTGTTGAGCTTCAACATTTCAAATATCGGCTCCCAGATATAAATATCCTTAGCAGCGCCAAATGGATTATCAATAAATATAACCTTCTTAAGCCCATTGTTATCACTATTTACAGAGTGAAGATTGGCTATATAGTTGATAATCGCAATCAAGAACTGAATATAAATACCCTGAGACTGGCCAGTAGAACCTACCGCCTCTTCATATTTCAAGTATCTGCTCTGCTCGCGAATACGTTCTCTTTTATATAGAAGTAACTTGATCGCATTCATATCTGTAACCACCGCTGAGAAGAGACGCTTTAAGGATAGCTGAGTCCTTATGAACCTAAGCCTGTCGTCTGCATTTTCATAACGGTCAACGCCTTGGACTATCTCGTCTATATAAGAAGACATACTCTCCCTCTGCTCCTCATCTGAAAGATAAGGGATGTTTAGGGAAATCATCTGTATAGGCTCGCCATCTAAGCTTATTCCTGAAAGCTTAGGAAGCCTTGAAAGCTCAGTCTTAACATCCTGACACCTAAGCAGGCACTGGCTCTCAAAGTTGCTCTTAATAAGCTCCATATCAGAGATTCCCTGCTCGATTCTCTCCTGCTCTAGGGCGATAAATCCTATCATGTCATTTAGGCTGATTGTCAAATCCTCTAACTCAGAGATCGTATCAGGCAAAATAACATCGCGCTTAATAACATCAGCTAACTCATAAGCACCTAGACCATTAAGTGTGTCGCCAGCCTTAACCTTATAATCCTCTAAATCAAGTCTCGCGCGCTGCTCCTTTCGCATAGATTGCTCAAACGCTTCCTGGCAGTGCTTTAACTGCTCCATAGTGTAGTCAGACATATCACGAAGCTTGTCATCATCAACCATCTCTAAATGGTATAAATCCTTAAGTCTTCTGACATCCTTATAAAAATCCTGCCTCTTTGATAGCATTTTCTGGCCCTTGATGAAATCCTCGGTCATCTCGGCCTTCTGCTTAACAAGTCTATGTAAAGCCTTGTTCTGCTCCTCTAGGATTCTTGCAAGCTCGCCTTCCTCGACATCAACCCTCTGATATGTAATGCCCTGCTCTAAAAGTCCCTTCTTGCCGTGCTCAATAGCACCCTCTAGCTTGCTCTTCTTTAGGCTCGCCTTAGAGACTTCCTCTTGAACATCAGACAAATGCTTGCGATAGCGCTTAACATTTTCTGAGAGCTTATCTAGCTCCTTGCTACTCACCATAACAATATCTCCAGCGGCGTAACTCTTAGCTAGAGCCTCTAAGTCAGCCCCTCTTCGCTTTAGGCTGTTTAAGAGCTTGGTGCTATTGTCAGACAGAGTATCAACTAAAGCCTTCTTGTCCTCAAGATTTAAGAGTTTCTTCTCAACAATAGCCTTCATCGACATAAACTCGACATCAAGCTGCTCCTCATTGTAGCCTAAATCAAGAATTGGCCTGCCCTGATAATACTCGGCATAACTCTCATTCCACTGCTTTTCGCCCTCAAAAATCAGAGCGTCGTAATTCTTCTTGCGCTCTCTGACCTCCTTAAGAGCTGAATTGTCATCATCGATAGCCTTAGAAACAGACTCTAACTCAGCCTTAACTTTAGCTAACTTATCCGCTGCCTCCTGATGAGACTCCGCCGCCTTTTGATAGTCTTCATAAAGCTTATCTATATTCTCTAAAATCTCAACTTCCTTGACAATCGCTGCACCCTCGGCATTTATAGCCTCTAGCGCCTCCTTAAGCTCAATCTCTTTAGCGTCAAGCTCCTGCTCGTCACTGGCAATCTCTTCTAGGATGGCCTTATAGTCTGGCCTCTCGCTTGAATCACTATTTAAATTACATCTATCCATTATCTCAAAAAGAGCCTGCTGTTTCATAACAAAGCGCACGTCGTCCTCATACATCTTAACCATATCCTCGTGCTGAGTGAGGTTAAGATTAGCTCTCTCAAGCTTGTTGTTTAGCTCACTTATGTCCCCGCTAAAGCCCTCTTCAGTGTAAAAGCCTTCCTCTCTTCCGTGCAAAAATACAACGCCATCTATATTCTTATAAGAAGCCTCAGTAAGAGTGCTCTCAGCAAATGCAGGAATCATGCGCTCTGATAGCATTTGTCTAAGGATCCTGTCGTCAGAGAGCTCAGTTAAGCTGTCCTTGTCGCCATTTTCAATCACGATTGCATTTGCAAGAAAATGCCAGTTAGTAAGGAGGTCCTTCCTCTCTTCCTCGCTTTTTGAAAGAAGGTAGTCCTGGCCCGAAATCGCAGTCATATCGTGGCGCTCTAAGATATAGTCGCAAACCTCGTCAATAAGCTCTGTGTCTGCAATCATTCTGCCCTCGTTAGCAAGCTCAATTCTATGCTCGTATGAAGCTATCTGCTCCTTGACTGCATTTTTCTCCTTGGTCGCCCTTCTCATGCGTTTTTGCAAATGCTTAAGAAGCTCGTTAATCGTGCCCTCATTTAAGTCGCTGTTATATGTCGCAAGCAAGGCGTCTAGTCTCGCCTTGTCAGTTTCTATCATGGACTCAAGAAGCTTGACATCCTTGCCCTCACTGGCGATGTGCTCAAGCATAAGCTCACACTCTGCCTTCTTAAAGCGGAGTTCATCGCGCGTTTCATGTATCTTGTTGATGTCGGTCTCGGTCTTACGGTACTGCTTCTCAGCCTGGTACTGCTTTCTCTCCTGCTCTCTTAGGAGCTTGGCAGCGTCCTCTAACAGCAGAAGGCTGGTCTTCTTTCGCTCTAAAGAAAGCTGTTTATCAAGGCGGTCAAGCTGCTTCTTAAGCCTTGTCTCGTCAGACTCAGCAACAGCGTTATCACACTCTAAATCTCTCTTTTTATTCATGAGACTCTTAAGAGAAACCTTAAGAGTGTGCTCTTCTTTGGCAGCTTCTTCAGCCTTAGCCCTAGTGCCAGCAAGTCTCTCATCTAAGAACTTCTTCTTAACAGAAGCGTAGTCATACAAGCGCTCGACAGTGTCACCAGCGCCGCCCTTGCCCTTAGAAATAATTGCGACCTCTTCATCTAAACGTTTCTTAATCTTAGCGTATTCTGAATAATCGTTGTTGTTCTCTGAAGTCTCAAGCTTAGCTTGAGCCTGCTCTAGCTCCTTTTTAGCATTTTCTAAAACGGATGCGGCTTGCTCTTCTTCTTTAGAAGCCTTTACTAGAGAGTATTCCTCAAGCTGGACCTTCATGCAGGAAATGTTTCTGTCCATCACCGCGCACTCGTGGTCCACATCCTCGACCTCTTTTTTCTTGCTCTTAAGCTCCTTCTCCATCTCATCTATCTGACTCTCGATGCTTCTATAAGCAGACAAAAGCTCAGTTGTAAGCTCATCCTTTTGCTTATATAAATCAGTAAGAGAGTTAACCCTGCCAATAAGAACGCCTAAGACCTCCTTTTGCCTGTCAAAACGGCTTATCTCAGACTTCTTCTCAGACAGCTCCATAAGCTTGTCCCTGATTTCAAGCAAGGTCTTGGCCATCGTGTCATTTACATCATCGCCCTCGGTCTTGTCTCTAAAGGACTTCTCGATGATCTCCTCGATTAAGAGGTCCTCGACAACCTTTCTTGTGGTCTTATAATTAGTCTCAAAATAGGTTCTAACGTGCCCCTCGGTCTTGTTGATTCCTCTTACAATCTCCCAGGCAGACTCGTATATGCCGTATTTACTGATAAACTGCTGATATTCGCCCTTTCTGTCGAAAATGTAGACCTTAAGCTCAGGAAGCTCTTTATCTATCTGCTTTAGATAGTCCTTAAGCCCCTGGTAGGTAATCCTCTCACCATTTGAATCAAGCGGGAAATTAACTATATCATTTGAATTATATGCCCTGTAGAAAATGCAGTAATTAAAGTACTCAATCGAGGCTGTATCTCTGCCGCCAGTTTCGGTGTCCGATGAATCCTTAGCCTTTCTTGCGCAGAATCCAGTTAGCATATATCTGTAATCTTCTTCTATATCTGAGTCATCTAAATTCCACTCAATCAGGGAATGAATGGTCTTAGAGCCACCCTCTGTTCTAAACAATTTCTCAATCGGCTGCTTCTCATCAAGCGTACAATTAGGAATAACATTTTGCATCATAAGAAGCATTAATACGCTCTTACCGCCACCATTTGCCAAATCGTAAATGGTATTACTACCATGAAAACGCATAACAAAATCGTCATACATTTGCGTGCCAAAGTTATATTTTACATTATTAACTCTTATTCGATTGATATTCGGCATAACTCTTCCTCCATAATTAGTCCTCGACTTTATCCTCTCTTAAAAGCTCATAAAGTCGACCTCTGTACTGTTCAAAATAATTCTCAATCAAAGCCTTCATTCGATCAGTTGGATAGTACTGCTCATTGGCAACCACCAAAAGTTCTTCGTTCACCAAGAAATTAAGCGTGGTCTTAACTAGTCCTGAGCGGCTACCACGGCTTGCTCTAAAGCCTGTGTCGTCATTTACCTCTGTGAGTGAAATCGGCATTTCATCCCACAAAATCGCAATCGACTTGATGCTGTGCTCCTCAATCTCATCAGAAACAAGGACATCTAACTTGCTAATCGTCTTGGCAAATGCAGTCGTCGTGCGCTCTAACACCTCTGACGGACTCACGCTCTCAACAAACTGATAGCTTCCTGAATCCTTATAAAAACACAAAATAACCTGATAAATAATGTAATATGTCAGGTACAACTCCCTGTTATTCTTAAGTCCCATCGTGCGCTTAAGCTCCTCGTTGCTGTAGCCGAAGGTCTTGTTGCCGTCGCCAGCAGTCAAGTAAAGCGCCTCATTGTACTCATACAAATGCAGATTCAAACGCTTAGTCATGTTCTCTAATATCTCATAGACCTCCGCGTTATCTATATACTCCTGATAGAGAGTCTGATTCGGCCCGCTGCCTCTTTTAATCTCCTCCCCCATCATCAGCTTGGCATATATATCCATAGCCTTATCTAAGTTCTTCTGTTCCATATAATCGCTCCTATATATCTGTTCTCTTAAACAACATATCACTGACAAAGCAGCCCTTAGCCGGCTCAATCTCCTCGTCTAAAAACTCTAAGTCAAATGTCATCTTAATATATCTCTCACGCTCTTCCTGCGTTAAGCTCCCAGCAATAATCCCATCTAAAAATGTATTCTGCTTGTTCATAATCGCTGACAAATCGTAAGAATATCTGCCAGCAAGATGAACCAGGAAGCTGTAGTAGTCAGCATTTGCTAAGACATCCTCTCCAAAGCGAACCTCATATATTGCATTTAGCTCATGGAGTGTGATGTCGTGCTTTTTCTTTAGCTGCTCTAAAAGCTCTACCATAAAGAGGTGGAAATTGTCGCTAATTCTCTCCTCCTCAACATCATCCGGGCAAATGTAGTCAGGATCCTCAACCAGCTCCTCCTTCTTCTCCCTAGCAACTGCGCTCTCAGGTCTTGAACTTAAGAGCCTGTCTATATTAACGATGTCAAATGTCTTGTTAATCTTAGGCATAAAGAGCGGCTCAAGCAGGCATTTTAGCTTTCTTGCATCATCCGCTTCCTCGATGACATCAAGCTGGGTTTCAAAGTCAAACACTGGTCTTAAGCGCTTTAACTTGGCCTTCTTTATGAAATCATCTGTAATCTTAGATAGCTCAACAGTCTCAGCAATAAGCTTCGCATGCCTTTCTATCGTCTTCTTAAGCTCGGTTTCAAGCTCGTAGATCTCTTTTAATACGCCAAAATATTTGTCTCTTTCTTCAAGGCTAGAATGGCTTCCGCCGGCCTTATTAAGTGCAGTTTCTATCAGATCTCTGTTCTTGATAAAGAGCCTTTCCTCCTCGTCAAACCACTTGGCAACCGAAGCAATATAGCGGTCATAAGCCTTGGCGCCTTCGTATACATCGGATTCTAAGACCTTTATAACCTCCTGCTTTTTAAGCGCCATTCGGCTAACTTCGCCATTAATACGCCTTACGACGTCGATACCGCCCTTAAAGTTGTTGGACTGTATCATTTTCTCTAGGAGAAGCTGCTGGATGCTTATCTTGGACTCATCCTTGACCTCCTTGGTGTCTAGGTAAAACTCAACGCCCTCGGCGGTTATTCGATAATAAATCACGCCGTGGTCAATCTCGCTGTCTATAAGCTTTAGTCTGGTCTGTTTGTATTTTTTATCCTTGGGATCATAATACTTAAAATAAAACGGCTTGCCGTCATTTTTGATTCGATCGAAAATGTAGCTGACAAGCTCATCCATCTCATCAGCTGT
>JAIKVP010000231.1 GCA_024685635.1 Lachnospiraceae bacterium
GATTTGGAGAAGAGACTCGAAATCATTTGTCTTCTTTGGATGTTAGTGCAAATAAAGAATTATTATATCTATATTGTGATAGTAATAATATTAAGAGTTTGGATGTGAGTAATAATACTAAACTGATAAAGCTGGGTTGTGGTTCTAATTTAATTAATAATTTGGATGTGAGTTCGAATGTTGCTCTAGAGTATTTGGATTGCTCGGATAATAGTCTGGGAAATCTTGATTTAAGTAAAAATATATCGTTGAAAAAGCTTAAGTGCTATGAGTCGGAATTAGAAGCTTTGAACGTAAGTAATTGTAAAGTGTTAGAATACCTTGAGTGTGATGAGAATTATCTAAATGAATTGGACTTAACTAAGAATTCAAAACTAACGTATTTAAACTGTGAGGGCAATCAGATTAGTGATTTAGATTTAACTAATTGTAGGCTGTTAGACGAACTAATATGTGATGATGAAGTTGAAGTGGTTGCATATAATCAATAGTTAATAGAATTGGAGGAATTGTGTAGTACTTGTTGTGTGTTAGCTAAAGATTCATTGCTTTACTCAGAAGGGATTTCTTATTGCATTTTCTTGATAAGAATGATAAATTGATGAATATAATTCAGAACTGATGAGAGGATTTTCTTATGGTAATTGATGCAATTTATCACTCAGTACAAATGATATCATTTTTGAGTGCTATGGTTTACTTTGCTAACTTAAAGGTGGTAGATTCATTTAAGAAAATACCATTCCTATTAGCATTTGCTGTTGTAACAATTGCTGTGGGAGTCATACAAAGATATTCATCTGATTGGATTGTACTTGCTTTGATTATGGATATCGTTATGTGGTCTTGCGTTTTAAGATTTACACTTGGAGTTCCACTTAAGGATGCAATAACATCGGTTTTGTTTGGGTATTTTGTCGTGTGTATGGCAGAAGCAACTGTACTTGTTCTCGGGGCAGTTACAAAGATGAATATGTCAAAAGGTTATCCGATTAATGTGCAGACTATGCTTATCTTTATGTTAGTACCTTTGCTTACGTATTTAATATTGAAGTATATACCATTTTTACGATTTAAGAATTCTATTAAATCATCTCAGTATATCGTAGTTCTTATTATATTGGTTTCTTCGTTCCTGTATATTTATATATATGCTACACTAACGCATCAATATACATTTATACCTGGAATATCTAATAGCGCTATTCTAATAGCGACATTAGTTCTTATATTAGATTTAGTTCTTGAGGAAATGTCGGAACGCAGACGGAACGCAGAGATGTATTACTATGAGACATATCTACCAATTGTTGATCAGATGATTAAGAGTATTCAGGTTACTCAACATTCTTACAATAATCAGATTATGACATTTAAGGGAATAATAGATTTATCATCTGATAAAGATGAGATTATAAAGGCATTCGAGAAGATTACTAACGAAAATGTTAGAGTAATTAAGGAAGATTATAGTTTCTTACATTTAGAGAATAGGATGCTTGCGGGTTTGCTATATCAGAAGAATATTTGTGCTGAGGAGAAGGGATTCAATCTACACTTTACTATCAGACAGAATACATTTAAAAGTGAATTAAGTGATTTTGATATAATAGACATTACGGGGATTCTGATTGATAATGCGCTAGAACACAGTGACGATGGTTGCAAGGATATATACATTACACTAGGACAATCATCACGAAGCGATAGTGCAAAATACTATATTATGGTTGAAAATGCTGGGTCTTCTGTAACCTCTGATTATATAGCAAAGATGTTTAAGAAGAGTCACACTACTAAATCTGACAAGGTTGGTCATGGACTTGGAATGTACATCTTGAAATCAAAGGTCAACAAGCATAAAGGGAAGGTTTCGGTGTTCAACACGGATAGAGATGGCGTAAGAATGATAGCGATAGAAGTTGAGGTTTGATATGAATTAATAACCGGAATAGCAACATACAACACAACGATAGCTATAATAAAACGCTCAAAACTTTTCATTTTTTTAACTTTAGATTGTCTAACCTATTTATTACACGGGGTAAGAAGCATCAAATCATACTCCTCTCTCTTAAATCATTAACAGCACCAGTATCAATTTGAATTGTTCCAGCTGATTGTATAAAGCGTTGTTTTTTATCGTCTTTAGTTATAGCTGCATCATATGATACTGAATCTTCTTTAATCGTATTCTTAAATCCTATGAGAGACACGGTTTGCATTTTGTCTATAATATCAATTAACACTCTGATTCCTTCATCTGTCATTTGATCTATTCTATTGTATGCTTCTTCGGGAGTGGTATATTGGCATTCATCGTAGTACTGTTTTACCCACTCAGATACAGAGCTTTTAGCAATATTGTACTCGATAGCTATTTCATGAGTGGATTTTCCACTAGAGATATAATCTCTGACAACTTGCTTCTTAAAATCATCATTATTATACGGCCGGTCAGGATGACATGGATCGGTTCTAAAACAAATCGTGAAAATAGACTTGACAGCTAATTTAAATTAGCTTACAATAAAGCTAATTTGAATTAGCCAGATAAAGAGGAAGGTCTATGAATACGAAACAAAGGATTCTCGATGAAGCACTGACACTATTTTCAGAAAAAGGATATGCTAATGTTTTTGTTAATGATATAGCGGAGAGAGTCGGAATAAAAGCACCCTCTCTGTATAAGCATTATAAGAATAAGCAGGCTATCTTTGATGCGATCATTGATG
>JAIKVP010000235.1 GCA_024685635.1 Lachnospiraceae bacterium
TACGTAAGACACTTACTAAAGGCGAAGGAAATGCTAGGCATGAGATTATTAGTCTTACACAATCTAAGCTTTTATAACAATATGATGGCAGAAATCAGAGAAGCCATTAGAAATGGCAACTTTAAGGAATATAAGGAAGACAAACTTAACAGAATTAACTCTTGACTAGAGATTAAAAAGCAAGTACAATTCCTTAATAGAATTATATAGAATGGAGTTTTTGATATGAGTTATTTCACTATGTTGTTAGCTTCAACAGGTAAACAAGCAGGTACAGGATCAATGGTCGGCATGATTATTTTCTATGTCGCTTTGATTTTGTTTATGTTATATTTTATGGTTCTTAGACCATCTAAGAATCAGCAAAAGTCAATGGATCAGATTGCTTCAAGCCTTGAGGTTGGTGATTCAGTTTTAACAGCATCAGGATTTTATGGAGTTATTGTTACTGTTGAGGATGAGATTGTTGTTGTTGAGTTTGGTAGCAACAAGAACTGCCGTATTCCTATGAAGAAGGCAGCTATCACAGCAGTTGAAAAGCCGGATGGCACAACTATTTCAATGGATAGATAATTTATTAGACGTTGGTTTTTCCGACGTCTTTTTTTAAGGAGGAGCTAGCTATGAAACACATTATTTCCTGTGAACAGTTTGACAGAGAGTGGTTAGAGAGATTGTTTAACCTTGCGGATGACATGATGGAGCACCCTGAAAACTATACTCAGAGCCTAAGACACAAGGTTATAGCTACAATGTTTTTTGAGCCAAGCACAAGAACAAGACTGTCATTTGAGGCCGCAATTATGCGTCTGGGCGCAAGAAATATCAGCACAGAAAATGCAAGAGAAGCCTCATCAGCTACTAAAGGAGAGTCATTAGAGGACACAATAAGGGTAGTTGCTGGATATACAGACGGTATCGTAATGAGACATTTTGACAAGGACGCAGCCCTAAGAGCAGCCCAGGTGTCATCAGTTCCTATATTTAATGCAGGAAGCGGTTCTGGTGCTCATCCAACCCAGGCCCTATTAGATATGTATACAATCCACAAATGCAACAAGGCATTTAATCATTTGAGTGTTGCAGTTGTAGGAGACCTGCTGTTTGGAAGAACAGTGCATTCGTTAATTAAGCTTTTAGCTGTTTACGATCATGTTATCATTTACGGACTGTCAAGCCCACATTTTGCACTGCCTAAGGAGTATGTAGATTACTTAAAGATTCACAACGCAACTTATATTCCTTGTAACAGCTTTGCTGAGCTTCCTGAGAATATAGATGTCATCTATAACACCAGAACCCAGCTTGAGAGATTTACAGAGAGTGATTTAGCACCAAAGGAATTCATAGTTAATAAGAAGGTCCTAAATAACTTTAGTGACGAGACCATACTTCTTCATCCACTTCCAAGAAATGCAGAGATAGCAACGGATGTTGATGATGATCCTAGAGCTATGTACTTTAAGCAGGCTCATTACGGTATGTGGGTAAGAATGGCACTCTTACACGATACAATCTTAAATCAAGATTGATAATACTGTGAACTCAAAAAAAAACTCTTTTAATTAGAAATTGATTGTGTTATAATACTATCGCTTATGGGTGAAAATGCACTTATTTTTTGCATTTTATAAGCTATTAAGTACATAAGGAGGTTCTTTCTATGAAGCTAAAGCGTATCAAGACATTAACCGGTAAGACTTTACAGGAAACTGCTGCTAAGGGTGGCTGTGGCGAGTGCCAGACATCATGCCAGTCAGCTTGTAAGACTTCTTGTACAGTAGGTAATCAGACTTGCGAGAGCCAGAAGTAATTGATTGATTATAACATTGCTTGATGAAAGGCTATTTTATAATAGCCTTTTTGTCTTGTGATTAACTTTATATTTGAATGGAGTTTACTAATGATACATCAATACCAAAGTAACGGTTACAACATTGTAATGGATGTATGTAGTGGCGCGGTTCACGTTGTAGACGATGTAACGTACTTTCTATTAGAGAAGTATGCGGCTATTTATCAGGAGATTAATCCAGATGATGAGAAGAAACAGCGTGATTTGACAGAAGAAGAAATTAGTAATATATTATCTGAACTGTCTGATAAGTACCCTTTAGATGAATTAAAGGAGTCGTTAAAGGAGATTGAGGAGCTTAAGGATGAAGGAATGCTTTTTGCTCCGGATACATACCGCAATATGGTCTTTGAATTTAAGAAGAGAAAGACCATTGTAAAGGCGTTATGTCTTAACATTTCCCACGATTGTAACTTAGCGTGCAGATACTGCTTTGCATCTGAGGGTGAGTACAACGGTTCAAGAGGTTTGATGAGTTTAGAGGTTGGTAAAGCCGCATTAGATTTCTTGGTTGCCAATTCGGGCAATAGAAGGAATCTAGAGGTTGACTTCTTTGGCGGCGAGCCACTTATGAACTGGGAAGTTATTAAACAGGTTGTTGAGTACGGTAGGTCACTTGAGAAGACTCACGATAAGAAGTTTAGATTTACTCTTACAACTAACGGTGTTCTTATTAATGACGACGTTATTGAGTTTGCCAATCGTGAATTTGTCAATGTGGTTATGAGTATCGACGGCAGGAAGGAAGTTAACGACTATATGAGACCATTTAGAGGTGGTCAGGGTAGTTACGACAAGATTCTTCCTAAGTTTGAAAAGTTTGCCGATAGTCGTAATCAGGAGAATTACTACGTACGAGGAACATTTACACATAATAACTTAGACTTTTCAGAGGATGTTTTACATTTGGCTGATTTAGGCTTTAAGCAGATATCTGTTGAGCCAGTTGTAGGTGGACCTGAAGATCCTTATTCAATTAAAGAAGAGGACTTACCTAAGCTCTTAGAAGAGTATGACAAGCTTGCCAAAGAGATGGTTAAGCGACATAGAGAAGGAAGAGGATTTACTTTCTTCCATTTTATGATTGATTTAAATCAGGGACCATGCGTAATCAAGCGTTTAGCTGGTTGTGGTGTGGGAACTGAGTATTTGGCGGTAACGCCATGGGGTGACTTATATCCCTGTCACCAGTTCGTCGGAGAAGATGGATTTGCTATCGGTAATGTATTTGATGGCATTACCAATACTGATCTTAGAGATGAATTTAAGCTATGCAATGTATATGCTAGGGATAAATGTAAGAATTGTTTTGCTAGATTCTATTGTAGCGGGGGTTGCTCAGCTAACTCATACAAGTTCCATGATACAATCACGGATGTTTACGAGGTGGGCTGTGAACTTGAGCGAAAGAGAGTCGAGTGTGCAATTATGATAAAGGCCGCAATGGCGGAAGAAAAGGAGAAATAGCAATGAAGAATCAGAAGAGCAAAGGCATATTGATTATATTTGCCTTTATCGTCCTTTTTGCTGCATCTGCTTACACCGTATTCTACGGATTAGGTGCTCAGCATAAGGGTAAAGCTTCAAACATCCGTTTAGGACTTGATTTGGCAGGTGGTGTAAGTATCACATATCAGATTAAGGACAGTGATGTTTCAGAGACCGAAATCAATGATACCATTCAGAAGATCCAACAGCGTGTGGAGCAGTATAGTACTGAGTCTAACGTATACAAGGTTGGAACTAATCGTATCCAGGTTGAGATTCCTGGAGAGACTGATGCCAATAAGGTATTAGAGGAACTTGGAAAACCTGGTTCACTTTCATTTACAAGTGATGCATCAGGTGAGGCTATTATTTGTACAGGTTCAGATATCAAGTCAGCTGAGGGTAACACAGTTACCGATTCAACTACAGGTACAAGAGAGTACGTAGTTCAGCTTGAGTTTACTGATGAAGGTACTAAGAAGTTTGGTGATGCTACTTCTGAGTTAGTTGGCAAGCCTATCTACATTTTCTATGATGGCGCTATTATTAGTTATCCTACTGTTCAGGAAGCTATTACAAGTGGACAGTGCCAGATTGATGGTATGGAGAGCTTAGAGGCTGCTAACGAGCTTGCAACATATATCCGTATCGGTGCACTTCCTGTTGAGCTTGAGGAGTTATCTTCACAGGTTGTAGCTGCTCAGCTTGGTTCTGAGGCAGTTAAGACTTCGGTTAAGGCTGGTGCAATTGGACTTGGTCTTGTATGTTTATTCATGATTATCATTTATGCATGGCCTGGATTCGTTGCAGCACTTGCATTGCTTGCATATATTTTACTTAACTTATTAGCACTTAACGGTTTCAACGTAACACTTACATTACCAGGTATGGCCGGTGTTATCCTTGGTATTGGTATGGCCGTTGATGCCAACGTTATTATATTTACCCGTATCAGAGAAGAGTTAAGAGACGGTAAGTCAGTTAAGACTGGTCTTAATGCTGGTTTCCATAAGGCTCTTTCAGCTATTATTGATGGTAACGTTACAACACTTATCGCAGCTGTCGTTCTCTACTTTATGGGTTCAGGTACCATTAAGGGATTTGCAACAACCTTGATGCTTTCTATCATTTTATCAATGGTATCTGCTATCTTTATTACCAGATACTTACTTGAGTCATTCTACTCACTTGGAGTACAGAATGCTAAGCTTTATGGTAAGGCTAAGGAGACCAAGGTTACAAGATATACTAAGATTAGCAAGTACTGCATGGTAATCTCATGTATCGTTATTGCTATCGGTCTTATTATGCTTCCAATCAATAAGAACAACCGTGGATCAATCCTTGATTTCGACCTTGACTTCGTAGGTGGTACTTCTATCACTCTTACATTAGAGGATAACATGAGCCTTGCTGAGGCTGAGAAGGTTGTTAAGCCTGTAGTTGTTGAAGCTGCTAAGCTTGATGCAGCAACAGTACAGATGCAGGAAGTTAAGACAGCTAACCAGATTGTAATTAAGACTGTAGAGCTTACTGTTGATCAGCGTGACGCTGTTCAGGATGCTTTAGAGGCAGATAAAGATATTAAGCTTGCAACAACAATTGAGTCTGAGAATATCTCAGCAACTATCTCAAGCGAGATGCGTAGAGACGCTGTTATCGCCGTTGTAGTAGCTATCTTGTTAATGCTTCTTTATATCGCACTTCGATTCTCGGATTGGAAGTTTGGTATTGCAGCTATCGTTGCGTTAGCACATGACGTGCTTGTTGTATTTGCATTATATTCAGTATTCCACTTAACAGTAGGTGGTACATTTATCGCATGTATGCTTACGATAGTCGGTTACTCAATCAATGCGACGATTATTATCTTCGACCGTGTTCGTGAGAACTTAAGACTTATGAGCATTGCTAAGGATGGACTTGATACAATTGTAGATACATCTGTTTCACAGACATTTACACGTTCTATCAATACATCTCTTACAACATTTGTAATGATCTTGGTGTTATACTTACTTGGCGCTAACTCACTTCACGAGTTTGCACTTGCACTTATGACAGGTATTGTCTGTGGTGCTTACTCTTCAATCTGCATCACCGCTCCACTTTGGTACTTATTTAAGCGTGGCGGAATCAAGAAGGCAGAGGAAGCTGCTGCAGCACGTGCTGCTCAGAAGGCTGCTGCTAAGGAGAAGGCTTTAGAGTCTCAGGCTAAGAAGAGCGAGGCTAAGGCTTCTAACAACAATAACAATTCTTCTAACAAGCCTAAATCTACACCTAAGAAGAAGGGCAAGAAGAAAAAGAAATAATAATCATTAAATGATATTTACTCCTCTGAGAGTTTTATACTCTCAGAGGTTTTTTGATTTTATAGCTTTATTGAGGTGAATATTATGAAAACAAATTGGTCTTACAAAGCACAAACTAGTCTTACAGAAGATGAAATAGGACAATTAGCTTCAGATTGTGAGATAAGTCAAGCATTTGCTAAGATTCTTGCTAACAGGGGTTATGACACTAAGGAGGCAGTTGATAAGTATCTTTTTAGGGACAAGACATTCGTTGGATACGACGGCAATCTCATGCTTGATATGGCAAATGCTTGTGAAATCATGTGTAATGCCATAAAAGACGGCAAGAGAATTAGAATTGTAGCTGATTATGATGTGGATGGCGTTACTAGCAGTTACATTTTCTTAAAGGGATTTGAGCGAGTTAAGGAGGCTTATAAATCGACGGCTATAGTTGATTATTATCTACCACACAGGATACATGATGGCTACGGAATAAACGAGAATATAGTAAAAACCGCATACAATGATGGGGTTGAGCTAATCATCACCTGTGACAATGGAATAGCGGCAATGGAAGCTGCCGAGCTTGCAAAAAACCTTAATATAGCCTATGTGATAACTGATCATCACGAGCCTAAGGATGAGCTTCCTGAGGCCTTAGCAGTGGTTGATCCCCATAGAGAGTCAGACCCTTATCCTTTTAAGGATATATGTGGCGCAGTGGTTGCCTATAAGTTAGTTGAGCAAATGTATAAAAAGGCCGGAGTTGATAGAAATAGGCTTCCAGAGTTATTTGCCTATGCTGCATTAGGAACAGTCTGTGATGTAATGCCTTTAGTTGATGAGAATAGATATATAGTTAAAAGAGGTTTGGTATTTTTAAGAAATCAGTTGAAAAAGGGCGAGGCTGATATTGGAATGACTTCGCTAGTTAATGCGCTTGAGTTAACTGCTGATGATGTTGACTGTTTAGCATTTGGCTTTAGAATAGGCCCGTCTATTAATGCAGCAGGAAGGTTATCGAACGCAAAATGGGCTCTTAAACTTCTTTTAGAAAATGATAAAACTATGGCGGACAAGCGGGCTATAAGCATTACTAAGCTTAATGAAATAAGAAAAAAAATAACCGCTTCGGCAGTTAATAGCGCTATGGAAATGGTAGCTGAGCATCCAGATGACAAGGTTTTGGTAATTTATGTCGATAAATGTCACGAGAGTGTAGCAGGAATTGTCGCTGGAAGAATACGAGAGGCGGTCAATAAGCCAACACTTATTTTAACTAAGTCAAAGACAAAGGGTGTGTTAAAAGGTTCGGCAAGATCAATTGAAAAATATAATATGTTTGAGAGCTTAAAAGAGTTTGAACACTTATTTATCAAGTTTGGCGGACATAAAATGGCAGCTGGCTTCTCTATATTAGAGGAAAATCTTGATGCCTTAAGAGATGGTTTGAATGAAAAAGCTGATTTGTCTTATGAAGATTTTGAGCTAAAACTTGATATAGATATGTTGATGGAATTAGACGATATTAGTGTTGATTTTGCAAATGAAATCGAACTTATGGAACCTTGCGGAACCGCCAATGAAAGGCCTATATTTGCTACTAATAATGTCCTCTTAAAGGATGGTAAAATACTTGGTAAAAACCATAATTTTATTAAGATGAATCTGCTTACTAGCAATAGTGACTTAATTGAGGGTGTAAAGTTTATGGAACCTCCTGAAGAGTTTTTTGAAGAGTTAAATGAAGCTTGCGACGAAGATGTATTTAGCCGTTTTGACAGAGGAGATGAACTTAAACTTTTAGTTGATATAGTCTATAAACCGAAGGTAAATGAGTTTAGAGGAACTATAAAAGCACAGGCAGATTTATTAGCCATAAGACCTTCTAACATTTGAAATACTATTGAAAAATCTCTATATTTTGTTAAAATAAAGAGATATGGGGAGAAAGAGCATTTTTAGAAAGGAAAGTACAAATGAAGAAGGTTGAAGATTACGTAAGAACGATACCAGACTTTCCAGAGCCTGGAATAATGTTTCGCGATGTAACTACAGTGTTACAGGATGCAGAAGGGCTTAAGCTTGCTATTGATGAGATGATTAAGCTTCTTGAAGGATTGGATTTTGATGTCATTGCAGGTGCTGAATCTAGAGGATTCATTTTTGGTACACCTATTGCGTATGCGCTTAATAAGCCGTTTGTGCTTATCCGTAAGAAGGGCAAGCTTCCTTGTGAGACAGTTTCTAAGAAGTACGCACTAGAGTATGGAGAAGCTGAGATTGAGATGCATAAGGATTCCATTAAGCCAGGTCAGAAGGTTGTTTTGGTTGACGACTTAATAGCAACTGGTGGTACTATTGCGGCCGCTGCCGACCTTGTTAAAGAACTTGGCGGTGAGGTTGTTAAGATTATTTTCCTTATGGAGCTTATGGGTCTTAATGGAAGAGAGAAGCTAAGTGCTTACGACGTTGAATCGGTTATTAAGTATCCGGGCGCGTAATGATAGCATTTTTAAGTAACCGTTGATATACGAACGATTTAGATGCGGAGGTGAGTTGATATGGCAGAACCATCAATAATTAATGCTAATAAAGAGTTCGAAAGAGATAGCAGGCATATTGAGAAGGATATTTCTACACCTGCGGATTTTACTGATTCGGACATACTTTATGAGCAGCTTATTGAATGTGTGCTTAGGTACCATCCTAACACAGATATAAGTATGATTGAAAAGGCATATCGCATTGCTAAAAAAGCGCATGAGGGGCAGTTTCGTAAGTCAGGGGAACCATACATTGCTCATCCGGTATGTGTAGCAATTATTCTTGCCAAGCTAGAGCTTGATAAAGAGACTATTGTTGCAGGTATTCTTCACGATGTAGTGGAGGATACAATAATGACAAGAGAGGAGATAGCTACTGAATTTAACGAAGAGATAGCACTCTTAGTTGACGGTGTTACCAAACTTACTCAGTTAGATATTTCCACAGATAAGGTTGAAGTGCAGGCAGAGAACCTAAGAAAGATGTTTCTTGCTATGGCCAAGGACATCAGGGTTATCCTGATTAAGCTTGCAGATAGACTTCACAACCTAAGAACTCTTCAGTATATGAAGCCACATAAGCAGATTGAGAAGTCAAGAGAGACTCTTGATATTTACTCTCCAATCGCTCACAGGCTTGGTATTTCGAGAGTTAAGATTGAACTTGATGATTTGGCTCTTAAGTATTTAGAGCCTGATGTATATGAATTCTTAGAGCAGGGAATCGCTCTTAGAAAGGCAGACAGACAGGATTTTATCAATTCGATTGTCGACGAGGTTGGGGAACATATGAAGACCGCGGGCATCGAGGCAGAGGTTGATGGCAGGGTTAAGCATTATCTTAGCATTTATAAGAAAATGAAGAATCAGAACAAGACCTTAGATCAGATTTATGATTTGTTTGCCGTAAGAATCAAGGTAGATACTGTTCAGGATTGTTATGCAGCATTAGGTATCATCCACGAGATGTATACACCTATTCCTGGACGCTTTAAGGACTATATTGCTATGCCTAAGCCTAATATGTATCAGTCTTTGCATACTACGCTTATAGGGCATAACGGAACTCCTTTTGAGATTCAGATTAGAACCTACGAGATGCACAAGGTTGCTGAGTATGGTATTGCTGCTCACTGGAAATATAAGGAGAATCTATCAGGAAGTGATAAGGATCAGGAGGAGGCTAAGCTTTCCTGGCTTAGACAGATTCTTGAATGGCAGAAGGACTCTGATGACAATGCAGAGTTTATGTCCATTGTTAAGTCTGACCTTAATCTCTTTACTGAGCAGGTATACTGCTTTACTCCATCAGGAGATGTAAAGAGTCTTCCAAGGGGCTCTACACCTATTGATTTTGCTTATGCCATTCACTCGGCTGTCGGCAATCAGATGGTTGGCGCAAGAATTAATGGCCAGCAGGCAACGATTGATCAGAAGCTTCAAAACGGTGACAGAGTAGAGATTATAACCTCTGCTAACTCTGTTGGTCCAAGTAGGGACTGGCTAAAGTTGTGCGTCAGCACCCAGGCTAAGAGCAAGATTAATCAATGGTTTAAGCATGAATACAAGGAAGAAAATATTGTTCACGGCAAGGAGCTTTTAGCAGAATACTGCAAGGGCAAGAACATTGATTTTAGCAAATATAACTCTAACAAGTATAAAGAAAAGGTTCAGATTAAGTACGGCTTTAGAGACTGGGATTCAGTTCTTGCTGCCATTGGTCACGGTGGCCTAAAGGAAGGCCAGGTCGTAACCAAGATGATTGACGAGTACGACAAGGATCATCCTAGGATTCTCTCTAATGATGACATTATCGAGGAGATTGAGTCAGGTTCTGAATCTAAGAAGACACACAAGAGTAAGGCAGCCAAGGGCATAACCGTTCACGGACTTCACGATGTCAGTGTCCGCTTCAGCAAATGCTGTAGCCCGGTTCCAGGTGATGAGATTGTAGGCTTTATCACAAGAGGTCGTGGCATTTCAATTCACCGTACTGACTGTATTAACCTTCAGGCGATGGACGAAGAGGACAGAGCAAGACTTATTGAGGCAGAGTGGGATAAGAAAGAACAAGAACAAAGCGGTGATAAGTACGAGGCTGAGATTAAGGTTTATGCCTATAATCAGAAGAATATGCTTATGAACATCACCAAGCTTTTCTCCGAAGAGAATGTCACTTTAACAGCTCTTAACGCGAGAGTTATTAAGCAGGAGCATGCGACCTATAACATTTGTTTTGAGACGAGTGGAACTGAGGAGATTAACAGACTTGCCAACAAGATTAGAAACATTGAGGGAGTTATTGATGTTGAGAGAACTTCGGGTTGATTAACATTTATGGCTTCTAGTTGACAGGAGGTATTTTATGAGATCACACATGATGATGAGAATGGAGCAGGTCGGAGATATGGCCGAGAACTGCTACATATTCTGCAATAAAGACACTAAGAAATGTATTATATTTGATCCGGGTGCAGAGGGCAATTTGATAAGAAGCAGAATCGACGCGGACGGTATGACACCTGAGGCAATTTTGCTAACTCACGGCCACTTTGATCATATCGGTGCAGTTGCTACACTTAAAGGTTTTTATCCTAATATCAAGGTATATGCTGGATATGAGGAGAGAGAATGCTTATCTGATATAGATATCAACTTAAGCGGTTCATTTTCAAGACCTTGTACTGTTTTGGCTGATGAATACTTTAATGACCAGCAGAGATTTGAGATGATTGGTGCACATTTTAAATGCATTTTTACACCGGGACACACTAAGGGTTCGGTTTGCTTTTACGCGATAGAGGATGAGTTTGTGATTTCTGGGGATACTCTCTTTGCCGGAAGTGTTGGAAGAACGGACTTTCCAGGCGGAGATTCTAAGGAGATATTAAGGTCAATCAGAGAGAGACTTGATCCTCTTCCTGATTATGTCAAGGTTTTCCCGGGACATGGACCAACTACTACGATGGAGATTGAAAGGGCCGAAAACCCATTTATGTAAATGATAGCATTAGATATAAATACTAAAGATTATGATTATGACATCAG
>JAIKVP010000012.1 GCA_024685635.1 Lachnospiraceae bacterium
TTAAAGTTCACATCATTCTCACAAAATTGACCGTTTATGTCGTATTTACGACCGTTCATGTAAAAAGTATTAATTTTATAAAAAAATATGATAGAATAAAAAGGAAAACAGATTACAATATTTTAATTATAACTTTACAATGGGGACATGCCCTTGCCACTTAGCGAATGCGAAGCATGAGCTTACGTGGCAATCACACCGGGGTACTTAATGGAAGACCCACGGGGACGGATATGGTGGTCTTTTAAACTACTTAATATACTTCATTGAAATGGGGAGATAATATGATAAGAAAATATAAACATTTTATTATTATGCTAATGGCTGCTTTTGTAGCCATTAGTATGGCAACTGTAGATGCCAAAGCATCAGTAAAGAAGTCCGGTAAGGTAGATAATGAAATTGCATGGTCTTACAATTCTAAGACTAAAACACTTACATTTCGTCCTTTTAAAAGCTCAGAGAATCCTAAAAAGATTAAGAAGCATACATATGATTTAGAGTATTGGCTTGAGAATTCTAAAAAGCATATTTACAAAAGTGGAGTTTCCCGAGTATTGAGATGTGATGCTCTTATAGGATCATATCCTCATGATGATTACGGTGACGCATTTTCTAAACTGAGGAAAGTATCGTTGTCAAAAAGTGTTAGGGTTATCCCACCTGCTTCGTTCGAAAAGGCAGATAAAATAAAGAGTGTATCAATGCCGTTTGTGGAATATATAGGTCAGGATGCGCTTGTTCAATTTGATGTTAATAAAAAGAAAAAGATTATATTTCCTAAAAACGTTCGAAGAATTGAAAAAAACGCATTTAAGCTAAATTCTATTAAATATAAAGGTGCTTTATTAAAGTTAAATAGTGGGCTTGAATACATTGGAGCGAATGCTTTTTCTGACTGTAAACTAAAAAAGATTGTTATTCCGGATTCTGTAACTACTATAGGATCGGGTGCGTTCAAGAACAGCAAATATTTGGAAGTATTAATTTTGCCTAATGGTATTGGAAGAATAGAATCAGAACTTTTTTGCAACTGTAAAAAGCTTTCAAGTATTACGCTACCGGAATCTATTACAAGAATAGACTCGTATGCGTTTGCGTATAGCGGATTAGAGAATATAACGGTTTCTTCTAATGTTCGAACACTTGGAGATTCCGTTTTTTACAAATGCGAAAAACTAAAAAAAATCATGTTTAGGGGAGCTGAAATTAAAAGTATATCTCCTAATACTATGAAAGGAGTTTCTAAGAATGTTGAGATAGTTGTGCCTACTGGAATGAAAGAAAAGTATCAGAAAATGTTTGAAGGAGCTGGTCTTTCGCCGGATGCAATAATTGTCGAAAACGATTTTGGAGAAAAGGAACCTTTTTACAAGTTGAGTAAGAGTGAAGTGTCTGTTAAAGAAGGATTCACAAGAAGATTGGAGGTGTTATACCTTGCGGGGTGCGAGCGTATATCTGTAGAATCTGAGGATGAGAATGTAGCAAATGTAAGCGTTGTTAATGGTAGTGGAGAGGCTTTGATAAAGGCATTAAATGTAGGTGAAACAGTTATCAGGATATATGTTGATGATTGTGAGCTTTGCTGTAAGGTAAGGGTTAATGAAGCAGACTCTAACAATGATGAAGAAGAACTGCGTAAACTGATAAATACACAGAGAAAATATGGAGCAACAGTAAGTAAGGATATACATAATTCATCTCAATATACTTGGAATAATGGTAGGTTGGTGGGTATTAATTGGGATTGTGAATCACCTTATGGGGACATAGATTTGAATCCATTTACGCATCTGACTTTTTTTGATTGTTATGGTGGTGGTTTAAGTGAGCCCCCTTTGTATAATTATATATGGTCAATTGATGCTGATGATTGCACTGAATTGAGATATATTGCTTGTCACGGAGGATACTTACGTGAGTTGCATGCTGAAAATGCAGTTAATCTTGAAAAGGTTGATTTAGACCGGACTTCGGTACGCGTTATAGATGTTTCTTCTGCAACAAAATTGCAAAAATTAGAATTTCCATATGATCAAAAGATTAAGAAATTGAGAATAAATGATAATGTTGATAAAGAAAACATAAATAAATGGCATGTTGATTCTAGAGTAGAATCTGTGGAATATATAGTAGAACCACGGTGAATAGTAGAACCACGGGGACGTACCCGATAGCATTACGACAATAGAAATGTTCCGGAAAGTCAAAAATATATGCAAGGATCTTTAGAGGTTGTTACTACAGATGCCAAAAACAAATGTGATGGATATACATCTGTAGAACCACGGGGACAGGTTTGGTGGTTTGGTTGGAATGTAGAAGGGTAAGGGTTACTATTGGGATGTGTTTGAGTACGATGGAAGTAGCTGTAACATTGTTAAGATAGACAAGATACATTGAGAGTGAGGAATGTAAATGATAAAAAGGTTTATGATTGTTATATTATGCGGGTTAGTGGTGGCTATTTTAGTCACCACCGCATGGTTTACTAAAGTAGATGCCAAAAAGAAGTACTATACAAGTGGGCGTGCTCCAAAGTCAAACGCATTATGGAGTTATAACAAGAAAAACAAAACGCTCACAATTAAGCCAAACAAGAACAATAGCAAGCGAAAAGCACACTATGACAGCTTTAAATATAGAAGTAAGCACGCTAGCAAGGTTGTTTATAAGGAAGGGATGACAAGAATTGGTGAATTCGGATACTGTTGTCGTTATCAGGGATTTAAAAGTGTTGTTATACCAGGCTCGGTTAAAACTATTACAGCTGATTCTTTTTATGAAAACTACAGGTTAAGAAAAGTTGTACTAAAAAATGGGATTGAGTCAATTGGTGTCAACTCTTTTAAGAGTACCTATTTAAATCACGTTACGCTTCCGGCTACGATTAAGAGTATATGTGAGGATGCATTTGCTGACGCTACGACTAGCGATATTTACTTAAACTATGGAATTCAGTTTGTTGGAAAAGGAGCATTTAGGAAAAGGAATTGTCTTATACCTGATTTGCCGGATAGTATATCATATATAGGTCCGCAAGCTTTTAGGAGTAATGCAAAGCTGGAGAGTGTTATTTTACCTAAAAATCTATCTGAGGTTTCAGAAGAACTATTTTGTGATTGCTCAAATTTATCGGAGTGTACTCTTTCAGAGTCAATTACAGCAATTAGAAGTCGTTCTTTTGCATATACTAGTATCTCAGAAATGATTATTCCACGAAATGTTGAATATCTTGGGACAGATGTTGAAATACCTTATAAAAATCAGACTTACCCTGAATATGCACATAAAGTAGTTAATCATTGGAGTTATGAGTACGATTGTACATGGGATGAGTTTGGAATTTTTAGTGGGTGTAATAATCTTAAAAAGTTAAGATTTAACACAAAGAAGTTAAAAAAGGTATATCCGAGGGCACTGGAAGGAATTGGTGATAATGTTGTAATTGAGGTGCCTGTAGGATATAAGGATAAGTATCAACAGTTGTTTGCTGACGGTGGTTTAAATCCTAATGTTAGTATTGTCGAAGTAGAAGTAAATGATACTGATGTTGATTCTGTGCGTTTGAATCGAACTGAATTCAAAGCTAAAGCAGGAACAAAACGCAAAATGGAGTTGTTATATGCAGATGAGCCGGACAACGTGGTATGGGAGTCGTCTGATAGTGAAGTAATAACAATTGATTCGAGCGGTAATGCAAGTGCAAACGGAGTTGGTAACGCAACAATAAAAGCAACCTATAAAGGGATGGAGTTTACATGTCAAGCCACTGTTATAGAGTCAGATGCGAATGATGATGTTAATGAATTAAAGAAGCTCATAAAAAAGCAAAAAGAATATGGAGCGAAAGATGTAAGTACTAATATATACAGTAATCAATATAAATGGGAAAATGGAAGGCTAAAGGAGATAAATTGGGATTTTACGGATGCCAATGGAGAGATAGACCTGAATTCATTTACTTATCTTGAAAGTTTTACTGCTTGTGGTGATTGTGTATCTATATGGAAATTGGAAGGTGATGATCTTGTTAATCTAAAAACATTGGTAATAAATGGATGGGATCTGGTTGATGTTAATTTGCATCTAGAAAATGCAAAGAATGTCAGCATTAAGAGATGTGATACAGCTCGTGAATATGATGGAGATTAGTGTAGATGATCGAGGACAGTTCTAGAGGTATAAACCCGGAAAACCACAGGGTCTGTCCCTATGGTTTGCTGGTTTTTAGGGAGGACAGCTTATGCTTATATGTTTACATAGAAAGTTTTTGACTATATTGTGTATGTTCTTTTGTGTGGCTATTACATATGCTCACAGTTTATGTGTTTCAGCAGAATCCAAAGACAGATGTCGTCTTAGTACCTATTATTGTGAACTGGAAGTTGGTAGTGATATCCACATGTATTTGTATGATAGCGAAGATGAAGAAGAACGATTAGTGTCGAAAAATGAAGTTAAGTGGTACACAGATGGTGATGATATTGTTATCAATGAAAGCGGTGAAGCTACCGCTGTTAAGTGTAGTGGTAAAAAGAAGAGCTACGCTAACATATATGCTGAATACAAAGGAACTACATATCGCTGTG
>JAIKVP010000017.1 GCA_024685635.1 Lachnospiraceae bacterium
TATGAGAGAAGCTGGAATAAAGATTTCTATGGATGATTTTGGAACGGGATATTCTTCACTATACCTGTTTAAGGATAGAACCTTTGACGTTGTTAAGATTGATAAGTCATTTGTTGATAATATCACTAAGGACTTGCCTAAGGATAAGGTGATTCTAACTAATATGATTCGTATGCTAAAAGAGCTTGATGTTGAGATAACTGCTGAAGGCGTTGAGAGTGAAGATCAGATTAAGTTCTTAAAGGAGAGCGGATGTCAAGTGATTCAGGGATATTTTTATGATAAGCCTTTACCACATGACGAGTTTGAGAAGAGACTTGTCGATAGAAAGTATAACTAGATTTTGTTTGCGGGAGGGAAGATATGTTTAAGAATTTGTTTTCTAAGGCTAAAGCTAAGGATGAAGAATTGACTAATTCTGAGATTAATGAATCAAAAGAGCTTAAAGAGGAAGTGGATGAGAGCGCATCTGTTAATGAGAGCTCAAAAGATTACAATCCAGATGACCTTATAGATATGGAGATTGCTCTTACTAACTGCGGATATATGGAAGACATGCTAAAGGAAATGCTTGATTTATTTGCAGATTCAAAGGATGAGAAAAAGGCAGAGATTGCTGAGGAATATGCTAATGAAGTCTGGGAGGATTATAGGATTCATGTCCATGCACTAAAGTCAACAGCGTTGACAGTTGGCTGCGTACCACTTCATGAGTTAGCTAAGGATATAGAGCTTACAGCCAAGGACTACTTAGCAGAAGAAGATGAAGCCAAGAAGGTTGAACAGATTGCTCATATCAAGGCTCACCATGATGAGATGATGGATCTATATGACAAGACCGTTAAGGTAGTTAAGGATAAAGCTGCGGAGATTGTAGTAGAAGAAGATTAAACATCTAAGGATAGCATTTATGCTATCCTTTTTTAGTGACAAATGTCACTTGAAGTAAGACTAACTAAATGACAAACGACACTTTAGATAGTATTATCATTTTCATATAATGTATTCATAAGATAACAATTAAAGTTATTAATCTAAAGGAGGAATTCTTATGGATACAAATACAAATCAATTAACAATAACAAGAATACTTATGGGAGTAGGAGTTATGTTTATAGTGATAGCTCTAGGAGTTTTTATCACTAAGAACTGGAACTACTTACCAGACCTAATCAAAAACTCGATGCTCTTAATCGTTTCGGTGGGCTTTTTTACGGCGTCAAGAGCTTTTAGAGTTAAGAAAGACTTAAACACAGTAGCTTCAATTTTCTACTATTTGGCATCACTTTTTATTGGAGCATTTTTAGTTATATCAATGGGCGGAATACATGCCCATCAGATGGAAACTAACGCATTACTTTTAATCATTGCAAATGTTACTGTTATAGCCTTAATCACAGCTAGAGTATTTTTCTTAAGACAGGTAAGCGACTTAGTAAGCTTAGTAATAACAATGCAGCCATTGTCGTTATTTATTGGCGTTTATTTTAACAGTAGAACATGCTTAATTATTCTATCATCATTTATATTCTTAGCAGTATCAATTTTATATCTTAAATTAAAATCTTATGACAGATTTAACTTGGCAGTAGATGTAATTATCTGGGTTCAGTTTGGCATTCAGTATATATTGGCATTGGTATCTATGTCCTTAATGGGCCAGACTAGAGAAGACGATTTTGCAGGATTGTTTGCAGGACTAGCTTTATTAGTTGGAATCACATTTTCATATATTTATACTGAAAATGGATCTCAAAAAACAGGCTTAAGATATGCTCAGACATTTTCGATTGGCTTAGCTGTTATTTCACTAGTAGTATTCATTATAGATTTTATAGATTTTGTTCATGTTAGTAACAGTATAGTTGAAATAGAGTGCGTAGAGGTTATTGTATATCTTTTCTTACTTATTGCACTTCTTTTGCTAGACAGGGTAGAGGCGCTTGTTTTAGCAATATCAATCGCAGCTATAATGAACTTTATGCAGGTGACATTAGATGACTATTTATATATTCCAATGATAACAGCGGTTTGCTTTGGACTTATGATTGTAATGCAGGTCTTTGTTAAGGGCAAAGGAATTGATGCTTGTCTTCAATTAGAAGGCAATACTAAGTATTCAACTAATTTTGCAATTAAAGACTTTATTCAGTATACAGTGATTATAGGAATTACAGGTGTTGTTCTCTTAATTTCTAATATTTTTGATGATGCAGATTTATATCGTGGTTATATCGGTTTCTTTGCAGTATTAATTCTTTCATTTGCCAACTTTATAGCATCAATTAATCTGCTTATTCACAATCATACTGCTAAGAGAGTAATAGCTACAATCAATCTATTTAACTATGTCTGTGGTTTGGCTGAGATTGAGTTTTTTAATGATTCGTATCTTATTAACGGAGAAGATGTTTACTTTAACTGTGAGATATTTAGTACAATATTACTATTAGCAACATTGATGCTTGGAATAATCTGGAAGGGCGCTAATACTAAGACTATCAGAAATTTCCAATTTGTTCTTGTCGCTATGGTATTTTTTGGAGATTTATCTTATAATTTATCTAATGGTGATATTTTCACATTGCTATATATTGGAATTGCTGCAGCAGTTACAATGATTATCGGCGGTGCTAAGTCTAGCAGGAGATACGTTATATTATCAGCTTTAACTCTAGTATCTTTGGTGCTTTATGAAACTAAGGATTTCTGGCTCAGTATAAGCTGGTGGATATATCTCTTCGTAGTAGGATTGGCATTGGTAGTCTATGCAGCAAAAAGAGAGTGGAATAGAGCTTAAAGGAGAGCCTATGAACTATATATTTGGAACGATATTTATGCTTGTCACCGTCATGGTCGCTGTATCCATGACGGTGCTTAAGCTATTAGGAAGAAAATGTACATATAACAACTACTATTTTGCATTTGAGGGAGCGATCCTTATATGGTGCATGTCCCAGCTTTTGATTGTCTTATCTAATAACACAATTATGCTATCTATATCTTATGCTATTGGAAATGCAGGACTTTGTATGGTTGGTACTTTGTGGTATAAGTTTGTATCTGAGTACACAATTACTGAGGTGAGATATAAGGCCTTTAGGTTTTTTTGGTCTGTGACACTGGTTTTAAGTGTCATTCATATGCTGCTTGCAATTAGTAATCCTATACATCACCTTTACTATGGCGACTTTAATATTACAAGAATTGGCTACGGAATACTCTTTTACAGCAATATTGTCCTGACATATTTATATGTTTTATTGGGACTTATTGTTCTGGTTTCATATATGAGAAGGACTAACAAAGAGGGTGTCAAGGCGAGAACGCTTATAATTGCGTCAGCATTTGCTCCTATTATTGCCAATGTATTAAGGCTTACGGGTGTTATAAGTGCCAAGTATGACATAACCTCAGTCGGCTTTGGAATAGCTGCGGTATTTGTATTAAGGGCGACATTAGTGTATAGGTTTTTAGATGTTGATTACACTAAAAAACTTGAAGTTGCCAATGTCAAGTTAGCTTTGTCAGAAGAGAGAAACCGTATTGCTCAGAATGTTCATGACACACAGGGACACACGCTTACGATGCTTAACTCTTATATCAAGCTTGCTGACATTTCCCTAAACAAGGGGGATGTTGATGATGCCAAGAATTATCTTAAGGATGCGTCAGCGACTGTTAGCAGCGGCATCAAAGAACTTAGGGAGTCTATTAACTCTATGAGGGAGGAGACAGAGTATGAGTTAGTTACCCAGACAGTTATGCACCTTGTTAACCAGGTTAAGGAGGTTAAGGTTTCGGTTATTGTTAAGGGTGAGGATAGCGAAAAGTATTCTGTTTTATCTAAGGTTGTCTATGATTCAATTAGAGAGTCAATTACTAATACTCATAAGTATGCTGAGGCGAGCTGCATTAACATTATTTTAAAGTTTAATGAGAATTCCTTAGATGTTATAATAGGTGATGACGGCAAGGGTACTAAGAAGCTTAAGGAGAATAACGGCATCAGGGGAATAAGAGAGAGAGTATTAAAGGCTGGCGGCAAGGTTAACTTTATTACTGGAGTTAATGAGGGCTTTATGATGAGAATTAGTCTTCCGGTTCCGGAAGAAAGATGATAAGCGCTTTTAATGGAGGATGGTAGTTTGATTAAGGTTGTTATAGCTGATGATATGCAGATACTTAGACAGGGCCTAAAGGCTATATTAGAGCAGGATGATGACATTGAGGTTGTCGCGCTTGCTTCTGATGGTAGAGAGGCCTATGAGAAGGTTAAGATTAATAAGGCTGATCTTGTCCTTATGGATATGCGTATGCCTAAGTATGATGGTGCTTATGGAATAAACCTTATTAAAGAGCACAAGCTTAAGACCAAGGTGCTTGTTTTGACTACATTTGATGATGATGAAACTGTGACAGAGGCAGTGAATTCTGGCGCTGACGGTTACATTTTAAAAGAGATTCCTGATGAGCAGGTTATCGCTGCAGTTAAGCAGGTGAGTCAGGGGATAGGTGTGTTTGGTGGAACGATATACCAGACTATGAGACAAAAGCTTGTCACTGTCAAGGAAGTTGCTAAGCCTGAACAGTTTTATTCTACCGAAGGTGAAGAGATAGTATTTTCAGAGAGAGAGCTTGAATTCTTAAAGCTTGTAGCCTTAGGCTATGATAATAAGGAGATGGCAAGCGAGATGTATCTAGCAGAGGGGACAGTTAGAAACCAGTTATCTAAGCTTATGGATAAGGTTCAGGTAAAGGATAGAACTCAGTTAGCTGTCTATTCGGTCAAGAATGGCTTAGATGAATAGAGGTGCTTTTATGACCGCGAAAAAGCTTGTTATTACTGTAATAATTGCTTTATTTATAATAGTTGTTTTGTTCTTTTTTAGGATAAATGAAATTGAGGGAGTCTCTATGGAACCGAATTATAAGTCGGGTGATTATAGAGTCTGCATTTGCTTAAGAAAAGCGATTAAATATGACATAAAAAGAGGCGAAGTTGTTCTGATTAAAGATGAGTCGATTGGCGCTAAAGAAGATGTTATAATCAAGCGCTGTATAGCCTCTAACAATGACACGATAAGGATGAAGGATGGTGTCTTATATGTTAATGATAAGGCAGTTGATGAGCCTTATATCAAGGAGAATATGGGCGAGCACGATTTTATTAGCGAGGTGAAGCTTATGGATGATGAGATATTTGTAATGGGCGATAACAGAGGCGAGAGCTATGATTCAAGAAGCTTTGGCCCGGTTAAGGATGATAAGGTTATCTCTACGCAAGCTTTTATATTAGAGCCTTGGAAGCTTCTTTTAGCAGTTGTTCTGCTAATTATATTAGTTGTTAAGGCAGGAAGAGTGGGGAATAAGCAGCTGACAGACAATAAAGAAAATGACTAGGAGGTAAATGATGGCAAAAGACTACATACTTGCTCTAGATCAGGGCACAACGAGTTCAAGGGCGATACTTTTTGACAAGTCTGGCAAGATTGTCTCTATGGCCCAGCAGGAGTTTAGCCAGATATATCCAAAAAGTGGCTGGGTTGAGCATAACGCATTAGAGATATGGTCTAGTGAGTTAGCTGTTGCAATTGACTGTATAAACAGGGTTAGTGTCTCAATAGACGAGGTCGCTGCAATCGGCATTACTAACCAGCGAGAGACTACTATCGTATGGGACAAGAATACAGGCAAGCCAATATATAACGCAATCGTATGGCAGTGTAGAAGAACTGCAGATGTAATCGACGAGATAAAGAAGACGGATTTGGCAGACTATATAAGAGAGACTACAGGACTTATACCTGACGCTTATTTTAGTGCAAGCAAGCTGGCCTGGATATTAGACAATGTAGAAGGAGCAAGACAAAAAGCCGACAATGGCGAGCTCTTATTTGGCACAGTTGACTGCTGGCTCATCTATAACCTCACTAAGGGCAGGGTTCATGCAACTGATTACAGCAACGCTTCAAGGACTATGCTATATGACATTCATAAGCTGGACTGGGATGATAAGCTTCTTAGGCATTTTAATATTCCAAGATCAATGATGCCTGAGGTTAAGCCTTCAAGCTATAATTATGGTCTTACAGACAGCTCAGTCCTAGGCGGAGAGGTAGCAATAGCTGGAGTTGCAGGCGATCAGCAGGCGGCTTTGTTTGGTCAGTGCTGTTTTGAAAAGGGTGATGTTAAGAACACCTACGGCACCGGAAGCTTTATCTTAATGAATACAGGTGATGATGCAGTCGCATCAAGCCATGGACTTCTTACAACCATAGCTGCAACGACTTCTGATAAGCCAATCTACGCTCTAGAAGGCAGCGTTTTTGTCGCAGGCGCAGCTATTCAGTGGCTCAGAGACGGTTTAGAACTAGTCAGGTCAGCGGTAGAAAGCGAGGCTGTTGCTAAAGAAGTTGATGACTCTGATGGAGTTTACGTGGTTCCTGCATTTACGGGGCTTGGCGCACCTTATTGGAATCCTTATGCCAGAGGCTCAATCTTTGGCGTGACAAGGGGAACGAAAAGAGCTCACATTGTAAGGGCAACATTAGAATCAATAGCTTATCAGACCAATGATGTAATAAGCGCTATGGTATCAGATTGTGAGGCTGAGCTTAAGAGCCTTAAGGTGGACGGAGGTGCAAGTGCCAATGACCTCCTTATGCAGTTTCAGTCTGACATAACTAACACTGTAGTTTCACGTCCTTCATGTATAGAGACAACAGCTCTAGGAGCTGCTTATTTAGCTGGATTGGCAGTTAATATCTATTCAGGCCTAGACGACATTAAGGCAAATGCTGGTGGTTTTAAGGAGTTTGCCGCTAATATCAGTGAGGATGAAAGAAAGTTGAAATTAGCTGGATGGAAGAAAGCTATAAAGGCTACACTAGCCTATAGCGACTAGTCAATTTCGCTAAACTCACACTTGTCTGACATTTAGTGATGTGTTACAATACAAATAGTGGTGTTTCGGATAACACTCAATTAAATTTAGGAATGCGTTTCGTCCCATAGGGAGCGTGATTCCGGAAAGAAGGTTAAATAATATGTATTTAGAGATCGAGAAGGTAGTCGGAAGAGAAATCTTGGATTCAAGAGGCAATCCTACTGTTGAGGCTGAGGTTACCTTGATTGACGGTACCGTTGCAAGAGGAACAGCACCTAGTGGAGCATCTACAGGTGAATTCGAGGCATTGGAGCTTCGTGACGGAGACAAGTCAAGATATCTTGGTAAAGGAGTTTCTAAGGCAGTTGCTAACATCAACGAGAAAATCGGACCTGCATTAGAGGGCGTTGATGCTTCTGATACCTACAAGGTAGACAAGATTATGTTAGATCTTGATGGAACCAAGGACAAGTCTAACCTTGGTGCTAATGCTATCTTAGCTGTTTCTATCGCAGCAGCAAGAGCAGCAGCTACAGCACTTGAGATACCTCTTTATAGATTTTTAGGTGGAGTACAGGGTACTAATCTTCCTGTTCCAATGATGAATATTCTTAATGGTGGTGCTCATGCAGATAGCGCTGTTGATACACAGGAGTTTATGGTAATGCCAGTTGGTGCTCCTACATTTAAGGAAGGCTTAAGATGGTGTGCTGAGGTATTCCATAACCTTAGAGCGCTTATCAAGGAGATGGGCGATGTTACTGCTGTTGGTGATGAGGGTGGTTTCGCACCTAACCAGCTTGACAGTGACGAAGCTGCTATCGAGAAGATCTTAGAGGCTATTAAGAAGGCTGGATATGAGCCAGGTAAAGATTTCATGATCGCTATGGACGCTGCTGCTTCTGAGTGGAAGAGCGAGAAGGGCAAGGGCTTTTATAAGCAGCCTAAGTCTGGCAAAGAGTTCACATCTGATGAGCTTATCGCACACTGGGAGAGCTTAGTTGACAAGTATCCTATCATCTCTATCGAGGATGGTCTTGATGAAGAGGATTGGGATGGCTGGAAGAAGATGACTGAGCAGATCGGTCATAAGGTTCAGCTTGTTGGTGATGACTTATTCGTTACTAATACAGAGAGACTTTCTAAGGGTATTGAGATGGGAGCTGCTAACTCTATTCTTATTAAGCTTAACCAGATTGGTTCAGTTTCAGAGACTTTAGAGGCTATTAAGATGGCTCATGCTGCAGGCTATACAGCAATTTCTTCACATCGTTCAGGAGAGACTGCTGATACAACAATCGCTGATTTGGCTGTTGCACTTAACACTAACCAGATTAAGACTGGTGCTCCAAGCCGCTCAGAGCGTGTTGCTAAGTACAATCAGTTACTCCGTATTGAGGAGCAGCTTGGCGATTCAGCTTGCTATCCACAGATGAAAGCTTTTCACGTAAAGAAGTAATCTAATCTACCAATTTTAATATGGGATTTTGGCTCCGGGTATATTTGCCCGGAGCTTTTATTTTTGCATATTTTAGCAATTTGTGTTATCATAGGCTATATTGTTTTAGGAGGTATAGTGATGGGGAAGAAGAAATCAGAGCTTTCATATAAGCAGATATTAACGCTTATAGTTATTGCGATTTTACTTTATACAGCAGCTAGTAATTATATGGCCCTTTTTGGCTTTATATTTATGTTTATAGATATACTAACACCTTTTATTTTAGGTGCAGCTTTGGCGTTTGTTGTGATCGTGCCAATGAGATTTGTTGAAAGACATCTTGCACCTAACAACAGGAAGTTTGATAAGTATAGAAGAGGAGTGGCATATCTTATCACTCTTGTCTTGATAGTTTTGGTATTAACTCTTGCGTTGGTCGTAGTTATCCCTGAGGTAGCTAAGGCTGTTAAGCAGGTTATAGCTGTTATGCCTGGAGCATTTTCAGACTTTGAAAATTGGGTTAATGATATGGTAAAGAAGTATCCGCTTTTGCAGAATTTCTCTAACACCTTAATGATTGATACTGAAGCAATTAAGAAAGCAGCTATTTCATTTGTAAGGGAACATGGAGCAAGCTTTGTCTCTTCAGGTACTGGTGTTATCTCTGCTGTAGCAGGTAGTGTTACTAACGGAGTTATTGCATTTATCTTCTCGATATATCTCGTTCTTCAAAAGGAGAGATTAGCAAGCCAGGCTAAGCAGATTATGTATGGCTGGTTTAAGGAGGAGACAGCAGATAGAGCTGTATATATTGCCAGACTTTCTAACAGAATATTCTCTAACTTTATATCTGGTCAGTGTATTGAGGCTTGTATTCTGGGCATGATGTTCTTTGTGACCCTTAGTATATTTAAGATGCCTTATGCATTGTTGATTGGCGTAGTAATTGCGGTAACTGCTCTTATTCCTATATTTGGTGGAATCATCGGTATGGCAGTAGGTGCCTTTTTGATATTGATGGTTGACCCTATGTTAGCATTATATTACCTCATTATCTCAGTTGTTCTTCAGCAGATTGAGGGTAACTTAATATATCCACACGTTGTAGGTGGTTCGATTGGACTTCCTTCACTTTGGGTGCTCTTTGCGGTAACTGCTGGTGCTAGTATTTTTGGAGTTGGTGGAATCTTAGTATTTATCCCTCTTTGTTCAGTTATGTATGCACTCTTTAGAGAGGCGACTAAGGGCAAGTTAAGATTAGTTGATGTCCCTGAAGAGAAATATAAGATGATTAGCGCTGATGAAAGCGACGCAATAATTGACGCCATTGAAAATGAAGTCTATCACAAGCAGCCTAAATCAGATGATGAAGGCGATGAAAATGACGAAGATTTGGACTATGTTGACGACGAAAAGGACATCTAATTACTAGATGTCCTATTTTTGATACTAGTTACAGTATTCTTCAACGATAAGCGCCACTCCGTCCTCATCATTGGACTTAGCAATAACATTGGCTGCACGCTTAACCTCATCTTTAGCATTATCCATAGCGACACCTAAGCCAGCGTAGGCAATCATAGTCTTGTCATTATGTCCATCTCCACAGGCAATTAGGTTCTCCTGAGTAAGATCAAGAGCATTAAGCAAATGCAGTAATGACTGTGCCTTGTCTACATTTTTAGGCATGATCTCTAAGAAGAAATCCTCTGAGCGATAGATGCTAAGTCTAGCATCATACTGTTTAGCAAGCTCTCTTTCTTTCCTTGCAAGCATATCTCCCTCGGCGGTCATAAGTAGTTTGTTGACCGGGAAGCTTATATAGTTAGGAAAATCATCGACATCCTTGCAGGTCAGACCATTTAGGTTAGCCTCGTATTTAAGGAATTCATCCTGACCATTACCACATAGAGCAAAATTGTCCTTATAAGTTACAATTCCTAAATCATTCTTAACTGCAAATTCATATAAACTAGGAATATACTCATTAGGTACGGTTTGGTCGTGAACTACTTCGCCTGTTTTGACATTTTCAATGTGGGCGCCATTATAGGAGAGTACGTATCCGCCGTAATTATCTAAATGAAGCCAGTTAACATACTTTTTAAGACCAGGAGTAGGCCTTCCGGATGCCAAAACAATTATTCCGCCCCTGTCCTGATAATCAATGAGTGCATCGTAGGTTCTCTTAGTTATTTCTTTCTTTGAGTTAGTCAAGGTTCCGTCAATGTCGAGTGCAATAATCTTATATTTCATTATAAACCTCCGTTAGATTGATTCTTGGTTTTCTTTATACGTTTATATCTAGGCGTTAAGGATATTTCGTTAACGCATAGACCGTCTCTTAAACTAAGTAAATCCTTTATTGCCAAGGCGATGTCATCAGGCTCAAGATAGGCCATTTTATCATCATCTACAGTAAAGTCTGCATTTCTATATAGATTAGTCTTAGTCATATCAGGCTTGATATCGACAAGCTTAACTCCCCACTTTCTATATTCCTCGTAAAGGCTTTTTGAAAATGAACTAAGTCCCGCCTTAGTTGCTCCATAAGCCGCCCCGTGCGGATTGACATTGTTAGCAGTGACAGAGGAAATGTTAATAATCATCCCGCTCCTCTCTTTGATAGTCTTAATAAGCAGGTTAGTGATTATCATGGGAGCTGTTAAATTGACGTTAACAATCTCATTAATCTGCTCGCTGTTTAAGACCTCATGAAGGCCGTAATAAGCAGCTCCAGCAGCGTTAACTACTAAGTCAATTGGGCTTTCTTTATTGATATTCTTAACGGTTAAATTAAGCTTATCAATATCTCTTAAATCGAGAACAATTTTAGTAAAATTTTGCTTGGAATATAAGATTAGATTGTCATCAAATCTTCTCCCAATCCCGATAACATTGTATCCATTTTCAATAAGCATACTAGAGATAGCCTGCCCTATTCCCGATGAAGCCCCAGTTACTAACGCATTCTTCATATTACTTATCCTTCCACAAAAATATCTTTTCACTAGGAATATATCTTTCTAATTCCCTAACCATCATCGACTCCATTTCCTCCATCAGTTCGTCAGAGTAGTGGTATACTCCGTCATCTAACTCATAAGGAAATTGAGCTATAACAGAAGAAGGGTCTCTCTTTCTCATTCGCTTTAGATAATCCTTAGGAATTCTAAAGCTGCCAACCGAGACATCTTTTAAGCTTTTTAAGTCTAAATATCTGTCTAAGGTGGCAATTAGACCTTTATAATGATCCTTCCAGTTCGACTCATATATCATTGGGTCAAATGCAATCCTGATCGGATACCCTGCCTTCTTAGCAACCATAGCGCACTCAATTCTAGCCATAAGCGAAGGAGTCCTCTTTTCGTACGCCTCAGCAATCCCCTTAGGAGACATTGAAAATGCAATAATAACCCTGTCAAGATTCTTAATGCCCTTGCTTATCTCAGATAAAATCTTACCGTTAGACGACTTGGTTCTAATCTCAATTGTCAAGTCTTTATGCTCATCAACAAATTCCATCCAGTGCCTTATATGATGAGTGAGAGGTTCAAATGGTAGCAAGTCTGTGTCGTAGGAAATCGAGATATAAGCCGGACCATTTTTTAATATATCAGTAAGCTCGTTAAACATGTCATCTTCATTTACAAAAATGACAACGTTAGACGAGGGGTAAAAGCCCTTCAAATAGCAGTATTCACAGTCGAAAATGCAGTTCATGGCAGAGGATGCATAATAAAAGTTAGCATTGCCAAAGCTTTGACATACCTTAGCTCCAGGATAAATAAAATTATCTGGCTTAGCGGCAAGTATCAGCTTAATAGCCTCTTTTTGAGTAAGTGAATTTTGAGAGTTTTTGTTAAATACATCCTTGTAATGCCTGATTGGAATGACTTTTACATGCTTAAAGGATGAAATGATATTCTTAACTATCTCTAAATCAAAAACTGCTTCTTCGACGTAAATATGGGAAAATATGGGCTCATAATAGTTGTGATTTAAGCTCATCTAGAATCATCAATCCTTCCCTTTTTGATTTAGCAGGTAGCATTCCCTGGCATTTGAGTCGTTCAATAGCAATCTCTATCGGAATGTTTTTGGCGGACCAGTATTTCCACAGCTGAGTAAGCTGAACTTTCATCGATTCGCTGCATTTTAAATCGACTATTAACTTGTTTAGGTATATCTCCTTACCCATCTCAACCATAGGGTGAGGCATATCCATAAGCTCATCAACCCTGACGTCAATAAGCGTGTCTATATAGCCAAACAAATCTTCGTAAAACTCGTCTTGATAATAGCTTCCATTGGTCGCATCAATTGCGTCCTTAGAGTCCTTAATAGGAATCATAAGAATAGCAATCTGGTTAGAATAATAAACCTTAGAAAGCTCCTGATAAACGTAGGATGCCTCTGCGTCATATAGCAGTGGAAGGTCGCCTAGTTTCATAGATGATGGTATGGAAGGTGTAGGTAGAGGGTTGTCCGCTCTTGTTACAAGCATAGCCTCTGGCATTGGGCTTATATAAAGCCTGTCGGGATAATAAAATCTGTCTTCCACTTCATCCCAGATAGCATTGGCGATATGAAGACGCCTTTCTTTAGGAGGTTTCATCCCTCCTACATGTCCGCGCCCAATGTAAATGTAAGCGCTCACGTTAGGGTCCTTTTTCTTGGTCATAAAGACACCGGACTTTACAATGCCGACTTCTTCCTCGCTATATCGCTCCCTTAGTGCATCTTTTATATGATTACTCCCGACCTTTACAAGTACCATAAAAGCTCACCTTCCTTAAAATGCAGGATATAGTCATTTTATCATAAATAAGTAAAAGTTACAACGAGGCTAAATAGCCTTAAAGCCTATATATAAAGAGTGACATTTGCTTGATAATATGCTATAATAATGCTTTGATTAGGAGTGTGTCTTATGGCCAATAATGATAACAATAATAAAAACAATATTAACATATATTCACCTATCGACAAGGTAATCTTAGAGGCTGCCATGCAGGAGATGCTTCTTAGGATTAACCTCTTAAGAAGGCACGAGATAGCGCTTGGTCTTACTGACCCGGTTGAGCATGTCAAGGGCAGAATTAAGTCTGAGAAGAGTATGGTTGAGAAGCTTATCAGAAAGAACTATCCAGTCAACGCAGAGTCAGCATTTTCAATGGTTAAGGATGCAGTTGGAATCAGGATAGTCTGTATGTTTGTGGATGATGTTTATAGATTAGTTGATGTCCTGAAGAATCAGGGAGATTTGAATGTAGTCAAGGAGAAGGATTATATCAAAAATCCTAAGGCCAATGGTTATAGAAGCTACCACATTATCGTTAAGCTGCCTGTTCATCTGGTTAATGAAGTGAGACTTGTATTCGTTGAAATCCAGATAAGAACAATAGCAATGGATACATGGGCCAGCTTAGAGCACCAGCTTAAGTACAAGCACAATATCAAGAATCAGGAGCTCATTGTTGATGAGCTGAAGCGATGTGCCTCAGAGCTTGCATCTACTGACTTATCTATGCAAATGATACAGCAGATGATAGAGGCTGAGGAATGATTAAAGGAGCAATTATATGAAATTATTATTAGCAGAGGATGAGCTTGAATTATCTAAGCCACTTGTAGCAATTCTTAGCCATAGCGGATATGAGGTTGATGCAGTTTTTGATGGCGAGGAGGCATTTAAGCACATAAGCTCTGAGGGATACGATGGAATTATCTTAGACATAATGATGCCTAAGATGGATGGAATAGAGGTGCTTACCAAGACTAGAGAGTTAGGTATTAGAACGCCGGTTTTAATGCTGACAGCCAAGTCGTCAGTTGAGGACAGGGTAACTGGCCTTGATAAGGGTGCTAACGACTACTTGACCAAGCCGTTTGCAATGCAGGAGTTACTTGCTAGAATCAGGGCTATGATAAGAGTTACATCATATGTCAGTGAGAGCGCTGATATAGAGGCAGAGACTCTATTTCACTGTGGCAATGTTGTTCTTGATAAGTCAGGACAGTTTATTGCCAATGATGAGACGACTCTTCATTTAGCAGGTGGAGAGATAACTCTGCTTGAGATATTTATGAGGGAGCCTGACACTCTTCACAAGACGGATGATATTATAACTTGCTGGAGTGAGGCCAACAAGGAGAGGGAGCCTTTTGACATTAACGCCCTAAAGCTATATATACTCTACTTAACGAGAAAGTTAGACGCAATCCATGCAGATATAACTATAGTAGGTAATGAAGAGGAAGGGTATTCACTTTCATTTGAGGAGTGATTTTTATGATAGAGAAGCTACAAAGAAAGTTTGTACTTGTCGTAATGCTTGTCTACGTTGTTGTAGTTTTAGTAATTCTAGGAATTGTTAATCTACTTAGCCTTTCGCAGCTTAATATGAAGTATGACATTCTTCTTGGAATCATTGCTGAGAATGAAGGAAGCTTCCCTGACGTCAAGCATTTTAACGATGAAAATGCTAACTTTGGTATAGCCTACAGACTGACTGAGGAGACCAAGTTTGAGACTAGATACTTTCACGTGACAATTGATGCAGACTCTGTGGCAGATGATTCTATAGATTCTAAGTCAATTGAAGTAAGTGAAGTAGACATAGAGCATATTGCTATTGATTCAGAAGAGGCTACGGAGTTAGCAAGACAGGTTGCAAGTCTTGGCAGACTTAAGGGAACTATTGATACATACAGATACCTTGTGGAAGAAGATGATCAGGAGGTTAATGTATATTTTATTGACATAAGTTCTGCGGTTCAGAACTTTATGTCCTTCTTATACATTTCATTATTGATTGCGTTTATCTCGCTGTGCCTTGTAATTATTGTGACAAGGTTAGTTGCAAGACCAGCTATGGCGCCGATTATTGACTCTATTGAGCAGCAGAAGAGATTTATCACTGATGCGAGTCATGAACTTAAGACGCCACTTGCTATTATTTCGGCTAACACGGATGTTATAGAGCTGATGAATGGCAAGAGTGAGTGGACGGATAGCATTAAGAACCAGACTATACAGTTAGATAACCTGATTAAGCAGTTGTTATTGCTAGATCAGCTAGACTCTGATGAGGTAAAAGATAATTTTGTAGAATTTGATTTGAGCGAGGCGATATTAGAGACTGCTAAGTCATTTGAAACTCTTGCTAAGTCTAAGAAAAAGACTATGAAGCTTGATGTCTTAGAAGGCTTAACTATCAAGGGCGACAGGGTGGCAATTTCACAGCTCGCATCCATATTCATTGAAAATGCTACTAAGTACGCTAAAGAGGATACAGAGATTGAAGTCATTCTTAAGGACGACGGTAAGAATAAGATTTTAGAGGTAATAAACGAGGGCGAGCCAATTGACGACGAAGAGCTTTCTAGGCTGTTTAGAAGATTTTATAGAACTGATACTTCCAGAAACAGAAAGGCTGGAGGCTTTGGTATTGGTTTATCTATAGCTAAGTCTATAGTGGATTCTCATAACGGCGTTATAGAGGCCGTTAATTTAGAAGACGGAAGGATATGCTTTAGAGCTAAGTTATAATTATGAGTAAGAGATTTAAGCTTCTGCTGATTGTGCTTATAGTAGCACTTTCGGCAGTGTTTATGGTTCAATTTAAGAATAGTCACTCAGCTAAGGAAAGGTTAAGAGAGGCCGGCATTAGGTATTATAGACTGGGCCTTTATGATGACGCTAGCGAGTGTTTTGCCCTGGCCTTAAGGCAAAGAGAGGCATTTGACACTAAGTATGATAGAGATATTTACTTTTACTTAGCAGATGCTGAGATGAAGCAAAAAGACTACTCTAGTGCAATTACTTACTATGAGAAGTTAGTTGGAATTGGCGAGAAGAGTAAGGATTTATATGGCAATTTAGGCATATGCTATCACGAACAGGGTAAGGATGAGCTTTGTTACGAGAATCTTAAACTAGCCTCAAGTGCAGAGGATGCTGATAGCACAGTTATCTATACTCTTATGCTTACATGTGAGAATTTGGGCAGGTTTAGTGAGGTTGAAGAATACGCCAAACAGGGTTATAGGATGATGTCATCTAGCTTAACTAAGGAGAGTAAGGAGGCAGTAAAGTCCAATGATAAATCGCTTACTACTAAGGTTAAGACAGAGCTAAAGCAGTACGCTACATTTGCCTATCTTAATGCTAAGTATGATGAGGCTTATCAGGCGTTTAAGCTGTTATTTGACTCAGGTGAGGATGATGTTGCGCCTTATTTGGCAAGCACAATAATTGAGCAGGGCAAGTACGAGGAAGCACTTAATATGCTTCTTAGTTACCTAGATAAATATGAGACTAACGCTTTAGTTGATGCTAAGTTAGTATACTGCTATATGCAGCTTAAAAGATATGAAGACGCATTAGCTTTGATTGATCAGGCTATGGCCTATCCTAGTCAGGGCTGCCAAAAGGAGCTTCTTTACGAGAAGGGCGTAGCTTTAGAATATACAGGGGATTTTGACGAGGCATATTCCTGCTTTAGCGAATATGTTGAAAAATATAGTGACGATGCCAATGCTAAAAGAGAGCTTGATTTCTTATCAAGCCGTATCTAAATAAAAGAAAAGAGGATATTTTACTATGAAAATCAGAACAAGATTCGCACCTAGTCCAACGGGAAGAATGCATGTAGGAAACTTAAGAACTGCGCTTTATGCTTACTTGATTGCTAAGCACGAGGGCGGAGATTTCATCTTAAGAATTGAGGACACCGACCAGGAGCGATATGTTGAGGGCGCAGTAGATATTATCTACAATACCTTAGCTAAGACTGGCCTTATTCATGATGAGGGTCCAGATAAGGATAAAGGCGTAGGCCCTTATGTTCAGAGCGAGCGAGTAAAGAGTGGTTTATATATGGACTATGCCAAGCAGCTTATTGAAAAAGGCGAGGCATACTACTGTTTCTGTGATGAGGATAGATTAAAGAGCCTTAAGACTGTAGTTGATGAGGGCGGCAAGACAATCACTAAGTATGACAAGCACTGCCTGCATTTGTCTAAGGAAGAGGTTGAGGCCAATCTAGCAGCTAACAAGCCGTTTGTAGTTAGACTTAATGTGCCTACTGAGGGTGAGACTTCATTTGACGACGAGATATATGGTCACATTAGCGTGCCTAACGACGAATTAGATGATATGATATTAATCAAGTCGGACGGCTTCCCAACCTATAATTTTGCTAATGTTATCGACGATCATTTGATGGGAATTACACATGTTGTAAGAGGTAATGAGTACCTTTCTTCATCACCAAAGTATAATAGAATATACAATGCATTTGGCTGGGAGATTCCAGTATATGTACACTGCCCTTTGATTACCAATGAGGAGCATCAGAAGCTTTCTAAGCGTAGCGGACACTCTTCATTTGAGGACTTGGCTGAGCAGGGATTTTTGACAGAGGCAATAGTTAACTTCGTTGCCCTGCTTGGATGGTCACCTACAGATAACGAGGAATTCTTTAGCTTAGACGAACTAATTAAGGCGTTTGATTACAAGCATTTGTCTAAGTCGCCGGCTGTGTTTGATTTCACTAAGCTTAAGTGGATGAATGGCGAGTATATCAAGAAGATGGACTTTGATGCATTTTATGAGATGGCCAAGCCTTATGTTGATGAGGTCATCACTAGGGATGTAGACAAGAAGAGACTTTTAGAGCTTGTTAAGACACGTATTGAGGTATTTCCTGACATCAAGGATCACATTGATTTTATTGAGGAACTACCTGATTATGACATTGAGCTATACACACACAAGAAAATGAAGACTAACAGCGAGAATTCGTTAGACATCTTAAAGAAAATGAAGGCCAAATTAGCCGACTTTAACGATTGGACTGAGGAAGGCTTACACGATTATGTAATTAACTATATTGCAGAGCTTGAGATTAAGAACGGAATGGGACTCTGGCCACTTAGAACCGCAGTTTCTGGTAAGGCTATGACACCAGGCGGAGCTTTTGAGCTTATGTATATATTGGGCAAGGATGAGTCTTTAAGGCGTATTGACATAGGAATTGAGAAGCTTGAAAAGGCTTTGTCTTAGGAGGATTTATGGATTACGAGAAGTTACTAGACATACTAAGGGGACATAAAGTTTGGATACAGACACATAACTTTCCGGATCCAGATGCTATAGCAAGTGCATATGGACTTCAACAGTTTTTGAGATATCATGGCATTGATTCTAACATTTGCTATATGGGAATGGTTGATAAAATCAGCGTTACTAAGATGTTTACTACATTTAACATTGACGCGTCTTTAGTTGATGACACTGATATCAAGGAGAGCGACTATGTTATCTTAGTTGACGGACAAAAGTACAATGCCAATCTGACTGATATTCCAGGCGATGAGGTTGCTGTAATTGACCATCATAAGACGGTTTATCCTTGCGAGTATCTTTATAAGGATGTAAGAATTGTCGGTTCGTGTGCGACCTTGATTGCACAGTATTATAAGGAGAGCAATACACCTATATCTAAGGAGGTTGCTACAGTATTATCTTATGGACTTAAGATGGATACGGACTCTATGAACAGAGGTGTTACTAAGCTTGATATAGAGATGATGGAGTATCTGTTTGATTACACAGACCAGGACCTTGTTCATCAGCTTTATAGCAATGATATGGAGCTTCAGGATTTGAGGGCATATGGAGCTGCAATTGAGAATATTCAGATGTTTAATGAGGTTGGCCTTGCAAGGATTCCATTTAACTGCCCTGATGGTTTGATAGCTATGGTTGCGGACTTTATTATGCGCTTAGAGCAGGTTACTCTAGCTATCATTTATTCAGAGCGAGAAGATTGCCTTAAGTTTTCTGTAAGGTGTGAGGATCCTATGGTTCATGCAGGAGATATGACTAAAGAGGCATTAGACGGAATAGGAGACGGCGGCGGACATTTTTCAATGGCTGGCGGAATCATTCCTAATGAGAACAGATCTGATGATAGGAGTATAGAAGATAAAACAATATATGAGAGGTTCATGAAGGCTTATAACAACAATGTTGCCAAGATGAAGGAGAAATTTCCTAATGGCATAGCAGACAGTAAATGATGAGGAATGACGATGAAAAAGAGACTTAAGATTAATTCAAGTAACGGAGTGGACAAGCTAAATGTTATTTTGTGGGAAGTTGAGAATCCAGTCGGTATATTGCAGATTGCCCATGGCATGATAGAGTATATTGACAGATACGACAGATTTGCACGCTTTATGAATGAGCAGGGCTTTGTAGTTGTTGGCAATGACCACCTAGGTCATGGAGATACAGCGGCTAATGATGATGACTTAGGCTATATGAATGGAGACCGTGTTGATGAGTTAATTATCAAGGATCTTCACAGAGTCAGCGTTGCTGTTAAAAAGAGATATAAAGATATTCCGTTTTTTCTTATGGGACATTCGATGGGCTCTTTTTTGGCTAGAAGATATGCTATGAGCTATGGTGATGAGCTTTCTGGACTTATTGCTATGGGAACAGGAGAGGATAGTGCTCTTTCGACCTCAATCGGTAAAGTTTTAGTTTCAATTAACAGTTTGATATTTGGTGAGCGTCATAGAAGCAAGTTTTTAGAGGCAGCAATGCTAGGAAGATATAATCTAAAGTTTCTAAAAGAAGGCTCGTCTCGTTCGTGGATTAGCAAAAATGTTGAAAACCAGGAGCAATCTGGAGCTGACAAATACTGCTCATATATGTTTACTAACAAGGGTTATAAGATGCTTCTTAACACCCTTAAATACATCAGCAATCCTATGCATGTATGTCTGATTCCTGATGATTTGCCTGTGCTTTTTATATCAGGCGCAGATGATCCGGTAGGTAATTTTAAGAAGGGTGTAGACTTAGCAGCTTTAAGGATGATGGATTCGGGTGTGTCTGATGTTGAGATAACATTTTATGAAGAGCTTAGACATGAGATACTAAACGAAGAGGAATACGAGCTAGTTCATTTAGACATATTAGATTGGATTAAATTACATATGTAAAACTAATGTGGGGTTATAAATAGAAAATGTGAGGTGGATTTATGAAGAGTTCACGTGGTTTGTTTGGTAAAAATAGAATATACGTTGTAAAGTATACGATAGCTATCATTGTGTCGGTCATTACCTGTGTTATGATAGCATCCGTAGATTTTGCAACTCTTGATAGTCCACTATTATATGGCTTTTATCTTTTGCCAATGATGATATTATCAGGCCTATATAGTATTAATATAGGCACTCTTAGTTTCGCTATAGTTTATGGTTTTGAATTCTGGCATCACTACGATGAAAGCTATGCGATGTTTGGCTTTGCTGCCATGTATGTTATAGTTTATTACTTAACCTATCGAGAAGTTTTTAGATCTATTGCTAAATCCTTGCTTGCATGGATTGCCATGACAATAGCCATGTCATTATTCTTTTATCTGACAACAGATGTCACAGCCGATGCAGCAATTACTGCGGGAAACTTAAAAGGGGCAGTGTATTATCCTTTGTATTGCGCTATTCCAACATTTGTTTTAGTGCTGTTTTTATATTTAATGAATACAAAATGTCCAGCAAAATTGCAGTATTATTTTACAGCGCTTCATTTAGATTTTCAAAAATCAAGACAATTTTATTATTACAGCGAGGATGGCAAAAGATATAACCGTGTAATGAATATTGCACGAGTTATAATGTGCTTGTTTGCCGTTATTTTAGGTGTGCTCGTTGCAATACTTGCTGTGAGACTTATGTCTACCCTTAACAGGACTGATGATGTGTCTGGCAGGGTAATAAATATCATGTATTACGGTTGGAAGACGCAGCTTAATACCATAATAATTAAGCTGAGCTTTTTGATGTTTTGTAACAGTGTAATTATAGTTGTACTAGTTGATTATGCCTTAGAGCGCTGGCTTATAGATCCATTAGTAAGACTGTCCTCCTGCTTTAGAGATTTTGCCAAGTCAGAAGGTCAGGACAGATGGCTTGTAGCCGATAAGTTAAAGCGAATAGATGGTATCTATAAGGACGAGATTGGCGAGTTAAGAGACTCTCTTGTAGATACGACGAGCGAGGTTTTAACTTATGTAGATGAGCTTTATACTAACCAGCTCTTAAAGCAGGATTTAAGAAATGTCAAAGCGCAGAGTGAGGCTAAAACGAACTTCCTATCATCCATGTCCCACGAGATTCGAACGCCGATTAATGCGATTATGGGACTTAATGAGATGATTCTAAGAGAATCGCAAAATCCAGACATTTTAAAATATGCCAAGGATATAGAGCAGGCGAGTTCAACCCTTGCAGCACTTATAAATGATGTCTTAGACTTTTCTAAGATAGAGGCTGGAGATATCGAGATTAAATGTGTTGAATACGGTCTTTCATCAATGTTAAATGATATAGTTAATCTAGTAGAGCCAAAGGCGGAAGAAAAAGGCTTAGAGCTTAATGTAAATGTAGATGACAAGATACCTAATCTTTTGTATGGTGATGAAATCAGGTTAAAGCAATGCCTTACTAACCTCTTGTCAAATGCATGCAAATACACTATGGTCGGCTCGATAAATTTAGATGTAAGCTATGAACCTGTAGAGGACAATATCATTTTCCTAAAATGCAGTGTTGCGGATACAGGAATTGGAATAAAGGAAGCTGATATTGAGAAAATGTTTCAACCGTTTGAAAAGGTTGACGCTAACTCTAACAAGGGTGGCGGTGGAATTGGTTTAAGCGTTGTTAGAAAACTGCTTACCATGATGGACGCTGAGCTGGTGATAGAAAGTCGCTTCGGCGAGGGATCAACATTTTCATTCGAGCTTATGCAGAGAGTTGTTAAGAGCAACCCTGTCGGAGCATTTAATGACAATTATAACGAATCAATAGACAGTAAGCATGTATATCAGGAAGCCCTACACGCGCCTGATGCGAGAGTTCTCGTGGTTGATGATATGAAGCTTAATCTGACAGTTATGAAAGGTCTCTTAAAAGAAATCAACCTAAAACTAGACACAGCAACATCAGGTATTATGGCATTGAAAATGCTTAGCAAGAAGAAATACGATTTGATTTTCCTAGATCACCGCATGCCAGAGATGGACGGTATTGAGGTGCTTAAGAATTTAAGAGAGGATAAAGAAGGAGTTAACGCCAATACACCATGTATCGCCTTGACTGCCAACGCTTTATCTGGTGCAAGAGAAGAATATATCAAGGAAGGCTTTATCGACTATTTATCTAAGCCGGTTAACTCTAATAAGCTAGAGCAAATGCTTATAGAGCATCTTCCAAAGAGAAAGGTTATTCTTCCGGATAGCCCAGAATTTGCACCTACTACACATAAGACATTAGGAACGAGCTTCTTGTTTGATGTAGACAATCCTTTAGTGGATGCAAGATTTGCTGAGGTGAGCGGCCTTGATCTTAAGGAAGGACTTGAAAATTGTGCAAGAGAAGAAATCTTAATCGACGCGATTAAGGACTTCCAAGCCAATGCTCTTGATAAGGCAGAGAAGATTGAAGACTTGCTTGCGGCACAGGATTACACTAATTATACAATTGAGGTTCACTCACTTAAGAGCTCAGCTAGAATTATTGGTGCAAGTAAACTTTCGGAAGGAGCTGCCTATCTTGAACAATGTGGTAATTATATTAGAAACCATGATGACACAGATGTAACTTTGATGGACAACGGAAGAGATGCGATATCTGAACTGCATACTCTAACACCTAGAATGCTTAATCTCTTGAGAAGTTACGACTATCGTTTAGCAGCATTTGCAGACATTTCAGCCTTGCAAACATTTGATGAAAGAGAGCTTATATCAATTGAGCAATTACACGACGCATATGCTGGTATTAGGGAGTTTGTCGATGCATTTGACTATGAGAGTGCAGAGAGTATAATAAAAATGTTAGAAATTTATAGAATTCCTGATGACGAACAAGAAAAATATGATATAATAAAAAAGCTAGTGGGGAATATTGAACGCGAAAAGCTTTTGGAGGTCTTAAATGGATAAGGACATATTATTGATAGGTGATAGCCATAGCTTTATGGTTAATGCTATAGTAAGCGGCCTTAAGAGAGAGGGTTATGATGTGAAGGTAACAGTACCTGTTGTAGAAGAACTCTCTAGGATTAAGGAAAGACCACGATTTTGGATATTATACCTAAACGAGAAAACTGAAGATATATCTAAGGCTCTAGTATATATTAATGATGCTATTTCAGAAGAAGAATTGCAATTCTTTGTAGTTGGAAGCGATGAACAGAGAATTATGGTTGAATCTGTAATCCCTGACGCTAAGATTGCGCATTTCTTCCAGAGACCACTTAATGTTAAGGTTTTAGCTGATTATCTAGATGAGTCTAGAGAGGAAGACGAAGATAGAGAGCGCTTAAGAAAGATCTTGATAGTAGATGACGATCCAACAACCATCAAGACATTCTCTGCCCTTTTATCAGAGAAGTACCGTGTCTACATGGCTAACTCAGGTATGAGTGCGATCACTTTCTTAGCCAAGAATGAAGTAGATTTAGTACTCTTAGACTATGAGATGCCTGTAGCAAGTGGACCTCAGATTCTAGAGATGATCAGAAGCGAGAAATCTACCGCCCATCTTCCGGTTATGATGTTGACGGCGAAGAGGGATAAAGAGTCGGTAATGAATGTAGTAGAGTTAAAGCCGGATAAGTATTTGCTTAAGTCTATGGCGCCGGTGGATATTATTCGCAGTATTGATGAATTTTTTGAGGGTATGTAGTTGAGGTTTTGATAATGGTTGGGAGGCTATGTACAAGGGTGTTTTTCCTCAGTTTGTTTATTCGGAAAAACACCCTTGCACATAGCCTCCTTTTTTATGTTGGCTCGACTTGATGGGTCAAAAATTTAGTTTACGGCGAATCATGTGCGCAGGGGTTAGAGTAAGCTAAGGGGTGCTTATCCGGCACAGGGTGGCGGAGCCACCGGCAGCCGCTTTGGCTCCGCGCGGGTGCAACTTCTCTTTCCGTAGCGAAAAAGCGACACGATGTCGGAGCCGAGGACTGCATCTATCTTCTGCCGTAGCGAAAAAAAGCGACAACGTAAGCGAAGCGACACGATGTCGCGGCCGAGGACTGCATCTACCTTCTGCCGTAGCAAAAAAAGAGCCAACGTAAGCGAAGCGATACGATGTCGCGGTCGAGGACTGCATCTATCTTCTGCCGTAGCAAAAAAAGAGCCAACGTAAGC
>JAIKVP010000045.1 GCA_024685635.1 Lachnospiraceae bacterium
GACGATTTTGGCTAAATGTTCATAAATCTCTAAAACACACCTCGAAAATGTGGATAAATAGCCATTTTGTCAACAAAAATGTTCATAACTCCTTATTTTAAGCGTGTTTCGCGACTCGAAACTCTATAAATGTACATTTTACACGCATCTTTTATTTGTTGTCAAATGATAATAGGAGTGTTAGAATAATAGGGATGTTGAATTGTGAGGACTTATATTGGCAGAGCAATTCATAATAATTAATTTAATAAGAAGGAGAGATTAACTAATGGCACAGGTAACATTTAATTACAAAAATGCCGGCGTCGCTGATCATGAAGTTGAGTACATGAAGAAGCTTGTAACAGACGCCAAGGACCAGCTTCTCGCTAAGACAGGAGCAGGTAACGATTTCTTGGGATGGATCGATCTTCCTGTTGATTATGACAAGGATGAGTTCAACCGTATTAAGGAAGCAGCTAAGAAGATTCAGAGCGATTCGGATGTACTTCTTGTAATCGGTATCGGTGGTTCATATCTTGGAGCAAGAGCTGTTATCGAGGCTGTAAGACATAGCTTCTATAACAATCAGCCTGATCGCAAGACACCTGAGATTTACTACTGTGGTAACAACATCAGCTCTACTTATCTTCAGCATTTGATTGAAGTAGTAGGAGATAGAGACTTCTCTATCAATATGATCAGTAAGTCAGGAACTACTACTGAGCCTGCTATCGCATTCAGAATATTCAGACAGATCTTAGTAGACAAGTACGGTGAGGAAGAGGCTAACAAGCGTATCTACGCCACTACAGACAGAGCTAAAGGAGCGTTAAAGGATCTTGCTAACGAGAAGGGTTACGATTCTTATGTTGTTCCTGATGATGTAGGAGGACGTTTCTCAGTTCTTACAGCAGTAGGACTTCTTCCAATCGCAGTTGCAGGTGCTGATATTGATGAACTCATGAAGGGTGCTGCTTCAGCAAGAGAGAGAGCACTTAACAATGATTTCGAGTCAAATGATGCATTACAATACGCTGCAGTTCGTAACATCCTTTTAAGAAAAGGTAAGACTATCGAGATTCTTTGTAATTATGAGCCTGCTCTTCATTATATGTCAGAGTGGTGGAAGCAACTTTACGGTGAGTCAGAGGGTAAGGATGGTAAGGGATTATGGCCATCAAGTGCTGATTTCACAACAGACCTTCACTCGCTTGGACAGTTTATTCAGGAAGGTTCTAAGAATCACTTCGAGACAGTTATCAATGTAGAGAAAGCTAAATGCGAGCTTACATTAGGTACTGAGGAAGTTGATACAGACGGACTTAACTACCTTTCAGGCAAGACAGTTGATTTCATCAACAAATGTGCAATGAACGGTGTTGTTCTTGCTCATGTTGACGGACAGGTTCCTAACCTTATGGTTAATCTTCCTGAGATCAACGAGTTCTACATCGGTGAGGCAATCTACTTCTTCGAGTTTGCCTGTGGTGTATCAGGATACACACTCGGTGTTAACCCATTCAACCAGCCTGGTGTTGAGTCATACAAGAAGAATATGTTCGCGCTCTTAGGAAGACCTGGTTACGAAGAGGAGACCAAGAAACTTCGTGAGAGACTTGGAGAATAATATGTCATCCTGAGCGTGAGCGAAGGATATTAAAAAGGCTGTCCAACCGGACAGCCTTTTTTACGCATAAAAAAGCTACCTAAAACCAGGTAGCTCCTCATAGACTTTAAATTAAAGATCGATAGATAATGTATTACCGTTCTTGTCTTCGCTTCTGTCGTTAGCAACATAGTAAGCCTTCATCTCGTTAACATTAACGTAAACTTCAAGCTTTCTTGTTCCACGCTGTCCGCGAGCCTTGAAATCTTCCTTAACTCTCTCAACAAGATCACTAACTACGATGTTCTTGTCGCCAAGCTGAAGCTCGATGATCTCTGAAGTTGCCTTAGTAGCAGCTTTCTTAGTAGTAGTCTTCTTAGCTGGAGTAGCTTTCTTAGTTGTGGTAGCTTTCTTAGCTGTAGTCTTCTTAGCTGTGGTAGCTTTCTTAGCTGTAGTCTTCTTAGCTGCTGTAGCTTTCTTAGGCTCAGCCTTCTTAGTCTCGGTCTTCTTAGTCTCTGTTGTAGCAGCCTTAGCTGGCTCTGCCTTAGCAACTGTAGTTGTTGCTGTCTTCTTAATGGTTTCTGACATAAATTTATGCCTCCCTCTTTCTAAATATATGTTAATAGGTTTCACATCGGTTATTAGTTTATCTTGTTTTTATCTATTTATCAAGCGTTTTGTAAAACTTTGTATAATTTATACAGTCAAATGATAATTTTGAGAAATAAATACAATAAATTAACAATAAAATAACAAAAAAATAACTCATTTTACCATATGAGAAATATTGAAATAAAGGGAAAATCGAAATTAATTAAGAAAAAAATAAGTGAAAAATAAGAAAATCGAGTTTGAAATTCAAACTCGATTAAAAAATCTTATTTTGAGGAAAATATTTTGAAAAAAATAAGGAAAAATTATCTAAAAATTAAGGGTATTAATCTACTCTTTCGTCTCCCCAGAAGAATAAGGCAACGGTTCCTGGACCAGTGTGGCTGCCGATTGTAGTACCTATATCATTAATCTCTACTCGACCGTTAAGCTTAGGAAAATTCTCTTCGATGATATTAGCAACAGCTCGTGCGTCTTCAAAACATGCCGATTGGCTGATGTAACATTTGCCGGAATAGTTGAGTCCGTCTTCTGCCTTATCCATCATGCACTTAGCTATTGCCTGTATAACTTTATTCTTGCCTCGTATCTTATTGCGTGGTATAAGCTTACCTTGGAAGTCAACATTTAACAATGGACAAATGTTAAGTACATTGGCAACATAGCCTGCGGGTTTAGAAACACGACCGCCTCTAATAAAGAAAGTGAGGTCGGTTGAGAAAAACCAATGGTTAAGACGAAGCTTATTGGCTTCAACCCAGTCATAAAGTTCGTCGATTGACATTCCGTCATCTCTAAGATCAGCGAGTCTGTCAACTAACAGACCGTATCCTGATGATGCCGCTAATGAGTCTACAATATATATCTTCCTGTCAGGGTATTTTTCTAATAATGTATCTCTGGCAATGTTAGCTGAATTGATGGTTCCACTTATGCCTGATGAAAGTGTAAGGTGAATTATATCCTTGCCTTCAGCCAAAAATGGTTCGAAATAGCTAATGTATTCATCTGCATTAATCTGGGAAGTCTTGGTATCTGCACCGTTAGTCATGGCGTTATAGAATTCCTTAAATGACATACTCTTGCCAAGGTCATCTAAGTACTGGACTCCGTCTAATTCGTAGTGAAAGCAGGTGTAGTGAATATCTCGTTTAAGAAAATGTTCTTCTGATAAATCTGCCGTTGAGCAGCAACTTAAAATGTAATCACCCATTTAAGATATGCCTCCCTTTGTTTAGATATTAATAATTTTACACTAATTATCTGTATGTGTAAATGATTATTTATCCTAAATAAAATGATATTTGCCCAATTATACATAGTATGTTAAAATGGTATCTGTAGTTGATGATAGTATCATTAATTATAATCATTTTTGAGGTGATCA
>JAIKVP010000063.1 GCA_024685635.1 Lachnospiraceae bacterium
CATAATTTCGACCGTTCATGCACAAATTAAAAAAATCATATGAATCAAACCATCTTTTAGTCTGATTCATATGATTTTTAAGTTTATAAAACAGATACTTTACTAATCTCCCACTAAACCACTCCGTTAGGTATTACTATCTCCGTCGTAAATCTGTCTGCATCAATATGCCTTGTGTAAGTACCACCATACTTATATACAGTTTTTACTATATTCTTTATTCCATACCCATGTAAATCCGGGTCTTCTTTGGTCGTTTCAAGAGTTCCGTCTCTTCTTACAGACACTATATCATACCCGTTAGTTTCTTCAATCAATAAGCTTCTCTCAAACACCTTAACCGTCACAAGTATAGTCTTATCATCACTTTTACTTGCAGCCTCATAAGCGTTATTAAGCAGATTAAAGAATATTGTACATATGTCCATCCGGTTTATCGTCAACTGTGGAAAATGTCCTCTCCACTCCATACAAACATCAGCATATCTTGAATCCAAATCCGTAAGAATAGCATCCACATATTCATTCCCTGTATTAAATCTAACGCCAATATCCTCTAAAGCCCCCTCAAGTGACCTAAGATATCCGCCAAGTTCATCATACTCTCTCTTATCATATAACATTCTGATAATAGACAAATGCTCCCTGTAATCATGCCTAAAAGAACGTGTATCTTCATTTTTCTTAAGAAGCATTGTGTAGTAGTCAAGCTGAGCTCTCATCACTCTTTCGTTAAGTTCTTTTTCAACCTTCAAACGATTATTCTCATTCCTATTGGAATTGAGCAGTATACATACTATAATGAAAATGACAGAAATCGCCGCCATACCCACAACAACACCATATCCATACTCTCCCCCACCGTTCATCCCCATAAACTGAAGTGCAGTGAGATAAATTGCCAGAAACAATCCTCCGGGTATGTATATAGGCAGGAATCTTCCGACAAGAGTAACAGCTTCCTTTTTTCTGAATCTGTTCAATGTAAGTCCCACCACAATAATACTCAAGCTTACAGAATTGATTAAAGCAACAAAAAGATTATCTTCAACCATTTCCGAACTCACATTAAATAACACGCCAAATATCGTAAAAATTAATAAGTCAAGAACCGATATTCCCAAATAGCTAAATATAATGTACCATAGCCTGTGTCGCCCTTTAGAAGCCAGAGTCAATGCTGCTATAGCAATAATTCCGTAAATGATAGTGAAATCACTTGTAATAAATATCAAAAAAGCAGCGCAAACCAGGAGACTTACACCATAGTATAAGGCTACATTTCTTTTGATATCAATCTTTAAAAACCCATGAACAACCAGTAAGAGTTTTATAAACTCAACCGAATATCTTGCAAAATATTCAAGTACACTCTCCATTACCCATCCCTCTTTATATTATCTTAGCATGCCTCTTTATATATTCGTGAAACATGTCCTTAACTAATTGACAGTTCCTTCTTGATACAGGAATCTTCCCGCCATTATTAATAACAATGTCTTCCTCTGTAATATTTCTTATATGTCGCAATGAAACTATATACGACTTGTGAGATTTAACAAAATCCTGCCCGCTAAGTCTCTTACACCAGCTTGATATAGAATCTTTAGAATCGATTGTTCCATCAGACAAATGCACAACTGTATACCTTCCTGCCGAAGAAATATAGAGGATATCTTTCGCATTCACCAAAATATCCCCATTATAAGAGTTGACTAAAACCTTCTTGTCATCAGTAATCTCTTTAGCGATACTTAAAAGAGCCTCATTCAATTCTTCAGCATCAATAGGCTTTGTCAGAAATCTATATGCTCTTGTCTTAAACGATTCACTCATATACTCGCTATGGCTCGTCAGAAATATAATATATCCCTTATACCCGTTCTCTCTTATCTTTTTGGCTGCCTCCATTCCGTTAGAGTCCGGCATTTCAATATCAAGAAATATAATATCATAGCGCTCCGCCCTGCTTAATATATCTGAAGCATCCGTATATCTGTCAATATTATAGTCCGAATCGAACCTTAACACCTTACAATATATATCATTTAAAAAAGCAGCCTCATCATCACAAACAGCAATATTAAGCTCCATACCACACCTCGTTTTTAATAAACCAACATTACAAAAAAAGGCTTCAGGAATCCCCAAAGCCTTCTATTTAACATTAAATCTGATAAAATCCTACCTTCTTATAAACCTCTCTCAAGGTCTTGTTGGCGATATAAGAAGCTCTCTCCGCACCCTTCTTATATACATCCTCTAAGTATGCCTTATCCTTAATAAGCTTCTCTGCTTCTTCTCTGATAGGTCTTAAACTCTCAATTACAGTCTCAGCAACTGCAGGTTTAAATGCGCCGTAACCCTTACCTGCAAATTCAGCCTCGATTTCTTCAAAGCTCTTCCCTGTGTAACGGGATGTCCCGTCCTGCTTAATCACAGGCTGCTCTGAGTTGGTTAGTCTCGTCATAGCATTATAATATGTAAAATTACAGGATTTCTCCTTAATTATTACGATTGTAAGAAAATGAGGCCAAAATGTCAAGTAATTTATTGGCTTTCGACTTCATTTGACAAAATATCATAAATGTCCGGATACTCTTTTCTGATATTGATAAGTGAGCCGTCAGCATTTAAAAAACAGTGCATTGAGGTTGCTATTACACACACCTCACCATCCTCGTTGGTCATCTCGTATTTGAGTTTTAGCTTAACTCCCTTAAATTCGGTAACATAAACCTTGATAGAGATTACATCGTCAAATGTTGACGTCTTCTTGTAGTTACACTCAATCGATGTAACCGGAGATATTATTCCTGATTCTTCAAACTTCGCGTAACTTAAATCAATTGATTATACTGTTCGTAAAGCAACTCCACTTTACGTTTTTTCTCCGGTGTGTCCACTGTGGAAACAACCATACAGAGCATATTTCTCTCTCCTTCATTTGCAAATAATTAGATAACCAATAACATGTTTTATCAA
>JAIKVP010000077.1 GCA_024685635.1 Lachnospiraceae bacterium
TAGCGGTTGTTAAGAGCTATCATAGTTATCTTGGGATATTCTTTTCTTAACGCTCTTGCTATACTTCCTGCAATTAAACCAAATCCTATAAAGCCGATTTTCATATTGTTTAAATCCATTATTATATCACCTCTCATTGCTTAGAATAATTGTACATTAGAGACTATTATCAGTCAAACGCTTTTTTGATTTAAAGTGATAAATTAGCAAATGCTAATAAGAATCTTGTAATACGCTCTTAAAAGTTGTATAATCACGAATGTGTTTTGCACAAATATATAGAACAGAAAAGAGGTTATTAAGTTGAGTAATTACGAGATTTCAACCAAATGTGTCCAGGGCGGATACACACCAAAGAATGGGGAGCCAAGACAGATACCTATAGTTCAGTCTACTACATTTAAGTATGACACAAGTGAAGATATGGGTAAGTTATTTGATTTAGAGGCTAGCGGATATTTTTATACAAGACTTCAGAATCCTACCAATGACTATGTTGCAGCTAAGCTTGCTGAGCTTGAGGGAGGTACAGCAGCGATGCTTACATCTTCAGGTCAGGCGGCTAACTTCTTCGCACTCTTTAACATTTGTGAATGTGGAAGTCATATTGTTTCTTCATCATCTATTTATGGAGGTACATTTAACTTAATAGCTAACACTATGGCCAAGATGGGTATAGAGGTAACATTTGTTGCACCTGACTGTACAGAAGAGGAGTTAAATGCGGCATTTAAGGAGAACACTAAGGTTGTATTCGGTGAGACTATCGCCAATCCAGCGCTTACAGTATTAGATATCGAGTTATTCGCTAAGGTTGCTCATGAGCACGGAGTACCACTTATCGTTGACAATACATTCCCAACACCTGTTAACTGTCGTCCTATCGAGTGGGGAGCGGATATCGTTACTCACTCAACAACCAAGTACCTAGATGGTCATGGAGCTTGTGTTGGTGGAGCTATTATTGATTCGGGCAAGTTTGACTGGATGGCACATAAGGACAAGTTCCCAGGTCTTACAACTCCTGATGATTCATATCATGGAATTACTTACGCAGAGAAGTTTGGCAAGGAGGGTGCATTTATCACCAAGGCGACTGCTCAGCTTATGCGTGATTTTGGTTCAATTCAGGCACCACAGCATGCATTTATCTTAAACCTTGGTATTGAGTCTTTGCATGTTCGTATGCCTAAGCATGTTGAAAATGGTACAGCGGTTGCTGAGTTCTTAGAGAAGCATCCTAAGGTTAAGAAGGTTAGCTATCCTGGACTTAAGGCTGATAAGTATTATGATAAGGCTATGAAGTATATGGGCAATGGTGGTTGCGGAGTTGTTTCATTTGAGTTTGCTGGCGGTAGAGAGGCTGCTTTGAGCTTTATGAAGGGACTTAAGCTTGCAGCTATTGAGACACATGTTGCTGATGCAAGAACATGTTGCTTAAATCCTGCAACTTCTACACACAGACAGATGACAGATGAGCAGCTAGAGGCTGCATCAATCCCAGCAGGATTAGTTAGAATGTCTTGTGGATTAGAGGATGCTAAGGACTTGATTGCAGATATTTCACAGGCTCTCGACGGAGTTAATTAGAATATATTAATTAAGAATTATTAACGACACAATTTAAACACGGATTAATCACAGTATGAGGCTGTAAAAAAAGTCTCTAAATAACACACCTGTATTGGCCATTGCCAATGCAGGTGTATTTCTTTATGTAGAACTTCCGTAATTGTTGATTTTAGAGGTACTTAAATAAGCCCTATGTTAATAAGAGCTTTTTTAATCTATTCAGTTACCTGATATCATGCAATCATCTTCAATCTATTTCGTTTATTGTGATATTTATAAAGGTTAAAAGCACAAGCAATCAGGGTCAACTCTAAATTTACGTTTTCTAAGCCTCTTCTGAACAGTCTTTTATATGACCTGTCCCATTTGATAATGCCAAATGTTCCTTCAGATTGTATACTTCTGTTCATACGAAGCAGAGCTCCATGAACTGACTCGAGATTCTCG
>JAIKVP010000085.1 GCA_024685635.1 Lachnospiraceae bacterium
TTTAGATAAGAAGGAACGCTTATAGCTAGAAGCCTTGAAAATGCTAGCGAATAATGGTAACATTACAAGTGTGTTTTATATAGATGTATACGTGGATTAAAAAATGAGGTGCTTGAAATAGAAAAAGATGATAGTGAGCCAGACTTAAGAAATAAGAACAATGAGCGGAGGATTGCAATGAAGAAGGTAATAATCTCCATTATAGTAGTATTAGTTATAGTTACTGCCGTAATAGGATATATAGTTTACCAAAAGATAAATGAAAATAGAAGCAAAATAACCACATCATCTAGTTTGTCTAAAATGCTTGATGTAAGTGATTTAGAAACAGTTGATTATACCTACAATTCGGTTGTCACTAAGATGGATGGAGATAAAGTAGCTTATCATGCAAGATATGAGGGCAAGGTTACAGCGGGAATAGATTTTAGTGCTGTGACATTTGATATAGATGATGAGGCCAAGGTGATAAGGGTTAGAATGCCAGCTGCTAAGATACAGACAGTTTCAGCTAGGCCTGTTGACTATATGTTTATGAAAAGCAAGTACGAAACTGAGACAGTTTATGCAGAGATTAACAGTTTATGCAATGATGATTTAAAGAGTAAGGCTCACTCAGATGAAACAATTATAAGAAGAGCTAACGAGAACTCTAAAAATGTTATAGAAGGCCTAATAAAGCCTCTGACTGAAGGATATACTGTAAAGTATGAGATAGTGGGAGGTGAGGAATAATGAAGGAATTTAAGCATTATTTAGCATTTTCACTGTGTTTATTTTTTGTCATGTTATTAGCGACTGGATGTGGAAAAAAGGAGATTGATCCAACGATTAGCCAGTCGGGAATTAAGGCGGTCGGCAACCTCGCAACAATGGAGTGTTATTATAACAATGTTGCTGTGCTAGAAAAGGAATCTGGTAAGGGCTTTTGGCATCTAGGTGAGAAAGACAGAAAAGCGTGGGCAGAATACACAGGCCTAGTTAAGATTGGAATAGATATGACTAAGGTTGATATTAAGCAAAATGGGACTGATATTACAATCACGATTCCAGCTGCAGAGGTGCTTAGTATATCTACAGTGAACAACACGCTGACAGAGGATTCTTTTATTATTTCTGATGATTCTATTTTTAACAAGAATCCGATAACATATGAAGATCAGTCTGGAATGATTACTAAGGCACAGGAGACAATGGAAGAGAAGGCTAAGAGCGATGAAGGTATTTTGACTAAGGCGCAGGAAAGAGCGAAGCTACTAATCGCTAACTACGTAAATGGTATCGGCGAGAAGAAGGGTGTCAATTACAATATAACCTGGAAAGAGGCAAACTAGTAATATGATAACTGGCAATTAATTAGAATTAGATAACTATTAACTAGTAAAAGACAGCAGGATTAATTATAAAATGCTGACAATAAAGGAGCATATAAATGAAAGATCCATACGAAACATTAAATATATCAAGCACAGCGACTGACGAAGAAGTCAAGCGTGCATATAGGGAAATGAGTAAGAAATACCACCCTGACTCCTATGTAAACAACCCTCTAGCAGACTTAGCAGAGGACAAGTTTAAGGAGATTCAGGAAGCGTATAAAGAGATTATGGATTCAAGAGCCAATGGCGGCTCGTCTAACGATGACAGATATAGCTATAACGACGGTTTTACAGGCAATAACACTGGCTCATATAACGCCAATCAGGGCTATAATGGCAATCCATTTGGCGGCTTTAATCAGAACCAGTATAATCAGAATCAGTATAGACAGTATGGCAATTTTTACGGACGTGATCCATATAGAAGAGGCGACGACGCCTGCGATTTGTGTTGTAAGTTATGGTGTGCAGATACCATGTGTGAATGCATGGGAGGTGACCTTTGCACATGCTTTTAAAAAGCAGGCCGATAGCATTTGCGGGAATGATGGTGGCGCTGGCGGTAATTATCGTGACGGTCGCCGGCTATATAGATATCTCAACCCTGTTCTTTTTATGCCTTGCAGCAGTACTTGGTGGGATAGTTGAGTATCTTTATGGCTTTAAATATGGCGCACTATTTGCGGCGGCTTCTATAGTTTTAAGCCTCATACTTGCACCGCAGAAAATGTATATTCTAACCTATTCAATTATGGCGATATATGTAATTGTTTTAGAGTTATATGTTGAAAATGAAAGCAAGAATTTAGAGAAAAATAAGCTTAGATTTTACTGGATAATTAAGAGTCTGGTCTATAATGCTTTGATGGCTTTGGGCGTGGTGATATTTGCCGTATTTACTGGCTTTGACACGCTTAAGGGCAACAGGTTTTATGACATTTTAGGGGATAATTTAGCGTTAAAAATAGTGGCTTTAATTCTTGTGATTGAGATTGTTATGTTGCTCTTAGATTTCGCTTATGTTAAGCTTAGGAAGGCGGTATTATTAAGGCTAAATAGAGTTAATATTGACTGATGCTTATGAAATAAATCTAGCTAATACAGAATGATAGAAATAATGATTAAACTAAAAATGCTTGGGCATCTGCCTAAGCATTTTTTTATAATAAATATTCTAATAATCTTAAATAAAATGCCCCATCGCCTAAGCACTAATAATAAAGTTATTAAGATTCATAGTAGGAAGATAATGCACATCCTTCGCAAAGCCCCTAATAAGCTTCATTCCAAGATAATCCTCATCATCGGACTCATTTAAGATGACCTGCTTCTCTTTCATGGATAGCGCCTTGCAATCATCCCTCGTACGAATAATTGTCTCCTCGTCATCGATATAAATTCTCATATCCATAGTGTGTTCCTTGCCGTCTGAAAAACCGCGCTCGACAATCAAAACGGAAGTCTCCTCGACAAAAAGCTGAACGAAATAATGCTTTTTCCTATCAGCGATATTCTCGTTGCAAAACTCCTTAACCATAGTCAGCATTTGATCAAGCTGCGCCTCGTCGGTCAAGGAA
>JAIKVP010000132.1 GCA_024685635.1 Lachnospiraceae bacterium
TTATCCTAACGCAACAAAATGAAATCCACAAAACAAAAAAGCTAGCATAACGCTAGCCTTTAGTTTTACTAAAATATAACTATTATTTACTTAAACAACAAAACAATACCATATATCAGCAAGCCTATACCACAGAGCTCAAAGATAATAAAGAACACAGGCTTAGAAACTTCTTTTTCCTTAATCATCTGTCTAAGCATTATAATCGGACTGTAGATAAACAGTTCTCCTGCTAATATATAAGTTAGTGCATAATTGTGGCTATAAACAGCTAACAACAAGCATATAACACTAATTCCTATAACAAGCCAGTCAGTCTTAGTTAAGAACCCTGTTGGTTCACCAACTGAAGGATAGCCATTCTTAGCAAGCTTCTCCATCTTTATATCATAATTGCGTAGTAACGCTTCCTTTTTTTCTTCTGTTAATTTACCCTTTTTAACCTTTTCTTCTAACTGTTTTTCAACTTCTTCTCTGCTAATTTTTAGCGATGACATTGCCATAATATCGTTCTCCTCACTTAATTAAGATAGTATAACACTTGAAACATACATATAGATTACGGATAAAATGCTGATTAATAAAAGCATTCCAATAACTAAAACATGTCTCTTCTTCTCTACAACTAAAGTCGCAATAAACTCTCTAATAAATGCATTTATCCAGAAATAACTAACTGTTCTAGCGCCGAGTCCTGTCGCCCTAATACCCATTGATGTAGCAAGCATTCCTGCTCTTAAGACATGATAATTAGTAGTAGAAAATGCTATTTTTGCTTCTTTATCACTGCTAGAGTTGGCCTTATAATGCTCATCAATTAAGGCTTTAGAAAACTTAAGATTCTCTTCGGTGCTCGTTGATTTATCCTCAAGCAAGATATGAGATTCATCAATTCCCTCACTAATAAGATAGTTCTTAATAGCCTCACCCTCAGATATGATTTCATCGCTACCCTGACCACCTGATGGAACAAAAATAATATCTTTATCAGACCTCTTCTTTTGGATCTTAGAATACTCTATAGCCTTGTCTGCTCGCCCTTTTAGTAGTTTGGTAAGCGAACCATCTTTTTTAATCATACAGCCAAGAATTAATACATAGTCCTGATCCTCTTTAGGCGTATGTCTAGCTACCCTGATAGCTAATATTATAGTTCCTATCAATATACACTCAATATAACTAACGACAGAACCGCAAATTGTAGTAAAAGCCATTTCTATAAATCTTCCTATACCCGTCTCTTTATAAACATCTATAATCTGTCCAGTCTTCATATAATGCTCAATGATATCAGGTACTAAGACACCTAAACAAAGTGCAATTCCTAAGATAAAACCAAGCATATTTCGCCAGTTAATTCCCTCTCTTTTCATAAGCTTTATGTTACTTATTGAAACGATTATTGTTAATAGAATTATAACCGGAAGAGTAGTATTACATATAGAAGATATGGAATTCATAAATGCACTAACATAATCATCAAGTCCACCACCATAACTGATAACATATGTAAACACCAAAATAGCATAAAGCATATAAATAATAAGTCCTAAATACAATATATTATGGTATCTGAACATATTCTCACGCATGCTATTTCTGTATTTAAAAACAATATTTAAGAGTATCAAAAAAATATATGCTAACCAAAATACAGAAACTAACCTACTACCTCCACACTGACCAAAATAATTGTATATTGTAACTATCTTAGTTGGATGAACATAGAAATTAATCAAGCCTCCCCCACTATACTCTACATATGCCATACCTGGCTTCTTTCCCCTGACTGTTACTTTAATCTCAGGCTTATCTTTATCAACAGAATAATCTAGAACTTCTATATATTCCTCGTATCCATTCTCTACCTGAACATAAAAATTCTCATCAATAACATCTTTAAATACATTATTTACAGTAAATGTATATTCCCGTCCTAAAACTGAAATTATGATAATACTTAACAAACCCAAGACCAATGCTAGAATTAGGAATCTAAACCTGTAGATTGTGCTTTTCATCCAATACCTCCAGACAAGTATGTTTTACCTTATTACAATTAAATCTCAATCTCTAATAAAATAGGAGCGTGATCATGTCTATCACCTGAATCAATCATTTCAGACTTAATAACTGATTCCTTAATCCTGTCACTTACTAAGAAATAGTCTATTCTCCAGCCTGAATTGTTAATCTTGCTGGTCTTAATTCTCTGAGACCACCATGAATAAGCGCCTGTCACATCTCCATTTATATAGCGGAAGCTATCTATAAATCCCTTGCTCAAAAGATTAGTAAATCCTTCTCTCTCCTCATCAGTAAAACCTGCTGACTCGTGGTTAGTTGCTGGGTTTGCAAGGTCAATCTCCTTATGAGCCACATTGAAATCTCCGCAAGCAATAACTGGCTTTTTCTTGTCAAGCTCAGCTAAATAATCAGCGTACAAGACATCCCATTTCTGGCGCTCTTTAAGCCTCTTTAGGCCGTCTCCAGCATTAGGAGTGTAGACATTTACAAAGTAAAAATTGTCCAATTCTAAAGTTAATAGCCTTCCCTCATTGTCCATAGTATCTGGAGCGTTAAGAACAGGAACTAGCTTATCAGCCTTTAGATTATTCTTATATAGAATCATAGTTCCAGCGTAACCTTTTCTTGCTGGTGGAGTTGAGCTAATCCACTCTATCTGGTAGTCATTAAAATAGTCTTTTAAGATATCCTCATGCTTAGCTGATGGACCAGTTTGTGGGAGCTTGGTCTCCTGGATTGCTATTATATCCGCATCTAGCTCTTTGATGCTCTCTAATACATTTCTAGAAAGCACTGCTCTTGCTGATTCCGAGGTCAGCGCTGCATTTAAGGAATCTATATTCCACGATATAAGTCTCATAATAATTCTCCTTTAATCTATAAACTCTATATAGTATATATGCTTTATATTAATTAGGCAAATGAAAGAACTAATTTATAAATCACTATCACCGTCAAATTCTCCGACAAGTATGTTGTTAGCCCATGTTAAGTCTTCTTTATTGCCCTTATATAAAAATGCATGAGGACTTGTCTTTCTAAACATGCACTCAGATACAAGCAAAGGACCAGCCTGATGGTCTATCACTGTCACGTTATCCATCTTATAACTATAATTGTTATAATAGCTGCAGCCTCTAAGCCTTGCACTATTCTTTACTAAAAAGCCTGTATAACCTGTATCTGCATAGCAGTCAGTAAGCATAATGTCTTCAGAATCAAGATAATAATTAACCGAATCCACTAACATTTCTGGCAATTCGCCTTCATTTTTAGCAGGGATTGGGCCGCCCCAGACATGACATCTAGTAAGACGGTTAGAGCCTCCTCCTAGCATCTCAAAGCCTATTGTGTAATCGACAACAATACAGTCAATAAAATGACTGTC
>JAIKVP010000142.1 GCA_024685635.1 Lachnospiraceae bacterium
GGCACCGCTTCATAGCTTAGCACTCCTAAATCCGACCAATAATCTGATAGGATTTTCGCATATGTCCATAAAAACTTATCTATATCTTTATAAGTCTTTTTCGTCAATCCAAAATGATTTCTAAAAGCATTGTAATTATTAATATACTGAGAATAATTCCCCCACTTGCTTTTAGATATTTTACCTTCATATTCATATGTATCAAGTAATGTGGCAACAAAACTATCTATAATAGGATAATTTTTCTCGTCAACAAAGCTGAATACCTTTGAAGCGAAAGAATATGTATATTTGCCTGTTACTTTTTGGCAATACTTTACAAATGTAGGCAAAGACATCTCCCCATTCTTAATTGTCTCCTCAAGCCTCAACTTACTATCAATTCCTTGACTTTCCAATTCCTTGACAATTGACTCAATTCCTGAAACCCTTGTGTGATACACACTATTAATAGCATTCAAATATTCTAGAAGCCCCTGTTGTCCGATGATATCATCATCTTTGCTTCCATACTCTTTGAATTGAGTTATGTATTTCGAGATGTCAACCTCCACATCATCCTTAAATAGTTTTACTAAAGTCGTTTTAGGTTCATCTGTCCAAAAACTATTAAAAATATCTACAATATCACAGTTTGGTGTTATTAATTCCATTTTCTCCATCTATATCATCTCCTCGTTAATCATTTAGACTAATTAAATAGATTACTCGTACGCCTCTAACCCACTCTTCAACTCCTCTTTCACCTGCTCCCTTAGTCTCTCCGGCTCTAGAATCACCACATCCGGAGCATAACTCTTGGCAAATTGTATCATTGCAGATTCGTTAACATCTGCCTTAACACAGACGGTGTCTTCCGTCTCGTCGTAGAACCTGACATCATTTCCAAACATATCTATAATGTCGCTTATCATCGGCTTTACGATTCGAAACTTAACTGTGTTATCCACGCTTGAATACATATAAACATGCTTTTTCATATATGATGCAAGATTCAACCTCTTACCGTCTGACCATTTAAGACTTTCGAAAGGCTTAGCTTTCTCATCTACAATCTCAATATTGGTTATTCTATCCACTCTGTAATTAGACACATCATCGTATTTGTCATAATTACATATGAGATAATATTTACCTTCCTTAGCAACCATCTGATAAGGACTAACGATGTATTCACGCTCTGTTCCATCCTCACGACATTTGACATGCTGCTTCTTATCGGTACCATACTCAAGATAGTTAAAACTGATCTTCTTATTCCTATTGATTGCTTCATCAATCACATCAATATTATAAAAAACCTGGCGATTATTAGTCTTGTCTTCCGGCATCGTCTTTATATACTGCATCCGCGATCTAAAGTACTTATTGGATAGTGTCTCAAGTTTCTCAACCAGCTCCTTACATTGACTGTATGGCAAATGCTTAGAAAACAGTAAAGAATCAATAAGCAGCCTCAACTCAGCCGGTGAAAAGTCTCTAATCAGATAAAAGCTGGACATATAAGTACTCTCCTCGACTTCGCCCGTATCCTCATTTCTGATCATACGCGTCGTTTCTTGAGACTCAATCTCATATCCCAGTTCTATAAGATCCATAAGATTACTCTTAATCGTTCTTCTATCTACCTCCATGTCATAATCGCGCTTAAGCAAGTCCAAAATCTCTGCTTGGCTAAGCCTATGATCCTCATCGGAGTATTTCTTTAAAATTGCCAATGTATTAAATAAGCTAAGTTTCTTCGACTGTCTTCCCACAATTTATCCCCCTCTCTATTGACATACCTCTTTAAGCTTAGCAAGCACTTTAACCATTGCATAAGTGTCAAGTCCGCAGTACTTAAGAAGATTCTTCCTAATTCTTGCAATATCCTCCGGTTTCTGCTCTGCCAGTGTTGCAAATGCATTAGATGCCTCACCACCATGATGAATCTCTTCAAGAGAATGGTAGTCAAGCTCAGGATCATCCGGATACAGTGCCGGCAAAACGTATTTTATCGAATACGATCCTGCCATTTCTTTGGTGTAATAATACTGTTTTTGAAACGGCACCATAAGATCTCGTATATTATCGTGTATCGTAAGTAAATGACCGGCTAAATCCGGAAACATTTCTGCTAATTCTCTTATTACCCTTTTCTCAAACGACATGTTATATGCCAATACACACACATTCATAGGAATATCGCGACATAAACTCTCCGCTAAGTCTCTTCTTGGATCTGTGCCTTCTTTACCCAAAAACTCCCTATGTTCCAAAGCTCCATTCTCTTGTTCTATATGAAGGGAATATTGAAACGGAATCTGCATATACGGCTTCACACCGTCAAATTCAGGTATCGCTTGTTGAAATGTTTCAAAATCGAGATGATATACCGGATATGTAAGAGTATCAAGAAACGCTTCGATATCATACACGGATATAGAATCAGGCATATTGTAATAAACTGTCTCAACCTGCCTCATTTGCTTCTCGCTTAGCTCGATGCCACTCTTAACTATATCCTCAAATGTAATAATACCACTATGATAATATTCATACTTTTTTTCACTTTTTAGTCTTCTGATATCGAAAACAGTATTTCCTTCTAAAGCTCGTGAACAATATGAGAAATAAGGACAATGGTATGGATTGTCACAATTAAGATCAATATCTCTAACCGGCTCAGTTTCTGTATCAACATAAGCACGAATACGTTTGATTTTTCTCTCGACCTCAGCATACTTATCATTAGCTATGTCTGTAACGTCTTCCAGTTCAAATAAACCTAATAAATCAAGTTTGCCGTTTCTGACATATGTATTATCAATATGCATCACATATACTCTATTAACGTTTATTCCACAGTTTGATAGAACATAATTCTGAAAAGCGACATCATCGAGGTATATACCTTTCACCTCTGTTGAGCTCTTAACTTCGACAATATCATATCCATCTTCTGTACTGTGAAGAATGTCAACCGCACAGAACAATCCATCATAAAGAAATGAAGCTTCCGCAATATTATTGCATTCGCTTTCAATCAGACTCTTTGTATCATTCACCATTACACTTTTATCAGCGTTATAGTCGACAAGAGCATACTCTCCAAAATAACTCCTGGCAAGATCTCCTACTTTATGCCCAGTTTCGAAAACAGCTTCATTATCTTGCTCCTCAGCCACCTCAGGCATGTACTTGTCCATCCAAAGTATCTTTGGGCACTGAACTCCCTTGCAATACTTTGATTTACTCAATCCAAGTTTTTCCATACACTCACCTCAAATGTAGTTATTAATAGTCATTGTGGCACTTATAGTGCTCGCTACCGTCGTAATGAATCTTATAGTCGTCTCCAAGACAGAATCTCTCTTTTATCCGTTCAAAATCCTCCTCAGCGATACTCATATTCATATAAACAACCGGTTTTCCCTTATTATTCATCTCCACCCGCCCTCGAGGATAATAATCAAATGACTTGTTACAACCTCGAGGTCTTACATGTTCCCATAGGAGTCTGTGATTATAGTTATGACCTGATTTAGACAGTCCTACATTATCGCCTTCTTCATACGTCTTTGAGACGAGTCTGCCATCACCGTCAGCATCATCTATAACCCAGAAAACACCTCTTAAAACCATATTCGCAACACCCTTTTTCACTCAATATATATTATAAACTATAATATAGTATTATCAACCTAAATAATAACGTCACGCTATCGCAAAACCTATATTTCGCGACGCCTTCTTTGGTTTAATTTCAGGCATCTCTATATCCTCAGCACAGAGCCTTTTTACATCATCCTGAGTTACCGAATCGTAATCCATACGAAGAAGCCTACTTCCCTGAGCAATTCTTGCTTTCTCGATAACATTTCTCATATATCTGCCATTACCAAAATCATCAATTCTACGCGCATCATCGGCAATAGCTCTTATTTTGTTCTCAGCTCCTTCATCCAATATCAGCCCCATCTGAGTTGCTATATG
>JAIKVP010000220.1 GCA_024685635.1 Lachnospiraceae bacterium
TGAAGATCTGTGAATTATTGTATGACGAGGATCCACTTATTATCTTAGGCATTGCAGATGAAGGGCGTCAGCGCGGACAGAATTACGTAAAGATGTCAGTGAACAAAAAAGGCTTTCAGAGACCGCTAAAAATCAAAGGAAGCAATGTGTGGATTGAAACCTGTCGGAGTGCAATCGACATTAGGCGCTATATCGTGACACTGCTAGAGAGATACGGGATTTCGACTGATGCAGTGAAGGTTTTCTTTCGAAAGGACTTTTCACCTTTGCACGAAGCGCCAGATGAAGAACAAGATTCTTAATGGATATATGAGGAGAATGTGTAAATGATTGGTTGGAGTTTTCCTTCAAGAAATAATGGTGAAACGGAAGGCTTTGCAAATGCGGGAATGGAGTTTTTTAAGGGCAATCCATTGAGAGCATTGGCGAGGGAAGTGTGCCAGAATTCTTTGGATGCGCAACGTGATGAAGATAAACCCGTATGCGTTGAGTTTGAGAAGAAGAATGTGAGAATCTTATCATTTCCTGGAATGAGTCAGCTGGGCGAAGTTTTGAAAAAGTGCAGCGACTATTGGTCTGATGAAGATGATGAGAAGGCCCAAGTGTTTTTGAAAAGGGCTTTTGAAGAACTCAAAAGTGGTGATACTTGCGTGTTGAGAATTAGCGATTTCAATACGACTGGCCTTGAAGGTCCGTATTCGCAGGATGATAAAACTCCGTGGAATGGCTTGGTAAAGGGCGCTTCTTATTCCGTAAAAACAGCTTCGAAAACGGCAGCGGGTAGTTTTGGTATTGGGAAAGCAGCTACGTTTATCAATTCGAAATACCATACCACGTTCTATCGAACTAAGAATATCCAAAACGAAGATGCAGTACAGGGAGTGGCGCGACTTATGGCATTTTCGGATGAAAGCTATGGCGATGCCGACCCCGTTCGAAGATCGATTGGATATTACGGTGAACCAGATGGAAATCTGGCGGTGTCTTCCTTACCCGGTTTGGATCAGATTTACAAACGCACTGAGGTGGGTACCGACATCTTTGTTCCCGGTTTCAAGTTTGATCAAAGTGGAAAGAATGATTGGGTCAAACTCATGATCGGCGAGGTTCTGGAAAACTTCCTGATGGCAATTGAGTATCGCAATCTGGAAGTGAATATCGCAGGGAATCCCATTACTAAAAAAGAATTAAAGTACGTTGTGGCTTCGTATCAGAAGTATGCCAAGGACGCCTTTTGCTTTAACAAGGTGTTGACTGCGGATTCCTCAAAGGTGATTGATGAAGCTTATGATTTCCACAGGATGGGGAAATTGCGCCTTCGATTACTGTATGAGAAGGATCTTAACAACAAAATACTTGTCGTTCGAAAATCCGGCATGAAGGTATCTGAAATAGGAGGCCTTCCGAAAGGGTTCTCTTATTCCGGCATATTGGAATTGCAGGGGGATGAACTCAATTCTTTTTTCAGAAATATGGAGAATCCTACTCACGATAAGTGGGAACCGGACAGACATTCGAATCCTTCGCTAGCGAAAGAGTATAAGCGAGAGGTAGAAGAATGGGTTAAAGATATCATCCGGAAGAAAGCCTCGGAAATGGCAGGTGAAGAAGTATATGTAGATACTGCTAACCTGTTCAATACCACAGTCCGAGAGAAGGATCCGCAGAACAAAAATGAGAACGGAAAAGAGGGGATAATCAATACTACTTACAGTATTGAGGTTGCTTTTACAACTAAGAAAACATCCACTGTCAGACGGAACAGCGGGGCAGGGAAAAAGGAAGTGTCCGGCACGATAGATGATGTTGGAGATCTTTCAGGTCATCGACATAGAGATGGCAAACGTTCTCAAACGCCAAAAGGAAGAAAAGGACGAGCTGACAGCGAAGGTAAGGACAGAGTCTTTGCCGGTATGAAGACAATTGAAACTACTGCACGAGTCATTGGAGTGGGAGATGGAGTTAGTCGTCTGATCTGCACGCCGCAAACAGGCATTTCAAAGGGCGTTATCCAGTTATATGCTACTGGAGAAAATGGAAAGAGCATACCTATTCACATTTCTAGCTTGGAAACAGGGACGAATGGCGCCACATTGGAGAACGGAAAGATTGTACTGAACGAAGTAAAAGAACACGAAAAGGTTGTGATTGATTTCCGAATAAGCGGAGATCGAAATTACGCGATGGGAGTGGAGTTTAGTGGAAATTAAGAATAGATTGTTTCCTTATCCGGTTTTGTGTGAAGACACGGATGATTATATCGAAGGCGAATTTAGAGTAGAGCCTGAGGTTATTAGTCAGAATATGAGCCACACGCTTGTATCGTTTCGGATTTCACTGGATAATCCGGGATTAAAATCCTTGATTAAACAGGGATATGCGGAATATGTGATCCATATTGAATGCTCAAACACATCTTTCAGAACAGTTCTTCATACCTTTTCGGATGAAGAGAGCTATTACTTAAATAACGGCAAGGTAAATGGAGATGTTGCACTAGTTGGGATGATTGTGGCAAAGAAGGAAATCGCAAATTATCAGAATGATCGTCTGAATGATGATTATGACGATGTAAATTTGACCATACCTCGTGCTGCAATCATGGCATATTGCAATATGCCAAGGCTGAACATTCTCAAAAACTATGAAGAATTGTCACAAGAAGAGTCACTCTTTAGCGTGATTGGAAACATTAAAAAAGATCAAAATGAGGAATTGCCGGTTCGTTTTTCGCTAGATAGCGATCGCATCAAAATCTTCGTGGATGCTGAAGTTCGAGACGCGTATATCGCATATCAAAACAACGTGGCAATGCGACCACTTATCTGGTCTGTGCTGCTAATCCCGGCATTAACCTTCATGATGGAGGAATTAAGACGAGACTATGAAGCATATGAAAACTGTAGATGGTTTATTAAGTTTTCGGCATTTTATAGGCAACAGGGTAAAGACTTTGTAGAGGACGTTATTTATGGCGAAAATCCTATTACAGATATCGTACAGGAACTGTTGCAATTACCGATAGGAAAGACTTTCCTAAACATGCAGGAAATGATAGGGGACTAAAATATGAAGCTCTGTTTTATGAAGCAGGATGCGATTGATTTTGTGAAGCACAATATTGATCGCCTGTACATACATTACTATCAAGATGAAACGAATGATTGGATTGAAGAAGAATATGGCAGTGATCCGTTCATAGATTTTATGGAAATCCCGGATTTCGAGCTTGCATCGTTGGATGCGATGTCCATAGGTGAAGCGGACTTCGATAACTGCAAGATCCTTTATAACAATCTTCGGAACTTGAGCGAATCGCAGGCATCGGATGAAAGATTGTGGGCAGGGTTATGCAATGGTACTTTTTATAGCTACATGCGTGCAAGATACGATTATCCGAATAGGGAACTGAAGAAAAAAGAAACAGACGCAAGTGCTGTTCTCAGTAGGTTCTTTTTCAGTGATAATAACCGTCGCACAGGGTATTTTCGTAATGGGTTAGCTAAGTGCTGGTGGGTTGGAAGATCAACGTTTGATAAAGATAACGATAATCACTATGAACGGCTTGATATCATCGGCGCCAACGATTTAACAACAAAAGTCAGTGATATCTTCTTTAGCAATACTTTCTCATCGAATCAGACAATCCTTAGCGGTATCTGTAATGCACTCAAATACTTCAAGGATAGGGGGATTTCGCTAGACGAAAAAGATCATATAAGAGCATCCATGAAATACTTGAATGCTGTTGGAGGATCAATACTGCTTGATACGCTAACTGTTGAAGAAATAACAAAACTCATAGTAGATCGGATCGTCTACATTATGGAGGGCCAGTTTTCGGATATTGAATTTGAAAATGAAGAAGACGAGGAATACGAGCTGGAAGAAAGCCTACTCGATGTAAGCGATGATGATACTACAGATAATCAAACAAGGGCGTCAGGGGAGAGTGTTGATTTATCCAGTTGGACTGTCAATAAGGGGAATGATCTTCTTCACCCGGAGGAGATTACTTACGGCTGCTGGGTAAATGTACTTGACGAAAGGAAGAATGTTGTACTCACGTACCATTTGCCACTACGAAGTGATGCGAGCCGGAAGTGGTATCCAATTGAAGAAGAATTAATGGGATTAACGATTGGGCAACGCTTTCTCTTAAGTGGAAACTGTTATAAGGTTGTGGATTTTGGCAGAGATACAGATGAAACATTGGCGCATCAACAGGATGAAAAAGAAATCGAAATAGAAGAGAGTTCTTCCGAAAAAATAGATTTTTACGAGTGGTTAAAGCGGGAAGGCTTCAACAAACGTGTGATAGATCTTTTCCGACTGTATATCGAAACGATAGTTAATGATGCGGGACAGTCTCTTTTGGACATGGAAGATGAAGAGAGCATTCAAGAGTTTATTGATAAGCGAAAGAGCGTGAGCACTACGAAAGAACGGACACTTTATAAGTATTATCTGCTGTATAGGAAAGATCAAAGCTAAATTGGAATAAGGCGGGGAGAATTGATGAATAATGACGTTAAGTATGCACCGGGGATGAGAATTGTTGTCCGCGGCGAAGAATGGATGGTAAAAAAGGTCGAAAAAAATAGCTTGGGGGGTCAAACACTGCACGTGATTGGCCTTTCTCAACTTGTAAAAGACTATGAGTCAATGTTCCTGGTGGATGTTGAAGAGGATATAGAAATAGTCGATCCGGCAAAGGTTACTCTTGTTCCAGATACTTCCGCTTTCTTCAGAAAATCTAAAGTATATATTGAGAGTCAGTGGAGAGGGAAAATACCGACTGACAATAAGCTTCATATTGGCGACAAGGCCGCAATGGATCTCATGCCTTATCAGCTGGAACCTGCACAGATGGCTCTGAATAAAACCCGTCAGAGAATTCTCATAGCTGATACGGTTGGCCTTGGTAAAACATTGGAAGCAGGAATTCTTATGTCGGAGTTGATAGCTCGCGGCAAAGGAAAAAGAATTCTTGTCGTTACAGTAAAGAGCATGATGACTCAGTTCCAAAAAGAAATGTGGAACAGATTCACCATTCCTTTGGTGCGTCTCGATTCTTCAAGAATCCAAAGTGTAAGAGCAAAGCTTCCGACAAATTATAATCCGTTCTTTTATTATGATAAGACCATTATTTCTGTAGATACGCTTAAGAATGATCTTGATTATCGTACTCATCTTGAGAACGCTTGGTGGGACATTATTGTTATAGATGAGGCACATAATGTCGCTAAAAGAGGTGACAGAAGTTCTCAGAGAAGCAAGCTGGCATCACTTCTTGCAAATAGATCAGATACGCTCATCATGCTTACGGCCACACCTCATGATGGTAAAGGAGAGTCGGTGGCATCACTTATGAACATGCTCGATCCGACTGCTATTGCAGATGAGAAGAATTATACCAGAGATGATATAGAGGGATTACTTATCCGGCGTTTTAAGAAGGATATCCAGGATCAAGTCTCCGGTGCATTTAAGGAGCGAAAGATAACCATCGAAAGATGTATGGCGTCAGCTAAAGAAGAAGCTGCATATGACATTTTTGCAGACATGAAGCTTGAGATGGATGAGACTAAGGCAAGAGGAAAGGGGATTCTCTTTAAAACAAGTTTGGAGAAATCCTTATTCTCAAGTCCGGCGGCATGTATCAAGAGTATTGATGCAAGGATTCGAAAATTAGAGAAGAAATATACAGATGCGTCCATGAAAGATATTTCAGTGCTCAGAGAGTTGAAGCAAGCACTGGAATTAATTCAGCCTGCAGATTTTTCTAGATATGCAAAGCTTCTTGAATTGTTAAAGAGCAGCGATTATGGATGGAGTCCATCAAAGAACAACGATCGACTTGTCATCTTTACGGAACGCATTGAGACTATGCGGTATCTGTCAGAGAATTTGAAAAAGGATTTGGGACTTTCAGAGAAGCAGATTGAAATCATGCATGGTGGCATGAGCGATAAGGATCTTCAGAGAATAGTTGATGAATTTGGCAGAGCGGAATCTCCGATCAGAGTGATAGTCGCCTCTGATGTTGCTTCGGAAGGTATCAACTTACATTACCTTTCGCATAGGTTAATTCATTTCGATATACCTTGGTCTCTTATGGTGTTCCAGCAGAGAAATGGTCGTATCGACAGATATGGACAACATGAGCAACCCGACATTAGATACATGCTTATTGACAGTAATAATCCGAGAATCAAAGGTGATGCTCGTATCATGGAGATTCTGGTCAAGAAAGAGGAACAGGCGCTCAAGAACATTGGCGATCCAGCCATGCTCTTTGGAAAGTTCAATCAGGAAGAAGAGGAAGAAGAAACTGCTAAAGCTATCGAAAGCGGAGCTGGAGCAGAGGCGTTTGAGAAGCTTCTTGACTCTGATGAAGATGAGTTTGATCCGTTAGAGCTCTTGTTGGGCCTTGGCGAAGATAAAGAAGTTAAAGTCGAATATAGTGATGAAGAAACACTCTTCTCAGATCTTGACTATGTTAAGAACGCTTTGGATATTTTTACGGATACAGAGGAAATAAAGTATTCAGATTTAACAGGAACGCATGGTGTTGAGATTAAGCTTACTGATAATGTGAAAAAGAAAGTTAAGAAGCTTATGCCGCCTGAAGCTATGCCTTCAGATGATTACCTCAGATTGTCTCCGGACAAAGCATTTTGTCTGAAAGACATGCAAAGATGTATGCAGAACGATTTGGCCGAAACAGCCTGGCCGGCCACTCAGTATTTGTGGAAACTGCATCCCGTTTTCAACTGGATAGAAGATAAGGCGGGAGTATTTTACAAGCGAAGTGAGGTGCCGGTTCTCGGTCTGTCTAACAGTATCGCTACAGATGAAATTATTTATATTGTGGCAGGCCTTATTCCAAACAGAAAATCAACAACTGTTGTTGACGAATGGTTTGGTGTTTCATACAAAGCTGGTCAGTTTAATCGAATATTAAGTATGAGTGAGTTGATGCAGGCGACTCATTTAAAAGAAAAAATGCCTAATGTAAAACCTGTATCAGATAGTCAGATTGAAAAAGGACAGAGCCTACTTGGCGATGTCGTGGAAAGATCCAAAAAGATCATGTCTGATAAATGTGCAGAGTATAAAGAAAAAACAGACCCGTACATTTATGAAGAAATGGAGCGATTGGAGCAGCTAGAGAGAAGACATAAGGATGCACAGCTCTCATTAGGTGATCTTGGAATAGCTGGATTTGAGCGAAAGAAATCCGAGAAGGAACGTGAAATAGAGGCAATCTTTTCTAACTTCATGGATTGGGAAAAGGACACACTAGAGATTGAAGAGAACCCGTATATCAGAATTATCGCAGTAGTGACAGGGGTATAAAAGCATGGAAATGGTTTTAACAGGTATTGAGAATAAAAATGAATACTATACCAATCATTACTTCACGTCTATTTTTCAGGAGAATGCTGAAGATACGATAAAGAACTGGAAAGAAAAGGAAAAGGCAGGAGATATTCAGTTGCCTTGGAAAAAACTCCGTGATGTAAGAACTCAGTATTACGTTATCAGAGATCGCTATCTTCGCTCAAAGAACGAGGAATCGAGTAAGCCGCTGATTCAAGAGTTGGCATCTCTTTATCTTGAAGCACTTGGTTACGAGAGCATTAGTAGCGTTAAGACGGAAGTTTCTGATGGATTGGTGGTTCCTATTTTCCATGAGGAGACTAAGGCTAACGGTGCTCCGCTATTATGGGCGTTCCTTTCTGCAGGAGAAGAACGTGAAGAGGACATTCTTCAGGGAAGAATATTTGAGCGTAGTGATGATGAAGAGGAACTTGGATCATCCGTAGAACTTACAAATGATGATATTCTGGCAAAACTCTTTTTTGCAGGAGAAGAAGCGCCGAGATTTATCATGCTGATTGGAATCAATCAAATTGCATTGATTGATCGAAATAAATGGAATGAGAAAAGATATCTTCAGTTCATGATGGAAGATATCTATGGTCGTCATGAAGAAACGACTTTCATGGCTATGACAGTATTGCTTCACAAGGAGAGTCTTTGCCCAATTGACGGAAGCATAGTTCTGGATAGTTTAGATGAGGATTCTCATAAGCATAGTGCTGGTGTATCTGATGCGCTTAAGTATGCTTTGCGAGAATGTATAGAGATACTGGGTAACGAAGTAATCTATGATATGAAAACTAGACAAGCAGTTGATTTTACGGAGCATCCCATTGATGCTGCAGAACTGACATTGGAATGCCTTCGATATATGTATCGTTTTCTCTTTATGCTTTTTATCGAGGCCAGACCGGAGTTGGGTTATGCGCCTATGAAATCACAGACATATGTGCAGGGATATTCTCTTGAAGGGTTACGTGATGTGTGTGATCAGGTGAAGGAAGAAAGTGAAGCTTTATCTGAAGGATACTATATCGATGATACTTTAAAGAAATTATTCCATATGACTTATTATGGATATCCGGAAAACCTTGATGAGTATAAAAAAGCAATCGAGATTGAGAATACATCCATGCATGATGCATTCACAATTGAAGCTCTTAAGGCACATATTTTTGATCCAGAGTATACGAAGCTGATTACAAAAGCAAGACTTCGAAATAGTGCCATGCTTCAAATTGTCGATCTTATGAGTATATCAAGACCTGCGAATTCGAAAGAACGAAAAGGGAGAATCTCATACTCTGCTCTCGGAATTAACCAGATGGGTGCGGTTTACGAGGCGCTCCTTAGCTATAGAGGATTTATTGCAGAAGAGGATCTGTATGAAGTTAAACGTGCCGGCGATAAGTTTAACGAACTGGATGTTGGATATTTTGTAAAAGAAAATGAATTGGTAAATTACGATGAGAAGACGGAACGTGTTCGTTACGAGTCGGGAGAAAAGAAGGGTCAACTCAGAATGTATGAGAAAGGAACCTTCATTTATCGTCTTGCCGGAAGAGAACGTGAAAAGTCTGCATCATATTACACGCCTGAGGTACTTACAAAGTGCCTTGTTAAGTATGCATTAAAAGAACTGCTGAAAGATAAGACTGCAGATGAAATATTGAATCTGACAGTATGCGAGCCAGCCATGGGTAGCGCGGCCTTTCTAAATGAGGCAATCAATCAGCTTGCCGAGGCTTATCTTACTAAAAAGCAGGAAGAACTTGGAGAAACGATAAGTTACGATAAACGTTTTGAAGAATTACAGAAAGTTAAAATGTTTATTGCGGACAGAAATGTATATGGATGCGATATTAATCCGGTGGCTGTCGAGCTGGCGGAAGTTTCACTGTGGTTAAATACCATATACAAAGGGGCATATGTGCCGTGGTTTGGAACTCAGCTTGTAAATGGTAATTCTCTTATTGGAGCAAGAAGACAGGTTTATTCTCAGACC
>JAIKVP010000243.1 GCA_024685635.1 Lachnospiraceae bacterium
AATCTTTCCTTGAACATTGTATTCCTCCTTTATCCCTTAACTCCACCATATCTTCTATCACGACAATTGTAATACTCAATAGCCTTAATTAACTCATCTTTATTAAAATCAGGCCATAGGCAGTCCGTAAAATAAAACTCTGCATATGCTAACTGCCATAGCATCCAGTTAGATAATCTCTCTTCTCCGCTAGTCCTTATCATTATATCAGGATCAGGTATATCAAATGTATCTAACCTGCTACTGATATAGCTTTCATCAATGTCTTCAGGATTTACTATTCCTGCCTTAACATCATTTGCAATATTCTTAATAGCTCTTGTAATCTCATCTCTACTTCCATAGTTAAGAGCAATAGTAAACTGTAAGCCGTCATTTACACTTGAGGCCTTCTCTAAGTTAGCAATATTAGCCTGTAAATCCTCGCTTAATTTGCTCTTATCACCTATAACTCTAACTCGCATATTATTCTTAGAAGTTCTCTCAATACTATCGACCAAATACTTATTTAGGAGATTCATAAGAGCATCAACCTCACTCTTAGGCCTCTTCCAATTCTCTGTTGAAAATGCATATACAGTCAAATATTTAATACCTAAATCCCATGCATCCTCACATATTTGCTCGACAGTCTTAGCACCCTCAACATGACCCATGTTTCTTGGTAAAAAACGTTTTTTTGCCCATCTTCCATTGCCGTCCATAATTATTGCAACATGATTTGGAATCTCTAATTCATGACCATTTATAGACTTCTTCATAACAGATCTCCTAATTAAAAAATCTAAATAGGGGTGCTAAGAATTGCACCCCCCTAAATATTAAATATCATTAAACTGTCATAATCTCTTTAGTCTTGCTCTCCATGATTTCATCAGTCATATTGATATATTTATCAGTTAATTTCTGAATATCATCCTCAAGCTTCTTAGCCTCATCATCAGATAAGTCACCGTCTTTGTTCTGCTTCTTAGCATCATCATTGGCATCTCTTCTGACATTACGAATAGCTACTTTACATGACTCAGCTCTCTTCTTGACATCCTTAGCAAGCTCCTTACGTCTATCCTCAGTAAGCTCAGGAAATGTCAATCTAATTGATTTACCATCATTATTAGGTGTGATACCAATGTCTGAAATCAAAATTGCCTTTTCGATATCCTTAAGTAAAGAAGGCTCCCAAGGTGTAATAAGAATACTTCTTGCTTCAGGAACATTAACATTACCAACCTGCTGCAAAGGAGTAGGTGTTCCATAATAATCCACCTTGATATTATCTAAAATGTGTGGATTAGCTCTTCCAGCGCGAATAGTTGTGTATTCAGCCTGTAGCGCATCGATGGACTTTTTCATTTTCTCTTCATATTGATCTAACATATTAATTACCTCACTATCCTTAGTCTACATTTACATAAGTACCGGTAAAGTCACCGGTTAAGGTCTTAACTATACTGTTTTCTTCGTTAAGGCCAAATATCATCATTGGCATTTTGTTCTCAAGGCACATCAAAGTAGCCGTAAGATCAATCACCTGAAGCTTTTGATCTAATACCTGATTAAGACTTATAGAATCATACTTCTTAGCGTCCGGATTAATCTTAGGATCGCTGTCATATACGCCATCAATTGCCTTGGCAAGTAAAATGTAATCAGCTTCTATCTCAATCGCTCTTAAAGCGGTTGCAGTATCAGTTGAAAAATATGGATGACCAGTACCACCCGCAAAGAATACGACCTTGCCAGCATTCAAAGCCTCCATGGCAGCATCCTTGCTATATAATGTCGCAACATCGCCACACAAAAATGGAGTCATAACAACTGTATCAATGCCTTCTGTTCTAAATATCTCAGATACATAAATACAGTTCATAATTGTCGCAAGCATTCCAATCTGATCTGCCTTGGTGCGCTCTATCTTGTTGCTTGTTCTGCCTCTCCAAAAATTACCGCCACCGATAACAACGCCTAACTGAATACCTGAATCAACTACCTGTTTAACCTGTTTGGCTACTCCTACAACAGTCTCCTCATCAAATCCGGTGTGCTTTTCGCCAGCTAGTGCCTCTCCAGAAAGCTTTAATAAAGCTCTTTTGATATCCATATTATAATGCTCCTTTATTATTAAACGTCAAATACACTGCTAACATCAATATCGTTATAGCTCTGTGAGCACATACCCTCCATAACAGCTCCGTTGTTAACCTGAACTGAACGAGATTTGATATTACCCATAACAACAGCTGAAGCATCAATAATTACAGGTCCATTGACATCAATATTACCCTTAACAGCTCCAGCAATTACAGCTGAAGAAGCCTTGATATCACCAACAATAACAGAGCCGGCGCCAATCTTAACACTGCCGTCACTAATCATATCGCCAGTAACATTAGCTGTATCTGTAAATATCTCAGATGCCTTAGAAGTTCCTTTTACAACACCTGATATAGTGAGCTTACCCTTACAAGTTACATCACCGTCTATAATACCAACTATTTCAATTGAACCAGTTGTCTCTAAGCTACCTGTAATCTTAGTTCCTTTAGTAATTACAGCATTTTCATCATCTGCAGGACTATCATCAAATTCTGCTGTAACAGCCTCAGTTGTTTCCTCTGCTATATTCTCCTCGCTTGCCATATTACTATCCTCCTTAGTTATATCATCTTGTTTATCATCTTCAAGTTCATCAGTAGAAGCATCCTCTGATTCATCAGCATCAACTGCAGGATCAACAAATGTTGCATCATCCGACAATTCTTCTAGAGTAGCATCAATATCAGTGAGTTTAGGCTGCTCTTTATCCTTAAGAATAGACTCAATTAACTCTGAATCCTCCTCATCTGTAGCTTCTGCTGCCTGCTCCTCACTAGCAACATCACCAAACAAATCCTCAAGTTCAGAATCAATATCATCATTGCTGATATCCTCTTCAACCTCTTTACCGTTCTTGTCTACAAGCTCATTGACTGCCTGTGACATATCTTCCTTCAAATCTGAAAACAAACTCATAACTTTCCTCCTTACAGGTTTTCATCTATTGTGTAGCTTGAAAATGTAAGAGAATCAATCTCATTTTCAAGTTTAACAATTCGTTTATACATTAATATATTACAAATGAAAGAACATAGAATACAGAAAACAACAAAAATCAAGACCAATTTTAGTGGGCTTGATTTTTGTTGTTTTCTGTATTCTATGTTCTTTCATTTGTAATATATTAATGTATAAACGAATTGTTAAACTTGAAAATGAG
>JAIKVP010000273.1 GCA_024685635.1 Lachnospiraceae bacterium
GGATATTGAGATAAAATATGACAGTAGTCTCGAAGATTATGTAGTGTATGCCGATTTTAAGAGAGGTGGCAAAACAAGCATCATTCTTGAATCACCAAGCGGAGAGAAGAAGGAATTCGACATTATGATTAAGATGGATACGTATGAGATGACGGAGAAGAAGTAGGTTAGATAAGATATAATATAGAGAATAGGACGGTTTTAGCCGTCCTATTTTTTGGGGGTCACCTCAGACAGCAGAACCGTCCCCCTGTCACCCACCCTTGACAAGTGAGAAACTAAGTGATAGTATACTTCCGTTAGCTAACGCTGTTAGCATAAAACAAATGTAAAACAAACGTACACATACAGAAGGAGTAGAAGGCTTTGCCAAGGGATAAAACTGTAAATCATGTAAAAATTATGGCGGCGGCCAGGGCAGAATTTCTAGAAATGGGATTTGAAAAGGCGTCGATGCGAAGCATTGCTGCAAGGTGCGATATGACTGCAGCAGGTATATATAGGCATTGTGAAAATAAAGAGGATCTGTTTTATCAACTAGTAGCTCCTGCTAAAGAAAGTCTTGCCGAATGGGGCAAGCAGCACAAGGCAGGCTATGAGGAGCCAATCAAAATACATAAGGATCTGCTATGGAAGGATTCTTATATCGATATGGCGCGAGAGTTGATTTACCCCAATATGGAAGACTATTATCTCTTAATCGTCTGTTCAAAGGGGACAAAATATGAGCATTTTCTCAACGACATGACCAAGATGGCGCAAACTGAAATACTGCAGTTCATGGATGAGTTAAGAAAGCAGGGATATGACATCCCTAAGATAACAGAGTCTCAGCTACATTTGCTATTGACTGCATACATTACAGCCTTGTTTGAACCTGTTGTGCACTCTTATAGATATGAGGAAGCGATGGATGCGCTTAGTCTTTTAGAAGAGTTCTTTTTACCAGGATGGAAAACGCTGATGGGCTTTAATAGCTGATTACAATATGCAATTTAATAATGATACTAATTCACCGTCTGGCTCTAGCTTTAGAGTCAGGCGGTGAGTTTGTGTAAGGGGTAAGCTAACAAAAAGGAACTTTTGTTAACAAAAAAAAGAAAGGAATACAAAGAATGAACGAAGAAAGATTAGAAAATGAAAAAAATTGGTTTTTGACTATGCTTTCGTATGCAAAAGGAAGCGGAGGACAATTGATACTGTCTGTAGTCTTATCTATAGTAAGCCTGACATCTGGCATCATTCCATATTTTTGCGTATATAAAATGATTGATTTATACATTTTAGATAGTCTAAATAAAGATGATGTTAGATACTGGTGCATATTTGCATTAGTGGCTTATTTTGTCAAAGTGCTTTGCTTTGGTTTATCAACAGGAATCTCGCACTTTGTCGCCTTTAATGTACTAGAAGGATTGAGACTTAAGGTGGCAGACGTATTCTTAAAAGCGCCACTTGGAGAAGTATACTCGCATTCGATTGGTGAAATAAAAGGCATAATCGTAGATAAGATAGAAGATATAGAGCCACCACTTGCGCATGTGGTACCAGAAGGTGCGGGTCATATTCTTCTTCCAATTATCAGTTTTATAGCGCTTTGCATTGTAGATATAAGACTAGCCTTAGCAGCCTTAGCAGCATTTCCTTTGGGGCTAATTTTCATGATTTTAACATTTCAGATTAGTGGAAAAAATTTAACGAAATACCAGGAAGCCAACGCGCATATGAGCAGTGTAATTGTCGAATATGTAGAAGGAATTGAGGTCATCAAAGCCTTTGGTAAGGCCGGCGTAAGCTACGAAAAATTCGCAGGCTCTATTGTGGATTACAAAAACTTTGTTATTGAATGGATGAGATCAACCTGGATAACGATGAAATTAGCATTTGCCTTTATGCCAGCAACGCTTTTAGGAATGGTGCCGGTGAGCCTTTTATTGCTTGGAAAAGGAAGCATCACCGTGTCGGAAATGGCGCTTTCTGTTATGCTAGCTATGTCTATGGTAATCAGTATGGCCAAGATTGAAGTTTTCTCAAATGGTCTTAGACAAATGCAGTATACCGTAGTTGAAATCCAAAAACTGCTTAACATAAAGCTTCTGCCTGAACCGGAGACAGACTATAAACCAAATGGCTATACAATTGAACTAGACGATGTACATTTTAGTTACGATGAAAATGAAAAAGAAGTCCTTCACGGCATTAATATGAACTTGAAGGAAGGCAGTTTTACAGCGCTTGTAGGGCCTAGCGGTGGTGGTAAATCAACTGTGGCCAAGCTGATTGCGAGATTTTGGGATGTCACAACTGGCAGTATCAAGATTGGTGGAGTGGATATCAAAAATATGAAAGTGACATCGCTTGCGGATATAGTTAGTTTTGTTACGCAGGATAATTTCTTATTTTCGCGTTCAATTATGGAAAATATCAGACTCGGTAGGCCGGACGCAACAGATGAAGAAGTGAAGGAAGCAGCCAGAGCGGCCTGCTGCGAGGATTTTATCCTTAAACTTCCTGATGGTTATAACACTTCTGCCGGTGAAGCAGGAAAGCGTTTGTCTGGAGGCGAGAGGCAGAGAATAGCAATCGCAAGAATGATGCTTAAGAACGCGCCAATCGTAATCTTGGATGAAGCGACAGCATTTACCGATCCGGAAAATGAAACTAAGCTGCAGGAGTCCATTGCTAATCTTACAAAGGGCAAGACCTTGCTAGTAATCGCTCACAGGCTATCAACTATTAAACAGGCA
>JAIKVP010000058.1 GCA_024685635.1 Lachnospiraceae bacterium
CTTTATAATACAGATGATGGTAAAGAGAAGGGTTTGATCGTTTATAAGGTACATCATCCATATATTGAGGGATACGCTGCTACGCGATTGGAATTTCCTGACAACAGCCCTGTTTACAACATCAAATGGGATTATCTATCTTATGACAGAACGGCTGATTATTGGGAAATTCAACCAGTATGGGGATATTACGACAGGTCTGGCGAGCCTTATACCATGGGCGGAAGCTATGATGATTCCATAGGAATTGTGTGTAAGTTCTCGGCTAGGAGAACATTAACGCTAAATGCCTGCGGTGGTGAGATTGAGGGATACGCTAGCAAGATATATGAGGTTTCAGGCAATACGCAGTTTGCTGAAACTGTAGAAAAATATAATGCAGGCCAATACACTCCAACAAGGGACGGCTACATTTTCCAAGGATGGTATGAGGATGAAGCCTATACCAAGGAAGTGACATCCATTGATGAAACCCTATCAAAATACGGCGATAACGCTGATTTTGATAGAGAAAGCCGTTGCTGCCGCCTATACGCAAAATGGCAGAAACTAGGCTGGTATCCAAGCGAAAGCGCTAAAGAGTCATATTACGATAGCGACGGCAAATGCTTGACCGGCTTGCAGGAAATTGATGGAAATAAGTATTATTTTGACGAGAAAACTGCTAAATTGAAGACAGGTAAAGTTAAAATCTCCGGCAAATACTACTATTTCAGCCCAAAGAAGGCAACTTTAGGGCAAATGCAGGTAAAATGCTGGCAGACAATTAATAGCAAAAAGTATTACTTCTTAGCAAACGGAACTATGGCAACAAGTCAGTATATTAATGGATATTTTGTCAACAAAAACGGCGTAAGAACAGCCAAGAAAAAGTGCTCATGGAAGAAGAGCAAAAAAGGCAAACGCTATGGCAATAAGACATGGTATGCTAAGAGTTGTACAATCATTATCGACGGCAAGAAATGCAAGTTTAACGCCAAGGGATATTTGAAATAGAGCAAAAGGCTGACAGCCCATGTCACCTAGAAAGTGAGCATAAATGTGAGCGAAAATGAAGCTAAGAAAGCCAAGATATACGAGATATATTGCCCTAGCTGTGGAGCAGCTGCACACTATGATATTAAGTCACATGTCTACAGTTGTCAGCATTGTGGCGGCAAGGTAAAAATCGATAAGGCAATCAATAACAACAAAGGTTTTCAAAAGATTCAAAAGAGTAAAATGAATCAATCCCTAAAGAATTTCAATCTTGAAAAAGCCTCATGTACAGGCTGTGGAGCAGAGGTTGTTTTTGAAAAGGGAGAGGCAGTGGCTAATTGCGCCTTTTGTGGCAAGTCTTTGGTTCGATCAGAATTTGTAAATGCAGACAGTATTCCTGAGCTTGTTATACCATTTTCTATCACGCTAGATGAGGCAAAAGAAATATTAGAAAAATGGTGCAAGAAAAATTCTGCTAAAAAAGAGGCGAAGAAAATTCTTAAAAAAACGTCTGAAATAAAGGGATGTTACTTGCCTTATGAGCTAGTAAGAGGGCCTGTAGATTGTCAGGTTTCCCGTATAGAAAATGGTGGCAAATACGATTGCGGTGGCTTTGTTGACGAGGTATTTATAAACTGTTCTAACAATCTTGATAACCATCTTTTAGATGGTATGGAGCCTTATAATCTTGATGAGATTACAGAATTTGATTTTGCATTTGTCGCGGGTCATCAGGTCAAGGTAAGAGATGTTACGGCTGATGAATTTGCTAAGAGAACTCAAAATGAGATTAAAGACAATTACATGCCCGTAATCCAAAAGACGCTTGAGGCAAAGGCTGTCTATGTGGATATTGATTCTAAGGATGTATTAAGGATGCCGGTTTTGCTGCCTGTTTACTATCTTTCATTTGACGGATATATGGCAGCGGTTAACGGCCAGACAGGCAAGGTGAGCGTAAGAGCTGCTAAGGAATCGCATTATGTAGTCCTTCCTTGGTGGATTAAAGCTATTATGTGGACGGTTATTGCGACAGGAATTATTGCATTAGCAACATTTCTATTTGGAATGAAACTTGAAGATATTAAAGTCTTATCTGGATGCGCTGCATTTGTAATATTAATGGCCTTATTAACTGCCTATAGCCAGACTATGAATAACGGATTTATAATGAAGGCGGCGAGGAAGATTTTTACTTCAAAGGGCGGGCCTTATGTCAGAAATGATGGCAGGTTAGAGCAGGCAAATGTTGAATACAAAAAGGAAAAAATTCGACCATTATTCTTTATGAATTTAGATGGCAATAGAGAAGTTGTAGAGCTAAAATTTACATCTGCTTTAAGAGTATTTATGGCACTTATTTTAGCGCTTTTGCTAATATTTCTTCCAGTAATTTTTGCTTTAATTATCAACGGATTTAACTTTTCTTCGCTTGAATTAGGTGGCTCTGCGGTATGGTTTTGCATATTCGTTCCGGTTACACCGATTGCTTTGATTAAATTTGGAAGAATAGAAATTTATGACAATCCATGGATTTATATTGTAGATGATGAGGGCAAGAAGAAGCGCTATAAGGAGAAAAAGCAGGCTTCATACACACCTGGTGAAATTGCAGTAGGCATATTAAAGGCACTATTTATTCCGCCAGGATGCATCGGAGTATGGGCTTTAATTGGAGTCTTTATTACGATGGTATACTTGACGGCGTTTGGATTTGATTAAGATGAAGACAGCAGAACCGTCTCCCCTGTCTTCACAACCAAAAAAGATTTAAGAGGAATAATATGATAGATATTCTAATAGTTGAAGACAATAAAGAGCTTAGCGATGTTCTAACAGACTTCCTTCGTGCCGAAGGTTATGTAGTCTCAGTGGCTAGTGACGGCAACAAGGCGCTTACTCAGTATGAGATGTATGGCGCAAGGCTGGTGGTTTTAGATATCATGCTTCCCGGCTTAGATGGAATGTATATACTAAAGAAGATAAGAGAAAATTCCAACACTCCGGTTCTCATGGTAAGTGCCAAACTAGGCAGGGATGACAAGCTAAAGGCGATTGTCTCAGGCGCTGATGATTACATTGAAAAGCCTTACGACATCGACATTTTAATCGCAAAGATTAAGGGAATATTTAAGAGAAGGCTTGCCGTTGATGAGTTTAGCGATGG
>JAIKVP010000308.1 GCA_024685635.1 Lachnospiraceae bacterium
AAGATTGAAAAATGAAATGTATTATGGCTATGAGAAAGAATACTCTTCTTTCGAGGAATTCTCAAAGGCTATTGAAGAATATATAGACTACTATAATAACAAAAGAATTCAGGCAAAAACAAAATGGATGCCCCCTGTAAAATACAGGGAAGCATCCATGCGTTCCGCCTAGTTCATAAATATGTGTCCAGGATTCTGGGTACATATCACATATCTCTAGCGCCTTAATTATCTCATTTGCTAATTAGTCATTAGTGACATAGGCAATAATACCCCTGTTTGGAGGCAAATCAACAATAAGCCTTCCGTCTCTAAGCTCAAATGACTCTCCATTAACATTGCCAACATCTGAAGCTATGCTCATTGATACGCCTGACTTCTTGCAGAACTCCTCGTAAACTCGGTTCATATTATCAATTGCAGATCTTAGTGCTCCTAGCGAAGGATTAACAGATGCGCTAATCTCATCATTTTGAACATCAATAGCTTCAACCGCTGCCTTAATATCATTAGCCTTATAGTTAATCTCAGACGCAGCGCCAATAAGCTCTCCTGCCTTCTCGACTAAACCGTTCTTAACATCAGTCTTGTGAGCGATTAATGCGTCATTTGCACCACTCTTATCTTCCTCTTCATCCTCTAAAGTCAAGAGGTTAATAGCCTTGTTAGCAGCAACTGGAAGCCCTACCTCAACATGAGCAGGGTTGTCGTCGTTGTTAACTACCGTAATAACAGCCTTGCCATTTAGGACTCTGCCAAATGCAAACTGCCTTGTGGTAAGCATAAGCTCCTGATAGTCACCGTAGGTAAGCTCAGGAAATCTCTGCTTAATCTTGCCAAGCTTGGTAAAGAGTGCTGGAAGCTCATCCATCTCGTTAAAGTCATCAAGATTAAGGTCTGGTCTTAAGTTCCAGTCTGAATCCCTATTTTTGTCACCCTCGATTCCAAACTCCGAACCATAATATATAGAAGGAATACCAGGAACTGTGTACTGCAAAAGTGCCACTGTGTACATATGCTGCTTGTTGTTAAGCTTGCTGTAAATCCTTGCTACATCATGGTTGTCGGTAAATGTATATAGTCTAAAATCCTTGCCAACCAAGCCTAAAAGTCTCTTGATTGAATGGGCAATCTCAAAATAGTTGTGATCGTTGTGACCTGAGAACAAGCCCTTATGAAGCTCATAGTTAGTAACTGAGTGAAGCATGCCCTCATTGGCCCAGCGTGAGTAATCGCCGTGAATAACCTCGCCCATAAGCCAGAATTCAGGCTTTAGTGAATCACACACTCCTCTTAAGTCATGCATAAAGCCAAAATCAAGAACATCAGCCGCATCAAGGCGGATTCCATCGATGTCGAATTCATTTACCCAGAAGCGAACTGTGTCAAAATGATAATTCTTAACGTCCTGATTCCACATATTAAGCTTGACAAGCAAATTGTGGCCACCCCAGTTATCATAAGAGAAACCGTCATTGTACTCGTTGTTTCCCCAGAAATTAAGGTTGCAATACCAGCTGCAATACTGTGAACCCTCTCTATTCTTTAGTACATCCTGAAATGCGAAAAAGCCTCTGCCAGTGTGATTAAACACGCCGTCAACAATGACCTTCATACCCAAATTGTGGCAGTTCTTAACGAACTCCTTAAAGTCATCATTGGTTCCAAGACGCCTATCAACCATTCTGTAGTCGATAGTGTCATAGCCATGCGAACCTGACTCAAAGAGTGGTCCGATGTAGATTGCATTACATCCAATCCTGTGAGCGTGCTCAGCCCATGCATTTATCTTGTCAAAGTGCGACCCCGTCTCCCCGTTGTTGTCATGCGGACAGCCACATAGTCCAAGTGGATAAATGTGATAAAACACCGCGCTATCATACCATGCCATATAATCTCTCCTTAGTCTCACTGAGAATCCTCAGCTTAATATAGTCTCCTTTAGGCCTATGTTAATAAGCCAAAAGAACTCTATTGATAAGTATAACGGATATTTGTCGTAATTACAAGGAAAATATATACCGAATGGTATAGAATTTTTTGATAGATGAAAATGCAGACTATAAGCCTATTTCAGCTGATTAGTATGAAGATTATGGCAAAAAAATAAGTCCCTACCCGGCGGTACAGTCCGCCAAACAGGAACCTACAATACACCATCAGGGATTCGAACCCTGGACAAATAGATTAAGAGTCTACTGCTCTACCAGCTGAGCTAATGGTGCATATATATGCGTTTTTCAACAACGCAAGATTGATTATATAATAAACAAATATAAAAATCAAGTACAAATTTAAAAAAATTTCAATTTTATGTCAATTTAATGTATAATAACTATAAATTGCTTAAATAAAGGGGCTTTAACCATGAAAACAAGAAATATAATAATCGGATTTTTACTTATAACATTTTCTATACTTGCTGTAAGCTTTACAATAGCAAGCTCATATAACGAAGTTAAGCACGAATACGGCGCTACAAGCTACGTTTTAGAAAGCGATACTGATGAATACCGTAGCTGGGAGAAAACATTTTCTCTTGAGGACACGTCAAATGTCACTATCCAGCCAGGTAACGACGATAACGACCTTAACTTTTCCTGGTATTCAGTAAGCTCAAAAGCGCCAGCAGTGGTAATTAGCCGCTATTATGATTTTTCACACTCTAAGACATTTACAGGAACGATAACAAATATCAACAGAACTAATGGCAAGATTAACTATTACGCTGCCAACCATGTGTCTGTAAACGACTATTTTAAGAGCAACACTGTCTACTATTATAAGTACACTAACGACATAAAGGCCAGTGAAGTTGAATTTAGCGCTAGCTATAAATATAAAACCACAGCCAACGATACTATCACTGCTATCGCAATCGGAGACGCCCAGATTGGCGCCTCAGGCTGGGCATCATCAGATGCATTTTACTATGAGAAAATGCTAAATAAGGCCTACGAGTGCATACCAGATGCATCGCTTATTCTCTCTGCCGGCGACCAGATTGACTATAAAACTGACAATAACGACAATGGCCTAAGAGAGACGCAATACGCTGGATTACTGCATCCTGACCTCGTTAGAAGCATCCCATTTGTCCCTACAATCGGCAACCACGACACCAAGGGCCACGACTATTCTTATCATTTTAACACTCCTAATTCCGACCTAAAATATGGCAAGACTAATTCAGGCTCTGACTATTATTTTAGGCGTGGTGATGCTTTATTTATAGTGCTTAACAGTAATAACAGAAAGAAGTCCAAGCACAACGCGCTCTTAAAATTAGCTACTAAAGAAAATGCTGACGCTAAGTGGAGAATCGTCATTTTCCACCACGACATATACGGAACAGGTGATGTTCACTCTAACAGGACATCTGCTAATATGCGTATTATATTTGCGCCTTTGATGGATAAGTACAATATCGACCTTGTCTTAAATGGGCATGATCACTGCTATTCAAGGTCCTGCTCGATGCTTAATGGAACTGCGATAACGGCTAAGTCTAACCACTTGATTAATCCTGTTGGCACAACTTATATAACACTTGGTTCATCTAGCGGAAGTAAGATGTATAACCTTGCTGATCCTAAACAGCACTACATTGCTGAGAGGAGTAACACGGTTATTCCTACATTTTCTAAGCTTACTATTACAAAGGGAACTTTATCTATATCGACCTATGATTTAGACGGTAAAAAATATGCGGATGATTTTTCAATAACGAAGACTATTAATAAGACCGACGAGCTTGCATTTTATAAGGCTGCGCTTAATAAGAAGGCTAAGAAATTTACCAAAAAGAGCTACCAAAAATTAGTGAATAAAATAGAAGCATTTGATAATGAGTTTCTATACTGTGATCCTTCTAATGACAGGGGGGCAGATGAAGTTGCAAGACTCTATAACACAGATTTAGACCCGCTTAGCTACTACGGATATTCTATTGAAACTAACGATGCGCTAAAAGATGGTTACTCTAGCCTTCTTGACAAAACAAGAGTGGATTGCCCTATGATGACACAGGCCAAATTTAAGAAAATGAGAAAGCAAATCATCAAGGCAACTAACAATCTAAAAAAGAAGAAATAAGCGCTATTTTTTCTTGTAATTTACGCCTAGTAAATGTATTATTATAGTATATAAAAAAGCAAAGGAGGTAGCTATGGCGAATAATAAAACTGAAAATAATAACATTAACGATTCAGTTAATAGCAACACTCCTGATAATCCAAGGCGCAAAAAGCGCATAGATACTGAATCTAAGTACTTTACTATAAGCTACTATGTCGTGTTTGTAGTATTGATTTCAATAGTTGCCTATAGGTTTATCATTCACTGGGAATCAACTCTTAAGACTTTGTCTAGGATAGCTCAGGTCTGTATGCCTTATTTCATAGGATTTTTATTGGCATACTTACTAAACCCAATGGTTAATTTCTTATATGACCGTTTATTTAAGGGCGTTTTTAAGATCAAGAAATCCAAAGTCAACTGGGCTCTCTCTATTACAACATCTTATGTCATTGTCTTAGGTGTTGTGGTAGTTTGTATAAGCTTTATTATACCTCAGTTGATCAACAGCATTTCAGACTTGATTGGACAGTTGCCAGATATAGTAAACAGAGTGGCTGACTGGCTAAATGAAATAGTTAAGGACAATGAGCACATTGCTCAGAATTCGGTAAATGAATTCACAGACGAGAATCTGCCGAATTTGCAAGAGAAGCTAACAGAGCAGCTAGCCGATCTTATTCCTGCAGTTTATGGCGTCGGCGTATCATTTGTTAAGTTTATAATCAATCTCTTTATTGCATTGATGGTTTCAATCTACTTAATCATCGACAAGAGACGCATTAAAAAATACCTTGCTAAGTTCACCTACGCTATTATGTCTAAGGAGCACGCAGAGTCCTTCTTCGTAATAGTTGGTGACTGTAATAAGATATGTAAGAACTTCTTCATCGGCAAGACCATAGACTCACTTATCATTGGAACTCTTTGCTTAATAGCCATGAGTATAATTGGTCTTCCTTATGCAGTGCTTATATCAGTGATTGTCGGGATTACCAACATGATACCTTACTTTGGTCCATATATCGGAGCAATACCTGGTGTCATAATATTGCTAATCGATAAACCTTCACATGGCATCGCATTTTTGATTCTCATAATCATCCTTCAGGCATTTGACGGATGTATATTAGGACCTAAGATTTTGGGCAACTCAACAGGCTTAAGGCCTATAGTAATTCTCTTTGCAATTTCCTGCGGAGGGGCTCTAGCAGGACCTTTAGGAATGTTCTTGGGCGTTCCTGCATTTGGTATTATTAGTTACTTAATTGATAAGTATGTGTCATATAAATTGAAGAAAAAGAATATGTCTTATTTGGTTAAGGATTAGATAATACTAATACTTTGATGAAATTATAATTATAAAATTATCTTAAATAAAGATTAGATAAATATGAAATCATAAAAAAATGCTGGCAAATTAACTTGCCAGCATTTTATATTTAGAAATGTAAGTCCTTATTCTTTCTTCTGCCCTTATGTCTAAAGCCTCGTCTACTAGGCTTTAAGTAGCCCAAATCAGGCGGTTTCTGCTTCTTAATTCTCTTCTTCTTTGACTTAAATTTATAAGAAGACTTGTGCGACATATCAAATACATCTCTACCTCTTACAAATATCTGAAGAATCTGATACCTGATTATCAGCATTACAATCACATATAAAGCAGCTAAAGCAAATACTCCAATCGCAACATATATCAATATGCGGTTAATCTTCTCCTGGGTTGTAGGCAGTTTCCTGATGTGGAAAAGTGGCTCAATCGCGTCCTCATTTAAGCTATATAAAATGTTAGTAGAAGCTATAACTGTGTCTCCGTTGGTATATTCATACCGCCCCCAAACGCCCGAGCTTCCTGCATTTCCACTAGCTTCATAGGTTAGAGTACCCTTAAGCTTAGACTCATCAAATGAATTGGATACTAATACCTCACAGTCACTCTCAGCGCTAAAGCTTATAAACTTATCCGACTGCATCGTAGTGTATGCCTTAGTAATGTAATCAAGGTCATTCTCATCAATCTCTGATGTCATCTCAAGATTGGCAGAAATCATCGAGTAATTCTCAAAGCCCCACTTAAACATAGCATTGGCATCAGTGAAAGTCCTGTTAAACTGTGCCCCACCAATCACACCGTAATCGTCACACTCCATCGTGATACAGATAAGCTCTATATCAGAAGAATTAGACTTAGCAAATGTTACAAGCGAATAGCTAGAACGCACTGTATATCCAGTCTTACCGCCTTCAACAGTAAATATCTCATCATTATAACCTAAATCGTTATTTATGAACTTATGATGGTTACGCCAGTATCTTGTCTCCTTCTGCTTGTTAGTAGGTGGAACCTCATAAACCTTAGTGCCTGATATCTTCTTAAAATCATCTCTTAAAACAGCCGCTCTGGTCATAAGCGCCAAATCGTAAGCACAGGTATAATGATTATCATCATAAAGACCGTTAGCATTTACAAAATGCGTATTAACGCAGCCAAGCTCCTTAGCCCTATCATTCATCATTTCGGCAAATGCTGACACTGAGCCAGCAGTGTGAACCGCCAAACCGTTACAGCATTCATTTGCCGACTCTAAAAGTGCAGCATATAAGGATTGTTCAACTGTAATCTGCTCGCCAACGTCAATCGCAACCGACGAACTACCCTCTTCAAGGCCTAACACCTCGTCCTCTGTGTAGGTAATCACGTCGTTAAGATTGTTATTCTCTAAGGCAACAAGCGCGGTCATTACCTTAGTCGTCGATGCAGGATGCACTTTTTCCTTGCCGTTTTTAGAATATAGAACCTCTCCTGTCTTAGCATCCATTAGGACTACTGCGTAGGAGTATGGGTTTGGTGCTTTAACGTCTGTTACAAGATAATCTTCAGTAACCTCATTCGTCTTTTTCTTTTTGGCAAATGCTACTGTACTTAAATTGACTAGCACAAAGATCATAAGCATAATCAAAGCAAATGCCCTAGTAAAATTCGACTTCATAATACACCAGCCTTTTTTTATTCTAGTACAACATTTTTATTATACTCTATTTTTCATTATTTCGCCACCTATAAAACACTATTCATAATAATTTAGAATAAATAGATAAGTTTTATATTGCACATTTATATATATTCATAAGCATACTATAAGCTTTAATAATCTATCTGTTTAGACACTATTATCATTTAAAACAATAAGAACGTGCCATAATTGCACGCCCTTACTGCTTTAGTGTTGTTTATCGTAACTGGAAGTTATCATCCCATAAAATCAAAATGCTGTCCGACTGCCTTCTCAGCGTCTGTCATAACGCTCCTTGAAGAAGAATCGTAAGCATATTTAGATACCTTGTCAAACAGGCTCTCTAATGAATCAGCCTCAAACTGAAGATAATCCTTAACTTCTGCCTCTTCGGTCTTAGAATCTTCATCTTCAACCTTGCCCTCTTTATCAGCCTTGTTCTTCTCTCTTATCTTCTCAAGTCTCTCCTCTTGCCTCTCCTTAGCCTCAGCCTTCTTCTCACGAATCTTAGCTTCCTTCTTAGCAGTCGCTCTCTTCTCGGCTAACTTAGCAGTAAAATCAGATGACTGCTCTAAAGTAGCGAAAAATGAAGTCTTACCGTCAGAGTCAACGCTCATTCCAAAATTCTTAACTGAAGCACCTGTCGCAGATAGACTGTTCTTAGCCGCCTGCATTTGAATCTGGCTCATCTCAATTATGCCTTCATACTTCTTTCTGAAGCTCTCGTCAGTAGCCATCTGCTCTAGCTTAGCTTCATCTATAAGTATTACCATCTTGTCAGAATTGCCATAAGATGCAGCATTCTGCTGAACCTGTGATTTCATATCATTGCTAACTAAAATAAAGCTTGAATCGCCAAACTTGGACTTTAATTTATCATAGTAGCTTTTTGCTTCATCAGAAAGGGAAACGTCACCTATGGTAAAACCATAATCATCCGTATTCTTAGGAATAAGGGAGCTAGTAGACGAAAGTGGAGACCATGTCTTAGTCTCTATCTTAGAACTATCAGCCTTAGTCGCTGAAGTCTTAGAACTGTCCTTTAGATCAGAGACCTTAACTTGATCAACTTTAGAACCCTTGCTATTCATTGATTTATAAGCCTCTGTACTCTGCTGATATGCAGATACACCATAAAAACTTGTAGCCATTTTTACACCTCCTTGTTTCAAAAAATATATATGGAAATCCTTTTCCATAATGCAAATGCTATAATCTCGTAGAATACTTCAAGCTAAATAATAAGCATTTAAAGACGCACGCTAACTAGCAAGCATTTACAAAATGCTCTTAATCGCCTTCATCTATATTATCGGTTTAGCTAACTATTATATTAACCTTAATATTAAAAAAATCCACTGAATATTATTATAAATATTCAGTGGATGATTAACTATTAACTATCTCTTATATAAGCCTTATAATTCTATTTTCTTGCTAAAAAACTAGTGTTAAGCAATTATACTGTTCATATA
>JAIKVP010000059.1 GCA_024685635.1 Lachnospiraceae bacterium
TCTTTAACAAAAAGTACGTGTACATGAACTTTGATCAGATACCGAAAAACACTTAACGGAGGTGCGACATGCTCTTTATATGTTATCCCAAATGCTCGACCTGCAAGAAGGCTGAGGATTTCCTGAAAAAGAATAAGATCTCTTACGACTACCGTGACATCAAGGAAAAGAATCCCACGGAAAAAGAGATCAAGAACTGGCAAAAGAAGAGCGGCCTTCCCATGAAGAAATTCTTCAACACCAGCGGCATGCTCTACCGCGATATGGGACTCAAGGACAAACTCGATTCCATGACCGATGACGAGATGGCAGAACTCCTTGCAACGGATGGAATGTTGGTTAAGAGACCGCTGCTTATAACTGATAAGACTGTGTTAGTTGGGTTTAAGGAAAAAGAGTGGGTTGAACTTTCGAAATAACGGGAGAGAATAATGAACGAACTTGCAGAATTGAGGACAGGTTTTGAAACAGCGTTTATTGATGGCAATGTAGCGTCAAATGGTTATTATCGCCCTCAATTCGTTTCGAATAATCATAAAGAAGGCAAAAAGGTTCTTTCTTCTATAGAAAATGAACTTCTTAATTGTGACAGATTTCAGATAAGTGTCGCATTTATTACAATGAGTGGAATTACTCCTCTTCTCCAGACTCTTAAAGAACTGGAAGAGAAGAATATTCCGGGAGAAATCCTGACTACAAACTATCTGAATTTTAGCGAACCCACAGCTCTTGAAAAACTAAATGGTTTATCTAATATCACCTTGAAAATGTATGATGTGGATGCTGCAGATGAGGGCTTTCACACAAAGGGATATATATTCAAAAAAGGTGAAATCTATAGGATTATCATAGGCAGTTCTAATATCACAAGTTCTGCACTCACCAGCAATAGAGAATGGAATACAAAACTTGTATCTGCGGAAAACGGTGAGGTGACTCAGAGTATTATTTCTGAGTTTAATGAGTTGTGGCATTCACAGTACGCTAAGAATTTTGATGAATTCTACGAGGAATACAAAGAAAAATATAAGATAATCGAGCATCAGAGAAGAGTTGCGAAACAGGAAGAAGTAACTTCCCTTGAAAAGTATAAATTGCAGCCTAACTCTATGCAGGTTGGATTTATTCACAACTTAAAGAAGATATTGGAAGCTGGTGAGAACAGAGCACTCCTGATATCTGCAACCGGTACAGGAAAAACATATGCATCTGCTTTTGCTATGCGAGAGCTTGGCTTCAAGAGAGTACTATTTGTTGTCCATAGAGGACAGCTGGCAAGACAAACCAAGAAGTCATACGAAAAAGTATTCTCAAAATCTGTATCAATGGGATTGGTTGGCTTTGGATATCACGATTATGATTCGGATTTTGTGTTTGCAACCGTGCAGACATTGAACCGAGATGAACATCTTCTTCAGTATTCTAAAGATGAGTTCGATTGTATTGTCCTGGATGAAGCACACCATGTTCCTGCAGATACTTATCAGAAGATTATGAAGCATTTTGAGCCTAAGCTTTGGCTCGGAATGACAGCAACTCCTGATAAACGAGATGATAATATCGCGGGAAGAAATGTATATGAACTGTTTGATTATCAGATAGCGTATGAAATCAGACTTCAGCAGGCAATGGAAGAGAATCTTCTTTGCCCGTTCCATTATTTCGGCCTGACTGACTTATCTATGGTAGATGATGAGTCCGTTGATTGTAATTTCAATGTTCTTACAAGTGATGAGAGAGTAAAACATATTCTGTCTCAGGCTAACTATTATGGATATAGCGGAGACAGGGTTAAAGGACTGATCTTTTGCAGCGGAATTAAAGAAAGTGAAGAACTGTCTCATAAGTTTAATCAGATTATTAATCCCACAACTGGAAAGAATTATAGGACTATAGCATTAAATGGAAGCGCATCTGAAGAAGAAAGACAGATTGCCTTTGAAAGACTGGCTATGGATGAATCCGATTCTTCAAGCGATAAACAGCCTTTGGATTATATATTCTCGTTTGAGATTTTGAATGAGGGTGTAGATATTGTAGAGGTCAACCAGGTCATAATGTTAAGGCCTACTCAATCTCCTATAGTATTCATTCAGCAGCTTGGACGTGGACTTAGAAAAGC
>JAIKVP010000014.1 GCA_024685635.1 Lachnospiraceae bacterium
TTTGCCTTAATGCCTGAAATAAAAGGCTTAAAGTCAACTTCTCTAAGTTCCGCTATGTCAGACTTTACATTGGCCGCCTTGATATGAGTATCAGAACTAGCCGCCCTCATTCCAGGAAAATGCTTTAGCGTCGCAATCATCCCTGTGCTATTAAGACCTTTGACAGCTGCGGACACCATCTTAGAGCAAATGCTAACATCTGATCCAAAGGAACGGTCAGCTATCTCAGCGACAGACGAACTATAATCACCAAGGCTGTCATCATATATATCAGCAACAGGTGCAAAATCAACATTAAAGCCTAACTTCTTAAGCTCAGTTCCAATATTTGTGTAGATTTTCTTACATTCACTAGCGTCCGCGCTTGCTCCAACAGTAGCCATAGCAGGTATTTCTTCAACAGCCATATCGGGATTAGAAAAAACCCTGCTTACTCTTCCACCTTCCTCATCAACCGCAATAAAAAGTGGACAGTCTGTTTCAGCCTGAAGCTCTTTATTAAAGCTAATTACCTGCTCTCTTGTTTTAACATCCCATGAATAATAGATAAAACCAGAGACAGGATATAACTGCATTCTCTTCTTAAACTTTTTAGAAAGCTCGGCATTCTTAACGCTCTTTTTAGATTGTTCAAATGCCGTAAAATCGACGATAAACATCTGTCCAATCTTCTCGTCTAAACTCATATCTTTAATTAAACTATCAACAATCATGTCTATAGTGGCATCTGTTAAGTCATTAATATCAGACTTAGCAGAAATATAATGAACGCCAGGGTCACTTAATTCAGTGCAGGCTGTCATAGTAAATAAAACTGCCACAAACACAAGTAAAACACTTAATTTCTTCATATTTCACCTTTATCTAATTTAAATTTCATAATTATTATAATTATCATTCATTTTTTTATAGAAATCAACATCAATTTTTGTTATAATAATTAAAGATTATTTATAGGGAGGTATCATTATGCCAAATGCAATGGACAAAAGGCGCGCAAGACGTTTGCCTATTAAGCTTGACTTAACTATCTCAGATTTATTTTGCCAGGACAATGTCAAGGCTAACATCGAGGAGGCTGATATTGAAGTATTTGACGTATCAACTAGGGGTATAGGTTTTTACAGCAAGAGTGTTCTTCCTCTTAACTTTTACTTCAATGCTAAGATTGTTCTAGGTGCAAGCGACAACTTAGTATATACAGTTGTCAAGATTGTTCGTATCCAAAAGACAGATGATTCATTTATCTATGGTTGCGAGTTCGTTGGTTTGCCAGAGATTCTTCATCCTGCTTTCAAGAAGTATGAAGACCAGATTGATGCTGAAGAAGCCAATCGTCCAGTCGGCGAATAGTTTATTTTAATCAATAATTTAAGGGGCTTATTATAAGCCCCTTTTAATTATGCCTTATTCTTATTTACTATCAAGAATCTCTTTGACAATCTTATTAACTGAGGCAGGATCTGCCTTGCCCTTCATAGCTTTCATGGTCTGACCAACCAAGAAGCCCATAGCCTTGGTCTTTCCACCCTTATAATCAGCAACTGACTGTGGGTTAGCATTTACAATCTCTTCAATAGTGCTTCTTAAAGCGCCATCATCACTAACCATTCCCATGTCATGCTCTTTGATATAAGCATCAGGATCAACATCCTCCTTAAAGATATGCTCAAATACTTCCTTGGCCATAGTTCTGTTAATCTTGCCCTCATCGACAACATCAATAAGTCTGGCAAGATTCTTAGGAGAAAATGAAATATCCTCGATATCCTTTTCTTCTGCCTTAAGAAGCTTCATTGTATCACCCATAAGCCAGTTAGATACCTCCTTAGGCTTGTTGCATATTGAAAGTGTCTCCTCAAATACATCAGCTAAATGCTTAGAATTAGTGAGTATATCAATATCATAATCAGGAAGATCATACTCCTCTTTATAGCGAGCTTTCTTCTCATCTCTAAACTCTGGCTGATTAGATCTTATTCTCTCAATCCATTCATCTGAAATTGAAATAGGAACAAGGTCTGGCTCAGGGAAATATCTGTAATCCTGTGCATCCTCTTTAGAACGCATAGCATAAGAATACTCCTTGTCATCATTCCAGCGACGAGTCTCCTGAATTACTTCTTTACCTGACTCTATAAGGTCAATCTGTCTAACCTTCTCTGCCTCAATAGCTCTTGCAATAGCCTTAAACGAGTTAAGGTTCTTCATCTCTGTACGAGTTCCAAATTCAACTGCTCCAACCTCTCTTATAGATAAGTTGACGTCAGCACGCATAGAGCCTTCATTTAACTTACAATCAGATGCTCCTAAGTACTGAATAATAAGACGAAGCTTCTCAAGGTAAGCGATAACCTCATCTGCGCTTCTCATATCAGGCTCTGAAACTATCTCAATAAGAGGTACACCTGAACGGTTGTAGTCCACTAAAGAGCAGTTCTCCCACTCATCATGAACCAACTTACCAGCGTCCTCTTCCATATGAATCTCATGAATACCAATGGCTTTAGTACCATTTTCTGTCTCAATGTCAACATGACCATTTCTACAGATTGGCAAATATAGCTGTGAAATCTGATAATTCTGAGGATTATCAGGATAAAAATAATTCTTTCTATCAAACTTGCAATACTGTGTAATTGAGCAGTTAGTAGCTAAGCCAACTCCGATTGCATACTCGACAACCTGCTTATTTAATACAGGTAAAGAACCCGGCATACCAGTACATACAGGGCAGGTATGAGTATTAGGTGCGCCACCAAATTCAGTAGAGCATCCGCAGAATATCTTAGTCTTAGTAGCAAGCTCAACGTGTACTTCTAGTCCAATGACTGTTTCATAATTCTTAGACATTTGCTTAAACTCTCCTTCCTATAATGTTGGTAGCGACCAATCACGGGTCTGCTCAAAACTATATGCTGCTCTAATAAGTTTCTTCTCTTCAAATACATTTCCAATTAACTGAGCTCCAACAGGAAGTCCACTAGATGTAATACCAGCTGGTACTGTAACTCCAGGAAGTCCTGCTAAGTTAACTGAAATAGTATAAATATCACCTAGATACATCTTTATTGGATCAGATAATGAATCACCAAGCTTAGGTGCAACACTAGGCGCTGCAGGAGCTAAAATCATATCGTATTTGTCAAACGCTTCATCAAATGCTTTCTTAATAAGAGCCTTGGTTCTAAGCGCTTTTAAGTAGTAAGCATCATAATAACCTGATGACAATACAAATGAACCAAGCATAATTCTTCTCTTAACCTCTGCTCCAAAGCCCTCTGATCTTGACTTCTTATACATATTGTGAAGTCCCTCATATTCATCGGTTCTATATCCATACTTAACACCATCAAATCTCTCAAGGTTTGAACTAGCCTCAGCGCAGGCGATTACATAATAAGCAGGAATAGCGTAATCAACAAGGTCTAAATCAAACTCTTCAATGACAGCGCCTTTCTTCTCTAATTCAGAAGCAAGCTTCATAACCTGCTCTTTAACCTCAGAATCTAATCCCTCGCCATAATACGACTTAGGAACACCGATTTTAAGGCCTTTAACATCATCAACCAAAGCAGATGTAAAATCGTACTCTTCTCTCTTAATGCTTGTGCTGTCCTTAGGATCATGGCCGGCAATAGCCTCTAGGATAGTAGCACAATCTGAAACCGTCTTAGCAACTGGTCCGATCTGATCAAGTGAAGAACCATAGGCAATCAAGCCGTAACGAGAAACTGTTCCATAGGTCGGCTTAATACCTGTAACACCGCAAAATGAAGCAGGCTGCCTGATACTTCCACCAGTATCAGAACCTAGAGCAAATGGAACCTCTTTAGCAGCAACAGCCGCACAGGAACCACCAGATGAACCACCTGGCACTCTTTCTAAATCCCATGGATTCTTGGTCGGTCCAAAATATGAAGTCTCTGTTGTAGAACCCATAGCAAACTCATCCATATTGGCCTTACCAACCATAACTGCACCAGCATCCTCTAATCTTAATACAGCATCAGAGGAAAATGTTGGATTGAAGTTATATAAAATCTTAGAACTACAGGTTGTTAAAATACCCTCAGTACACATATTATCCTTGATTGCAACAGGCACACCAGCAAGTGGTGAATTAAGGCTTCCATCCTCAATCTTAGCTTGAACCTCTTTAGCATTGGCTAATACTTCATCCTCATCTAGTACAGTTACAAATGCATTAACCTTAGGCTCGTTGGCCTTTATAGCATTAAGGGATTCAGTTGCAGCTTCAACTGCTGAAATCTCTTTATTCTTAATCTTTGCGCCAATTTCAAGCGCTGTTAAATCCATTAAACTCAAAATCCACACACCTCCTACTCTACTGTCATTGGCACCACGTAGGTATCATCCTTGCGCTCTGGTGCATTCTTAAGTACAGCCTCGTGATTGTCGCCATTTGTCACAACGTCCTCTCTAAAGACATTATTAACTGGAAATACATGTGACATTGGCTCAACACTTGAAGTGTCTAGCTCATTTAACTGATCAATGTAGTCAAGCATTCTTCCTAAGTCCTTCTTAGCATCCTCTTTCTCAGAGTCAGATAACTCAAGCTTAGCAAGAATTCCTACATATTCGATTGTCTCGTCGGAAATAACATTTGCCATAAATCTACCTCTATTCTTGGCGTAATACGCCTTTTTATCACATACTTTGCTATTATACATCATATAGAAGTTAGACGCAAATATAAATTTATCGGCATTTATTAAGTCTTAAACGCAAGAAAAATGCTATATTTAGGCTATTTGTAAATTGCAATAGCTATTAATTTATGCTATTATATAGGATGTGTTTTTAAATATAGGAGGTTTTATTCATGGATAGAATAGCAAGTTTCACAGTTGACCACATCAGACTTTTAAGAGGTGTATATGTTTCAAGACGTGATATGGTGGGCGACAGCGTCGTTACTACATTTGACTTAAGGTTAACTAGACCTAACAAAGAGCCTGTGATGAACAACGCAGAGTTGCACACAATTGAGCATTTAGGAGCTACATTCTTAAGAAACCATCCAAAATACAAAGAAAAGACTATATATTTTGGACCAATGGGATGTAGAACTGGCTTCTATGTTATATTTGCAGGCGATTTAACTTCTAAGGATATTTTGCCTGTCATTATAGAAATGTTTGAATTCATTAGAGATTACGAGGGAGAAATCCCAGGTGCAACGCCTATGGAGTGTGGCAATTATTTAGACCAGAATCTAAACATGGCCAAATTCCTTGCTAAGCGTTATTTAGATGAGACTCTGTATGTTGCAACAGATGAGAATCTTAACTATCCAGAATAATATAAATAAAGCTCTAGCATTTTAAGACTAATAATCTTAAAAATTATCAATATAAGAGAGGAAAATTATTATGATTTCAGCTAACAACATTACCCTAAGATTGGGAAAGAAAGCACTCTTTGAGGAGGTTAATATCAAGTTTACCCCTGGTAACTGCTATGGATTAATCGGTGCAAATGGTGCTGGTAAGTCAACATTCTTAAAAATCTTAAGTGGACAGCTTGAGCCTACTAACGGAGATGTAGTAATCGATCCGGGCGAGAGACTTTCAGTCTTAGAGCAGGACCACTTTAAGTATGATGAGTTCACTGTTCTAGATACAGTAATCATGGGTAATCAGCGCCTATATGACATTATGAAGGAAAAAGAAGCAATCTACGCCAAGGAAGATTTCACTGAGGAAGACGGAATCAAGGCATCTGAGCTTGAAGAGGAATTTGCCAACATGAACGGCTGGGAGGCAGAAAGTGACGCCGCTTCTCTTCTTAACGGGCTTGGTATTCCTACAGAGTTCCACTATTCTTTGATGAATTCTTTAGACGGTAATATGAAGGTTAAGGTTCTCTTAGCTAAGGCTTTGTTTGGTAATCCTGACATCTTACTTCTTGACGAGCCTACTAACCATTTGGATTTAGACGCTATTGCATGGCTTGAGGAATTCTTGATTAACTTCGAGAATACTGTAATTGTTGTATCCCATGATAGACATTTCCTTAATCAGGTATGTACTATGATTGCTGATATTGATTACGGTAAGATTCAGCTATATGCTGGTAACTACGACTTCTGGTACGAGTCAAGTCAGCTTATGATTAAGCAAATGAAGGAGCAGAACAAGAAGAAAGAGGAAAAAATCAAGGAATTACAGGAATTCATTTCCCGCTTCTCTGCTAACGCTTCTAAGTCTAAGCAGGCTACTTCTCGTAAGAAAGCATTAGAGAAAATCGAGCTTGATGAGATGCGCCCAAGTTCAAGACGTTATCCATATATCGACTTTAGACCAAATAGAGAAATCGGTAACGAGGTATTAACAGTTGACCACTTATCTAAGACTGTTGACGGTGTAAAGGTGCTTGATAACATTTCCTTCACCGTTGGTAGAGAGGATAAGATTGCATTTGTCGGTCCTAATACTATCGCTACTACTACCCTCTTTAGAATACTTGCTGGCGACTTAGAACCAGATGAGGGTACATATAAATGGGGAGTTACAACATCCTTAGCCTACTTCCCAATCGACAACACCAAGGACTTTGACTGTGATGACACTATCGTTGACTGGCTTACACAGTTCTCTGAGGAGAAGGATGCAACTTATGTAAGAGGCTTCCTCGGAAGAATGCTATTTGCCGGAGATGACGGAGTTAAGAAGGTTAAGGTATTATCAGGAGGCGAGAAGGTTCGCTGTATGTTATCTAAGATGATGATCAGCGGAGCAAATGTATTGCTTCTCGACCAGCCTACTAACCACCTTGACATGGAGTCAATCACCGCATTAAATAACGGACTAATAAAGTTTAAGGGTGCTGAGATTTTCACTTGTCAGGACCATCAGTTTGTACAGACAACCGCCAACAGAATCATGGAGCTTACAGCTACTGGTCTTATCGACAAAATCACTACTTACGATGAGTATCTTGCATCTGATGAGATGGCAAGAAAACGCCAGGTTATGAACATGATTGAGGAAGAAGACGATTAAGGAGTGATTATTTTTGGGAAGTGATTCCATACCAATGATTGTAACGCTGGTAATACTGATATTTTTGTCAGCATTTTTCTCATCTGCTGAGACTGCGCTAACTATGGTTAGTAGAACGAAAATGATAGCATTTGCTGAAGAGGGTAAAATAAGAGCTGCCTGGGTCTTAAAGCTTATTGATAACCCAAGTAAACTCTTAAGCACAATCCTTATCGGTAACAATATCGTAAACCTTTCCGCTTCTGCTATCACAACTACTTTAGCAGCCCAGATAGGTGGATACGCTACAGGAATAGGCACTGGTATCTTAACACTTGTAATTTTGATTTTTGGAGAGATAACGCCTAAGACACTTGCAACCACTAAGAGTGAGTCAATGTCTATGCTCTACTCTCCTGTCATATTATTTTTGTTTTATGTATTAACACCTGTCATCTGGATATTAAATGCAATTAGTAACGCTGTTTTCTTTATTATTAGAATTGACCCTGAGGCTAAAAAGGTAATGAGTGAAAGAGAACTTAGATACTTAGTTGAAGAAAGTCACGAAGACGGTGTTATAGAAAAAGAAGAAAAATTAATGATCAATAACGTTTTTGATTTTGGAGATACCAAGGCTAGGGACGTTATGACACCTAGAATAGATGTTGTGACAGTCGATGTCACAGACAGCTACGAGACAATTATAAAAACCTATGACGAGCATCATTACACAAGAATGCCTGTAATGGAGGACAATCACGTTATAGGCGTCTTAAATATCAAGGATTTGCTATTTGAATTATCTCTTGATCACGATGTTAATTTAAGAGACATCCTCTGGACGCCTTATTTTACTACAGAATTTCAAAAGACCTCTGATCTTCTTGCTGTAATTAGAGAAGCCGACTCAAATATGGCGATAATCTTAGATGAATACGGCGCTACTGCTGGTATTGTCACAATGGAGGACTTGCTTGAGGAAATCGTCGGTGAATTGAGAGACGAGTACGATCAGGACGAAGAAAAAGACCTCGTAAAGGTTCAAAAAAATGTCTACGAAGTTGACGGTAGTATGCGATTAGACGACCTAAACGACTCGCTAGAACTAGACATTACTTCAGACGAATACGAATCAATCGGCGGCCATATCATTGAGCTTCTTGACCATTTCCCAAAGGAAGGTGAACAGGCCACAGAGTATAACTTAAGGTTTACTGTGCTTGAGATGGATA
>JAIKVP010000039.1 GCA_024685635.1 Lachnospiraceae bacterium
TACTGCGTCAGAGATTGAGGATGCATTGCTATATTTAAGCAAAATAGAAGCCATACGAATTGAAGGTGGTTTCTTAGTTCTTTACAATGCTCTTAGCATCAAGAGGCTAGAGCTTGATAACAAAATTAAATACAAAAAAGATGACTATAAAACGCTAAACGAGTACTATCAGCAAAAAATCCAAATGATACATATAGTTGGAGAGTACGCTAATATGATGGCCAAGGACTACCAGCAGGCATTACAGTTTGTAAATGATTATTTTCAAATGGATTATAAGAAGTTCCTTGCTAAGTATTTTTCAGGTGACAAAGCAAATGATATTAACCGCAATATCACTCCTAGTAAGTACAAACAGCTATTTGGAACACTCTCTGATAAACAGTTAGAAATAATAAATGATAATTATTCTAAAAATATTGTTGTTGCCGCAGGACCTGGAAGTGGCAAAACAAGAGTGTTAGTACACAAACTCGCCTCTTTACTGCTATTAGCGGATGTTAAACACGAACAGTTGCTTATGCTAACATTTTCTAGAGCTGCAGCCATTGAATTTAAGGATCGATTACATCAATTAATTGGCAATGCTGCACATTTTATTGAAATCAAAACATTTCACTCATACTGTTTTGATTTGCTTGGCAAAATCGGTAACATTTTAGAATCCAAAAATGTTGTAGAAGACGCTACTAAGCTTATTATTGAGGGCGAATCAGATTTTGGCAAGATTACAAAAAGTGTTTTAGTTATAGACGAAGCTCAGGATATGGATGAATATGAGTATACACTTGTCAAACTTCTTATTAAACACAATGAAGAAATGCGTGTCATAGCTGTTGGAGATGATGACCAGAATATTTATAAGTTTAGAGGTTCTGATTCTAAATACCTTAAGAATCTGCTGTCAGATTATGATGCATCCTTATATTCACTCTTAGCTAATTATAGAAGTAGCCAAAAAATTGTAGAATTCTCCAATCATTTTGTCACTCTATTAGCTGATAGAATGAAAACTGATGAAATATATGCAGTCAGCCAAGAAGAAGGAGAAGTAGGCTTATATAACCATACTGGTAACAATATTGAAGAAGCAGTGGTAAATGATTTATTAGAGTCTAATTACTCAGGTACAAGCTGCATTCTCACTGATACCAACAAAGAAGCACTTATCATTCTTGGCATGCTTATGAAGCGTAATGTAAAAGCTAGACTTATCCAGTCAATGGATTATTTTGATATATATGATATTGCCGAGATTCGATACTTCCTTAAACTATTAAAATCAAATGAGAGCACACCAATTATTAGCGATAAAAAATGGGCAGAAGCAAAAGAAAAACTTGCATCGCAATACGCTGATAGTGCCTGCCTTTATATCGTTAATAATATTCTTAAAACTTATGAAAAAAGTTGTAGTAAGAAGTATTTCTCAGATTTTGAAATCTACCTGCATGAGTCTAAACTTGAAGATTTTTATGAAGATACGCTTGGCACTATATCAATATCTACTATGCACAAATCAAAAGGCAGAGAATTTGACAACATTTTCATGTTAATCAATAAATCTGATCTTACAAATGATGAAGAAATACGTAAATTATATGTTGCAATGACAAGAGCAAAGCATAATCTTCATATACACTATAAAACTGGAGTTTTTGATAAGTTTTCGGAATATGCATCATTCGTCAAGAAAGACGCTAATACATATCCAGAGCCTGAAGAATTAATTCTACAGCTAACTCATAGGGATGTAGTACTAGATTCCTTCAAAAATCATAAAAGACTTATTCTAGGAATGAGATCCGGTAATCATCTTATGATAAAAGGAGATAAACTAATAGCCCATATAGATGATCAAGAAATCGCTCTAGCAACTCTTTCTAAAAAATGTAAGGAGACTATTAATAAACTTAAAATGTCAGGATACACTCCGTATGACGCTGTAATTCGCTACATTTGCGCTTGGCGTAACAAAAATAATGAGGATGACAATATAGAGTCTGCAGTCATATTAGCTGATTTGCATTTACACAAACGCTAGCAAAAAGGCGCCAATTATCCCCTAAGCCATAACAAAACATAAACAAACAAATGCAACGATTCAGATGAATCGTTGCATTTGCATACTATCCTATCCTCTTAAAAGTAATTCTTTCTCTGTTATAACTCCGTCTTTAATATATATCCTTG
>JAIKVP010000041.1 GCA_024685635.1 Lachnospiraceae bacterium
TTTTTCATCACTACTACTTCAGCCGGACCCTCATCAAAATCACAAAGTACTTCACCTTTGCCGTCTTTTTCATCTGTAATGCTTTTATAAAACTCCGTAATAACTTTGGTAAGGCGAAACGAACGAGCAATACGGCACAAATTGTCTACTAATCTTTCTCTTGAAAAGTGCTCATAATCAACCATTGAATCGATCATCTCAGCAAACTCTTTTAGGAACAAACCTCTTTTGTAAGTATTCATTTCAAGGTCACTCTCCAATCTTTATTTTGACAACTTGCTTATTGGGGCTGTTTTCACGAATTTATACACCGATTATACCACAAAACACCCCCAAATGATACAGAAATATTGCTCACATGCAAAAGCCCTGAAATGTATTTGGAAATTCTACTCCAACAACCAAGGGAAGCGTTTAGGGAGAGGAGATGCGGACAAATTGGAATTTGCCGCGCTCTTTCTCTAGCAAAAGAGCCCTGCAAACTGCCGATTTGTTATCACCAATAAATTACTACCATTTTTATTGTAGCACACCTTAAACCCAAGTAGAAGATTTATTTAGCTTTATGCTCTTTTTTCGATGCTGATTTCTTTTCCTTCTTCTTCACCACCTTTTTATCGTTTTTCTCCGTCGCTCCCCTAGCTTCTTCCTGTTCCTTCTTAAGCTCATCTGCCTCTGCTTTTCTTCTGGCGGCTTCTATATCTCTTATATCTGATTCCATGTAAGTCGTATCTGCTATTGTAACCACATCGCTCTTAAGGTTATATGCACATTCACACACCTTATAGTTGCCGACAAGGATATATCCTATAATGTCAAACTCTGTAGCGCCTGTCTTTTGAAAATCAAGTTTCTTTGCTGTGTTTACTCCTAGCTCTCTACACTTATCCTCTGTCAGATTAATAAGTGTCTCATAAGCATGATCTGACATATATCCTAAAAATGTTACCATACCACTGGTGTCAACTTCATAAGCATTATCTACCGCATCTTCTGATACGCCATACGATACTTCACAAGCATTACCGGATGTTGCCGAACCTGATACAGCATCTTCACTTACCGCTTGTCCGGATGCTACTTCTGTTGTGTTATCTTGATTACATTTGCTTTCTTGCTGATACTTCAAGATAGCACTTCTTACTCCTAAACCTACACATGAGATCACCGATAATATGAATATCGTAATGCAGAGTATTAGTTTTCTTCCGTTTCCTCTGTCTCGATGATACCAGTATCGTTTTCTTATCTTCTTAAACATAATATTTCCTCCAATCATTAATTCCCACTTCTGAACCATTGGTCCAGAAGTCCAGAAGTTAATCAAATTTCTTAAAGCACCTAAAGTATGTAAAGTTGGTATATGCACCAAACATCGGGCCTTGAGTATTACCGGTTAACGATGTTGATGATGAGGAGGTACAGTGAAGCCATACTTTAGTGCCGTTTTTAAGCTTTCCGCAATATATTCCTACATGATTCGAACCGCCTGTTGCGGTGGTATTACTATTAAGTCCAATATCTCCAACCTTTAGCTTATCCGCTGATATAGTCTCAAACTTACCTGACTCAACAAATGTTGCAGTAGTCGAACCATATGGAACGCTTGAATACCCACTCTTATGAAAAGCCCACGCGGTAAATGACGAACAATCAAGATACTTAGGATTATCTCTTCCATCACCTTGACGCTTATCCATACTGTAATCGACCTTGCCTATCAAAGATGCACCTTTTTCTATAACCTTCCATGCACCTGTACTCGCTTTGTTATTCTCCTTTAGCTCCTTAAGGATCTTTGATGCACTCTCATTTGAAATCTTAAAATTCTCAATCGGCACATAATATCTTAAAACATGCTTTACGTACTCAACATCTCCATATCCTGACAAATGAAGCTGCGCCTTCATTTTCGCTGAGAACACCTTCGCACTCTCTTCCGTATAACCTTTGTAATTCTTTATAGCCCAACCTATATAACCGTTTCCGAAGTTATAACCTTGAATTGCAAGCTTTATGCCTGCTATATCATCCGGGTCTTTGCACTTGGCAGACTTCAAACAATCACTTAACTCATGAGTTCCGCAATCAATGCTCTCCTCAGCAGAATCAATTGGCGGATGAGTATTATAATAGCTTTGCTCCGTCTGCATTACATCAGGTGGATTGCCACCTGATTCTTGTTCAATCATCGCAAGAACAAGTTCAACATAATCATCAATCCCATACTTATCACAATACTTTTCAACCAAAGGTCTATACGCCTCGGTCTTTGCTGAAACCTTTGCCTCATAAGAATCACTTGCACCATCAGACGCAACACCACTTGAAGCTCCGACAACCGCAGCAAGTGATACAAATACAGCAGAAAAAACAACAATGACAAGTCCACCTATCAATAGAAGTGGATTTGCCATTTTTCTCATTACTTTTATAAGCTGTTTAGTCGCTTCCTTGGTCTTCTCTGCAAATGATTTCACAGCTTCTGCAGAACTCTTAGCCGACTGACTAATTGACTGCCCTAATCTTGATGCCTTTGCTGCATTCTTTCTTACGTCACGCTTAACCAATACCTTTGAAATCTCAGAGTTGGTTATAGGTGAACTCTCTTTACGTGTCATTCTATGTATAGCTCTGTAACTAGCCACTCTACCGTATTGGATACGCTTTGTTACATGACTACTTCTACTCATCATAGATTGCATTTCCCGGTATGACTCATCTCTTACATCACTGTCATCATCTCCATCAATCTTACCAGTTGTAAGCATATATTCCATTGCTACGACATAAGATTCCATAGTGCTAGATGCTTTACTTTCTATATTCGATGCAGATGACAAATGCAGACTCTTATTCTTTGAGCCTCTCATTCTCCTGATTCTTTTTCTCATATCAAGCTGTTTTTCAAGAGTCTTTGAATCAAGCTTTTCAGCAACATTCTTTGCCTTCTTTAAGAACTTCCTCTTATCTTTGTCCGACAAATCATAAAAGCGGTTCCTCGCAGAACCGCTCAAACCTTCAATAATCTTTATCATTTCATTTCCATTCATAGACACACCTACCTTGAAGACTTACCATACTGTTCATGGAAGTTAGTATTAAACAGCTGATAAAGCTTACTGTCACTATCTACCTGATTGCTAAAGGGAACTATCTTCTCACTAAAGCGGATAAGTCCGGTTCCGGGCTCTGCTCCATTTACACAATTAATCTGCTCATTCGACACCGTAAAGAGCTCTGATAATATCTCTCTATCCATAACACCCTGATCGAGAATCATCATAAACTCAGAGTTTGAAACAATGGTTTTAGTGGTACGGTTACGCAATGCATCAACAAGATTTTGACTCATTCCGGTGCAGATTCCACCTCGTTTTCTAACCTCACGCCACATTCTCTCAATAGCATGAAGTGAGTACTCATCACCCCATAATTCATGAATCTCATCTACATATACCCATGTAGCAATACCGGAAGACTGATTATATTTAATCTTACTTGTAATAGATTCAATCATAACAAGCATTGCCATAGCTCTCATCCTCTTACCAAGCTCAGAGAATCCATATACAGTAAACCTATTCTCTTCAGATGTAGACTGCTCTCTTGCAAATATATCAAGTGTACCATCAGTAAATACTTCAAGCTGATCAATAAGCTCTCTTGCCGATTCATTATCCATCTCATGTTCCTGAAGATACTCACGCATTAATCGTATTGTAGGACAGGCAAGCTTACTCCTTCTCCTTGGTTTAGTTCCCTCGTAAGTCTTAAAATACTCATCATACATATGTCTGATAGCTCTATCTATAACTGCTATATGCCTGCTTGTAAGATCTGCAGGTTTTAATGCTTGCTCACAGATTGCATAAGCAAACTCCGCTTTCTCCGCTATAAACCTATCCTTGTCAGGTACATGCTCCGGAACGTGAAAAGGATTGATATAAAATACATTTTCAGCCGACTGAGTAAGATTGATATACTGGCCTCCCCATTTCTCAGCTATACCCTTATACTCTGACATCGGATCTATAACGACGATGTCATCATTTGAAAAGCACAACACTTGCCCCATCTCCATTTTCTCCTGAAATGATTTACCGGAGCCCGGTACTCCAAACACCATACCATTACCGTTCTTAAGGCGCTTACGATTGCCAAGTATCAAATTCTTAGACACCTTATTATATCCATAACAATAACCATACTCGTGGTCAATCTCCTGAACATTGAAAGGTGTAAATACCGATAAGGACTCTGTTGTAAGTGACCTCATAGTATCAATAAATCTTGCTCCTGTTGGAAGCGTGGTATTCATACCGTCAAGCTGATTATATGAATGTGGCACAAGCTCCATATTGTATCCGGAACCGATAATCATTATCTTCTCTTTCCTCTCTTCAAGTTCTTCCCTAGAATCGGCTCGTATAAGTACAGTGATACCAACAAAGAAAAGCCTCTCATCAAAAGAACGAAGACTATCAAGCATTTCCTCAGATTCCTGTTGCTGCATCCTCTTCTCGTAGGAAATGTTACTTGAATAATCTCCGTTCTCATTCTTCTTCTCCTGCTCTTTATTGATACTGCGCTCATTTCCCATATACTTCTTCATGACAAGATTATAAGCATAATGGTTATCCATCGGCTCACAATCCATAGTCACAATCAACGGAAATGGCACATTTGCAAGTTCATTTAAGAATATATCTGATAATCCAGATGCAAACTGCCTTACAAAAAGCGTACATGCTACCTTACCTTCCTCCATCTCGATATACTCCTTATGTTCTCTGATAGAAGTGTTAATGATGTCATTTCTCCAATCCCGTCTTAGTTTTAGATAATTATTCCATTCAAAGTTGAATGTCTCTTCCTTACCCATACGATAAAAACTGTGAAGTGCTCTAAGTCTGTCTGTAGCATTTAACGGAATAAGCGTACTTCCAAGCCTATGAAATAGCTGCTGCATCGAATACTCTATGGTATTAAAGTAAGTCTTCGCACTCTCAAAGTCCGTCTTGTAGCAACTCACTATGAAATACCTCGACTGCAACAATCCATCTCTTCCTTCTGACAATCGTTCTTCAATAAGGTTATGGTACTCATTTGCCAACGGTTCCAACTCCTTATCAATCGCCTTATGAAGAAGTGTCTCCCTTAGTCTTTCATTATCAGCGTAATGATTGCTTATAATAATCTTGTAAGACACATTCATTGAATTAAGAAGCATTCTGAATCTGTTAATCGTCTGCTCCTTTTCTATCTCATCCTGCGTAGAGAAGTTTATATCCTCAAACAGATACATCTTATCAAAAAGATGAATCCCTTTCTTTTTCTCTAGTTCAAATATTCCTTCCTCCGATATCCTGTAAATCGGAATCGTATCCTGTACACAATATGGCACCTTGTAAATCTTTTCAGTCTTTCGCTTATATCCGTCTTTAATTCCTAACATATATACTTGTTCTCCTTTCATATTCACTCAAATAAAAAAAACACTGACAGATTTCTCCATCAGTGTTGTAATCAACAATTATTAAATTATATTCTGATCTGAATAAAATCATTTCAATAACGTTTTCTAAATACTTATACCAAAACACTGTTTAAATAATCTATGTTACTCTCTTTTCTTTTATTTATTTCCCTAATCAGTTCATTATAGTTATTTTCATTAGTCTTATAATATAAATATCCCTCTTGCTTCCATTTAATTACTTCTTTTCTCCTTTTTCCATTAACCCTCAACATATAATCTTCAACAGTGCCTCCTAAGCGTCCTAATTTTATGTCATTAACAGTGGATTCATCACGTTTTCTTATACCATTGATTAGATACTCATTATATTTTTCATATGTATCAAATGCAAGTAATGCTACCACTCCTTCATTTGATTTTTTAGGATTAATAAGCATATTATTATGAACAGTATAAACTGTCATACTATAACGCTCCCAAAAACTGATACACATTTTCAGATTATTAATCTTTTCAAAAACTCTTAATGCTACTTCTTTAGTTCCTTCAAGTGATTTTCTCATACATTCCATTAATGCATTTTCTTCGTTCTTACCATAAATGTAGCTATACTTATCGATAAACCTATCATTTCTGCCTTCAAAATAATCATCATTTTGATATATTTTATCAATACTGACCAACCATTCTCTGCAATAGTAAGGTTTTTCATCAAAATCAATCTTTAATCTATACACCGTTGCCACACCGGCATAGATTCTAAACCCACTGGTTTCGTAATCTGCTGTATCTTCCTTAATCACTGTTAACACATGTACAATTTCATCATTTATCACTCTTACAATATATGGTTGTCTCCCTTTAACCCTCTTAAATCCGTATGGCGCAAGTGCTTCACCATAAACTTCCATAAAAGCCTTGTTTAACGATTTCATAATTACTATTCTCCTATGAATCATGGTAGTGTCAAGTATAACACTCTCTTATCAACAATCTCTTTTAGTCTACTGCTGTTTAATACTTCTCCATCAGTAAATCCAACACTTATATTACATGAGTCAAGACTCATAAAGTAATCTCTGATAACTATTGAATCACCTTCACTACTATAAACTATGCAGAGATTATTCCAATCTGTCCTTTTGAATCTTAAATTGAGTTGTTATAGCAAAACATCGCTTATATACTTTAGATTATTAACTTTACGTTTTTTTAATTCATCCATAGCTTTTCTATAATTCTCCTTATTCATTTTATAATAAGAAAAACCTTCTTTCTTCCACTCGATAACTTCTTGCCTTCTTTTTCCATTTATCTTATCCATATATTCTTCAACAGTCCCCCCTATAAGACCTTTTTTTATTGCGATTATATTCCTCTGATCTCGTTCCTTAACACCTCTATGCATATGTTCATTATACTCATCACAAGTATCAAACGCTAGCAACGAAACTCGCCCTTGACTTTAATCTTTAGGTTTA
>JAIKVP010000066.1 GCA_024685635.1 Lachnospiraceae bacterium
GGCCACATTGGAGTTGGATACCATCGTTTTAATGCATCATAAATCCTTAGCTGCCTACGAAAATGCTTCTTATTTCTACGCCTTTTCTTTTGTTTTTTAGTTTCTTTTAAAGTATCATTTATAGTATCATCTGGTTGAAAATCATCATCATATTTTTCAATCAAACTCAAATCAAAACCATTGCAATACAAGAAACCAAACCACTCGTCTTCATCTATATATTCAGCATCCGAACATCTTCCGGCATACAGTTTATGTCCGACTTTTTCACAATAACAATAGTCTACATCTTCATATTCAGCAGATTTGTAATCAGGAATAAAGCCATCATATCTTAACGCTGTTTCAATACGATCTTTCAATTGTTCTTGTATATAAGGACAGTTCACACACTTCATCTGTTATACCCCGTTATACCCTACTTAACCTTCTTACCAATCAGAGTCTCAACAATATCCCTGACTTCTGCTTCAGCCACATATCTCTGCACCTCATAATCAGAAATCACGTTTACGATGTTCTCGTTTGCTTTCTCTAATTCATTAGCAAGTCTTCTGTACTCAGTAATCTTCTCTTTGTTTTCTTCCTGCTGCTCTCTTAATTCCTGTATCAGTTCTTGTAACTCAGCATTCTTGGCTTCATAATCAGCTTTGGCACTCTCTAACTTATGCATCAGCCTGCCAATATACTCTTCATTGAACAGACTGCCTACGCCAAGATCGATGGAATACAATGTAATTACACGCTTAGATCCAGGATCTACTAGTACGATCCACGTATCCTTAATGTACACGTTGACAACATTATTGTTCTTCTCCATCTTTCCGGAATAGATAAGCGTACCGTACTCAACCATCTTATTGATGTCATTGTTAATCTTATCCTTATTAGCAGACACATAAACTGCAACATCAGCCTTGGTATCTCTGTCCATAATCCGTTCTGCATATCTTCTCTGTGCGTGATCAGAAACTTGCATTATGTTATCCCCCCCTAATCGAAAGGTAATTGTTTTATCTCTCTCTTTTTTGGTTTAATATATATAGTCTTTTGTTTATACATATCTTTAGATTGAATATTCTGATTTGCTTTATCAATTCGTTCAATCTCTTTATAAAAAGCAACAGCCTCATCATAATAATAGGGGATAATCCCAACGATATCCCCTGTTAATTCTTTCTCTTTTATGTCGTGTAAATAGACTAAAGTTTGTTTCATACTTACGAAATCAAACCCATATTGATCTATGTACTTACTTACAACAGCATAAACCTTAGCCGGAATATCTTCATTACCTAATAAAGTTCTTACATAATCATAGAAGTCTAATTTATCCTTATATTCTTCTTCAGTTACTGGATCTTTAACTACTTCTATCTTCGGTTTTGTTTTTCGTTTAGTATGTTTTTTTTCTTCTAATTTTTGTTCTAATTCATCCTTTTTTGTTGTAGCAACAGCTTTCATATGTACATTAAAACAGGACTCATGTGCTGTCCTGTTTTTAAATGGTACTGTTTTATCATCAGATGTAATCGGTTTATCACATAAAGGACATTTCTTTGCTGGCATTCTCTTCACCTCAACATTAATTATAGCAAATCATGTATTTTATGTCAATCTGTATTATTTATGCTATCGCATAATACTTAATTTTCTTTCTTAGGTTTCCTTCCACAACTCTTTTTCTCAGTACAAAAACCATATACCTCACATTTCGGCATACATACTTTTGGAATTAGTACTTTCCATTCATTTGAATATTCGCATAAGGCATTCATAATATCCTTCATTAGACTTCTAAATTCCCAATATGCTCTGGAGCAGAGACGTTGATGAGACATATCTGCCAATGTACGAAGATTCATACGGCAAACAACTTTTGTCGTCATTCCTAAAGGAAGAACCATAGCACAGTCTTCTCTAGGTACTTTAAGAGCTTCAAGTGTTTGCAAAGCTCTTGTAATATCTTTCATTGCCTGATCATATACTTGTTTACTCTCTGGATTATGAGCTATTGTAGGAGGTGTTACATAGTCAAAGCCGGATTCATAATCGATGTATCTGGTTGATGATTGTAAGCGACTACTTGCCCCCCCAATATGCGTATAGAACTCTCTGATTACTCTAGCTGAATAACCATCAAGTTCCATATAGATCTGTGGGAATTCCCACGTTCTTCCGTGATTTGATTCGATGCAATCAAGACCTCGTCTCATATTCTTTTCAATATCAGAAGTATCTGAATTCCAGCATATCCCAGCCTCTTTTCCAACTAATTGTAGCGGATACTTCGTTGTATCTTCTTGAATAATAACCTGTCCCATTTCTTTTCCTTTCTGTCTTCTTTAAAAGGCGTGGGTAAGTGGAAGACTTTAAATAGCAGTATCTTTGTAACAAATAGCCAAAATATCTTTATAGGAGAACTCACATGCCAAATTTAAACACGCCATAACAAACCTAAGACGCCAGCCCCACGCCACAACTGGTATACACATAGTAGCCCTAGGAATCG
>JAIKVP010000089.1 GCA_024685635.1 Lachnospiraceae bacterium
AGAAAATATAAGAATATTAAAGTCTTTTATAAATAATAAAAGTGAATTATATATTTCTAAATATATATAATTAAACCATAAAGGAGGAGATTTATGGAGAACTTTACATTCTATTCGCCAACATATTTTGTCTTTGGCAAGAAAACAGAAGAAGAGGCTGGCAAGTATGTTAAGAAGTATGGTGGTAGTAAGGTATTGATTCACTACGGTGGTGGAAGTGTCATAAAGTCTGGTCTTATTGACAGAGTTAGAAAATCACTTGATAGTGAGCAAATACCATATGTTGAATTAGGTGGAGTAAAACCTAATCCAAGAAGTGGACTTGTATATGAAGGCATAAAGCTATGTAAAGAAGAAAATGTTGATTTTCTTTTAGCAGTTGGTGGAGGAAGTGTAATCGATTCAGCTAAGGCTATAGCAGCTGGAACCTTGTATGATGGAGATTTTTGGGATTTCTATTCAGGTAAAATGATTGAGAAGGCTTTACCTGTTGGAGTAGTATTAACTATAGCTGCAGCTGGAAGTGAGGGTTCTGGTGATTCTGTTATCACGAAGGAAGATGGTATGCTTAAGCGTGGTACTGGATCAGAAACATTAAGACCTAAGTTCTCTATTATGAATCCTGAACTTACGACTACTTTACCTCCATATCAGACAGCATGTGGAGCTACTGATATTATGGCGCATGTATTTGAGAGGTATTTTACCAATACAACAGAAGTAGAAATTACTGATAGATTATGTGAGGCAGTGCTTACTACTATGGTTAAAGAGGCTCCAAGAGTTATTAAGGATCCAACTAATTATGAGGCAAGAGCTAACATTATGTGGGCTGGAACAGTTGCTCATAATGGTATAGTTGGCGTGGGACGGTCACAAGATTGGAATAGTCATGCAATTGAACATGAATTATCTGCTCTTTATGATTGTGCACATGGTGCCGGACTTGCTGTTATAATGCCTTCATGGATGGAGTTTGTTTATAAGCATAATGTTATGAGATTCTGTCAGATGGCTACTAGGGTATTTGGCTGTCATATGAATTATGAGAATCCAGAAGTGACTGCTTTAGAAGGTATTAGGAGATTTAGAACTTTCTTACATAGTATAGGTATGCCTATTAATTTTGAAGAAATAGGAGCTAAGGAAGAAGATATTCCTAAGTTAGTTGATAAGCTAGGACTTGGAGATGGCAAGACTGGAGGATTTGTTGAACTTTCTTCTGATGATGTAGCTGCTATTTATAAGATAGCAGTTAATGCTCATCTTTAAGATTAAACTTAATAATTGCATTTTCTTAATCTGTTTAATTGGCTATTTTGCTTTATATTATTTTAGAAGCAATATTATTTAATTATACGGACATAATGTAAAAAAGATTAAGAGTTATATTGTATTCTAATATAAATGCAATATAACTCTTATTTATTCAATGACTAATTGATGGAGGAATAAAAATGTTAGATGTAAAAGGGCGTTGGGCTTTAGTTACAGGTGCAGCCAGAGGAATAGGCTATGGTGCTGCAATGTCTTTAGCTAAGCAGGGATGTAACTTAATTGTTCAAGCTAGGTCTTTAGAAAACTGTAATAAAGTCGTAGAGGATGCTAAGGCTTTAGGTGTAGAAGCAGTAGCTGTCGCAGCAGAATTTTCCGACCTAAGTCAGGTTGAGCAAATGCTAAAAACTATAGATGAAATGGGAAAGGACATAGATATTGTTCTTAATAATGCCGGCATTCAGATTGCATATAGAAATGTATATCTTGATACTCCTGTTTCTGATTATGAGGAAAGCTTCAAGATAAATACAATTGCACCTATGATGATTGTATATCATTTTCTTCCTAAGATGGAGAAGAGAGCTTTTGGAAGAATAGTTAATACAACAAGTGGTATTCGTCTTGAGCCAGAACAGGCAGGATATTCTGCAAGTAAGGCGGCTCTTGATAAGGTTACTATGGATTTAGCTGCTAAATATGAAGGTACAGATATATGCATTAATCTTACTGATCCAGGCTGGTGTAGAACTGATTTGGGTGGACCTAATGCACCTAATTCACCTGAGAGTGCGATACCTGGTGTTGTAGTAGGAGCATTTATTGAGAATAGAAAATCTGGAAGATGTTTTGCTGCATCTGATTTTCATGGTATGACATTAGAAGAGGCAGTTAATAAAGCTTCTAATGACTATCCTGTATTTACTGGTACAGTTGCTTACCCTGAATAACTTTAATAAAGACTTATAAATCTATACTAGTATGGTAATTTAATAAAGGTTTATGACTTAATTATAGTTTGTATATTCATTTTTACTATGTTTTGTTTCACGTGAAACATTTGTCTAACTATAGCTGATATAGCTAGATAATGTAAAGAATGAAAGGAGTAATGCCTATGAAGAAAACGATTAGTTTAATTATGACAATGGTGTTGATATTATCAACAGTATCTTTAATACCAGCTAAAGCTGCAAGTAAAAAAGTAAAAAAATATGTAACAACATCGTATGAATATGTTGATGGTGAATGGGTGCTTAGTAATATTTGGAAGGAAGAGTATAATAAAAAGTCAGAAATGACAAAACAGTACTTTGAGAGATATGATAACGGTGTTGTTACTAGCAAATCATATATATATATAAGTATGATAAGAATGGTAAATTAGAATCTTCTATTACGTCTATAGATGGTGTTCAGATTAGAAAGTACATCGATAAATATACATATTATTAATGAAAAAGGCTTTTGTTCAGATTAAAGAACAAAAGCCTTAATTTTTAGCCTATTATA
>JAIKVP010000120.1 GCA_024685635.1 Lachnospiraceae bacterium
CTCCAGCCTTAGAAATTCCAGCTATATCACCCTTAACATCAGCCATAAATACAGGGACTCCCATATCCGAGAGACTCTCTGCCATAACCTTTAAGGTGACAGTCTTACCGGTACCAGTAGCACCACAGACAAGTCCATGCCTGTTAGCAAGCTTAGGCTCCATAACAATATGCTCGCCCTTGTCATCATTTGCAATCCATAACTTACCGTCTAAAAACATATAACTCTCCTATTTTTCAAAATCAAACTTGTAATCTAGCTTAAGCTCGTCTCTAACCTTGATGATGTCCTTCTGAACAGCCTCTCCGACAGGAACTCCCTTGTCCTTTCTAAACTGCCAAACATCATACTCTTTCTCACCTGCAGTATAAATTCTGCTCTCTCCCGGTGCCTTCTTAGATGCTCTAAGCTCTCTACAGATATCTCCAGCAATCTTCTTAAATGTATCTCTTCCCATGAACACCTCAGGGTCAACAACAAAGAAGAAGTGACCAAGATGATACATCTGTGGCTTGCCCTCAGCATTTACGCCTGTTAGAGCCTTCATGAACTCTCCACCAGACAATGCTGCCGATAGGATTTCAACAACTGCAGCATAGCCATAGCCCTTGTATCCAGCCATCTCTTCGCCGATTCCGCCAAGTGGCGCCAGGGCTGCTGTTCCCTTAACTAGCTGATCCAAAATGTCCTTGCTGTCTGTTAAAGCCTCTCCCTGCTCTGAGATAACCATTCCAGCAGGTGTATCCTTGCCGTCTCTTGCGTAGTATTCAATTCTTCCTCTCTGAACAATTGAAGTCGCACAGTCAAGCACAAATGGGAATTCCTCATCTGTAGGCAAGGCAAATGTTAACGGGTTGGTTCCCATCATGTTCTCCACGCCAAATGTAGGCGCAATCGAAGGTCTAGCGTTAGTTCCTGTGATACCTACCATTCCCTCCTTGCTCGCCATTGTTGCCCAATAGCCTGCAATTCCGTAGTGGGTAGAATTTCTGATTGCTCCACCAGCCATACCATACTGTTTAGCCTTCTCAACTAACATAGTCATCATCTTGTGTGAAGCCACCATACCCATGCCGTCATGAGCGTCCATAACTACTGTGGTTGGAGTCTCCTTGATGATCTCTATCTCAGTCTTAGGAAGAAGGGTTCCCTTTACAATTCTGTCGATATAAATTGGCTTAAAACGGTTGCAGCCGTGGCTCTCGATGCCTCGTCTGTCTGATTCTAAGAGCACATCCGCACATATCTTAGCGTCCTCCTCCGGTACGCCATAGCCCTTAAAAGCATCAACCATAAAGTCATTCATAAGCTTCCATGGTACAAAAGGTCTTGTTTCTGTCATCGCATTTTACCTCCTAATAATGGATTAATTTAGATAGTAAAATTATATCACAGACAAGAGAAAGTAACAACGAAAGAGTAATGGTTAACCATTTCTATTTTACAGGTTGACAATCAATCTAAGGCGTATTATAATCTCATCTGGGGAAAGGGAAATATCAGGAGGACATTATGGAGAATAAGAAAATCTCAGTAAAAACAATGACACTATGTGGACTTATGGCAGCGATATGTTGCTTACTAGGACCTCTCTCGATACCTATTGGCGCTATTCCAGTATCTCTAGGAGTATTGGCAATGTATCTGTGCGCTTATGTATTAGGGCCTATTAAGGGCGTTATCGCCTGTATCGTATATCTTTTGTTAGGCGCTGTTGGTTTGCCTGTATTTTCAGGCTTTGAGGGTGGACTTCAAAAGCTTACAGGACCTACCGGTGGATACTTAATAGGCTTTATATTCCTTGTTTTAATATCAGGATTCTTTATTGACAAGTTTCCAGTTAACAAATGGTATATGCATGTGATCGGAATGGTTCTTGGATTATTGGTTTGCTACTGCTTTGGAACCTTATATTTTATGAAGCTGATGAATATGGATTTAATCCCTTCTCTATCTGCTTGTGTAATTCCATTTTTACCATTTGACGCGGCTAAAATAGCTATCAGCACGATAATTGGTTGTCAGTTAAAGACCGTTCTTATCAAGGCTAATTTAATTCCTGCTTATCAGGCTAATTAATGAAAATGATAAAAGCAAAAAGAAATCCAAGGCTTATGTCAGCCTTGGATTTTTCTATATTTATGATAATTTTCCGTTCTTTAATGTGCAGTATTTTTGACCATCCTCTTCATAAACTGTAAAGACTCCAGTAACAGTAACCGGATCCTCATGTTTAGGATAATCACCCTCTGCTAATTCAAACTCTATGCCCTGAGCACAACAGGCTGTCGCATCTTTTATGATGCAGGCATAATAGTCTTTGTTAGTGTTCTCATCGTGATAATAAGCACACTCTCCTGACATCTTAACGGTCTTACCGATATAGTCATCAGGTGTCATTACCATGTTGTAAACCTCGGCGTAAACCATATTTGCTGACATTGTTGTCAAATCAATATCTACACCTTTAGTTGAACTCTTCTTTGAATCAGTAGCTACACTTTCTTCAGTAGCGCTATCATCTGATAAGCTATTAGCATTTGATGCATCTTCTAAATCGCTATCATTTGCCTCTGTCGTCATTGGCTGCTCACTAGTAGTTGCCTCTTCTTTAGAGATTCTGTCATC